>NZ_JALIFQ010000007.1:0-326061 GCF_022867815.1 Blautia sp. NSJ-175
GTGCAATCAAACTTAATCCTGCCTAAGACTATTGTAAGGCAAAAAGAGAAGTGAAAAAAGTAGTGGAGTCAGTATCCTATTTTCATTATAGGCTGAGATAAGCTTTCATGATTCGTTGATAATTTGATAATGTGACCGTCTAATATAGACACGCAACTACAACAGACACGCTACAAAAGAAAAGGCTACTCTATTGCAGTAGAGTAACCCTTTCAAGAATTAAGCTACATGATGAACATGGTATATTTCCAGCTCATTAAGCATAGCTTCAATTGATGGTTTATCGGCAGCAGTTAAACAGGATAACAACTGTTGATATTCAGAAAAAGTAATATTTTCATAAACCATTACTTTTCCATTTGAGAATTGAACTTTCAGTAAAGTTGAATCCCAAGAAATAGAATTAATATCCATAATGACACCTCCCTCCATAACAAATTAGAGGAAATTATTGATGGTGAAAAGGGTATCAATAATCCCTCACTTATTAGTATACGAGAATTTGTTTAGAGATAGGAACATACAGAGATAGGAACATCCTGAAGGGTATAAATATCCTATGAGGTAGGAACATTCTACTGGACATAGAACATTCCTACAACAAATAAGTAAATACTATACAATTTTACAAGTTCTCTTTTGGGAGAAAAATGATTAAAAACATTACAGAGAAACAGCACGTTTCTCAATAAGCTTTAACAATTTTGGATTATCTTTTACAAGTAAATAATTTGCAAAGGATACACCAGTAATCTTAGAAACATGACCATTAGAAGATGCGACTTCTAAGGTATTATCAGGCTTCCAAGTAATGTTGGTAGACTTATTGAAATTAATATCCATAACGAACACTTCCCTTCTGTATAGGGTTATATAGTAAAGCTCTGGTGGGAGAGCTGAACTAACTTAGACAGAACTAACCTAGACAGAACTTTCTGTAAGCAACTCTTAGGCAGAGGAAATTTGATGGTGGTGCATCAAAAAATCCTCCACTTATTATTATACGAGAAATCGTATGGAAATAGGAACTGCTTACAGGTTGAGAACACCCAAGACTGGACTAGGGGAGGGTGGTGGGAACACAACTTCAATTAAAATATCTATATATACAAAATCTATATAAAATATCTATAGAAAAATATGATTGGAGTGATGTAATTTGGAAACAAGCAATATAAAAGTAAATGAAGCCGAAAAGGTAGATAATACAAAGATAACTGCTCAGATGTTATCTGAGCAAGAAAGATTATCTGCACAAATAGTAGATACTAGAAAAGAGATAACAGAGCTGACAGAAGCAGAATTGAAAGAATTGGAAAAAGAAACAAAGCAATTCGAGAAAGGCTCATTTGAACATTTACGGTATCTTAGAATGAACTTTAAGCACATAGGAGAAGAAATTCCCAAAGATGTACCAATTACTAAATATTATAGATACATCATTGAGAATTTCCGTATTATGAAGCCAAAAGAAGAATGGACAGATATAGATTACAAAGTTGATAATTCTCAATGGCAAAGGCTTATGGTAGCAAGTGGGCTTAGACAGCGATTAGAGGTGCAAGAAATACCTCTGATTGATAGGCAGAAGCGAATCATAGAACGTGTCCGTAATGGAACTGACTATGATGTACATTCAAGCAAAAAATTTCTTGAACGGCTTCAATAAGTCCAGATAGTTTAAAAGCGTAAATCTGAAAGCGTAAATCGGTAGACGGTTATATTATCAAATTATCAAGGGCAGCAGTTAAGCAGTTAATTGTAATATAGTTATCAGTCATAACAAGGAAAATATCAAAGGACAATCTAGGATGGCAGAGCTAATCGAAAAATATCAAGAGAATAGAAACTTTGCCCCAAAACAGAATGAAAGAGATTGCCCTATGACAAATAGAATAAATGTACGCGAAAGCGTATTGTGTCCAAGCAGAGGCTCCCCCGTATGAAAATGCGGGGGAGTTATTTCATGTCAGTAAGAGAACAGGAATCACGAAAGGCAGGACTATAAAATGCTGCAGCCATACTTTTTAGAGCATATGGTAAATCTGATCCATACTCCGTTTCATTTATTTAGTACAGATAAAGAAATTATACAGAAATTCGGTGCCAGGGACATAGAAACTTTGATTTTCGAGAAAAATCCGGAATTTGTGGAGAAAGTATTTTCCCAAAAAAGTGAACAGCACCCGGTTATTTTTACGGAGAGCAGCCTGGTCTATGCAATATTTGCCAAAGGGCTGTCAAAGGGAACGGTAATCATAGCCGGTCCGGTAACGATCGGCCCTCTGAGCCAGGAAATTCTCATTCAAATCCGCAGATACTATAACCTGGGGAGGAAGAGCGGTTACATACCTCCTGTCTGTCCTCTGGACAAGTTCGTTTCCGGAGTTCTGCTTCTGCACTGGCATCTCACCGGCGAAGAGCTGTCGGCGGCCCGGCTGTGGAAAAGAAACCAGCAAAATTATACAGCCACCATGAATTTACAGAACCGCATCTCCCAGGATATTTTTGAACGGCAGGAAAGCGCGGGTCTGCATAACCCTTATGAGCAGGAACTGCGGGAACTGGACAGCATTGAAAAGGGCGATATTCAGGCTCTGACAAAGAGTATATCAGAGACTTATGAGGGAGAGATCGGAGTCCTTGCAAAAGATCCGCTCCGTTCCCATAAAAATGTGGCGGTTGGCAATATCACGCTGGCATCAAGAGCCGCCATCCGGGGAGGGATCAGCGTGGAGAAATCCTTTTCCCTGGCAGACAGCCTCATTCAGCAGGTGGAGGAGATTGATAATGTTCCTGAGGTGGAGGCATTTAAGCGAGAGGCGCAGTTTGTCTATGCCAGGCTTGTGGATGAAGAGAACATACAGGGAGGAGAGAAGCAGAAGACAAAGACAAATCCTCTGATCGGACAGGTAAAGGATTACATATTCAGTCATCTGCATGATCCCATTCAGGTAGCCGACATTGCGGAACATATGGATATCAATGCAGACTATCTGTCCCATCTTTTCAGCTCTCAGGAAAAGATCACCATCACCAATTACATCCGCAGAGAGAAAGTGCGGAGGGGAGAAAATCTTTTAAAGTATTCGGATTACCGGATTCAGGAAATTGCCTTTTATCTTGGATTCTGCTCCCAAAGCCATTTTGCCAGGGCATTTCAGCAGGTGGTGGGTATGAATCCCAATGAATACAGAAGGAAATTCGGAAATAGGAAAAAATGGAAAATGAAATAAGAAATGTGACTTTTGGCTAAGATATGTGATATATTTTAGCCGTTTTTTTATTTATAATTAGAAATGGTAGGCAGCATGACCGGCAGGACATGCAGCCCGGGAAATATCTGGGTGTACCAAAAAGGAAAAAAGGAGGAAAGAGAATGAGAAGTTTTAAAAGAGGGATTGCTGCAGCCACTACCGCAGCACTTTGCCTGACATCCATACCGTTAGGCGGACTTCAACTGGTCTCTGCAGCGGACGCCGACAGAGTGATCAAGCTTCAGCCGGGCCTGGCATCTACCTTTCATGACACCAATGAGGATGGACTTGGTGAATTTGAGGGATGGGGTACATCACTTTGCTGGTGGGCAAACCGCCTTGGCTACAGTGATAAGATGACAGAGGAAGCGGCAAGGGTTTTCTTCAGTGATGAGGGCCTGGATATGAACATTGGCCGTTACAATGTGGGCGGTGGTGATCTGGTAGGAGAGCCGACAAAAGTGCCGGTAAACGAAAAAGCAGAATTTTACGACCTGGAGACAGAAGGATGCAAACCAGAGTACAAAGGCAAAAAAATGTCTGTCGGAACAAATACAGCAATGAAAAGCCTGAAATACACAGTATCTGACGCGGACTTCGGTATTACAAAAGGCAGTGAGGTTGGGAGCTTTCAGTCGATTGGCTGGATAAACAAACTGGATGACGAGCCAGGCGATGGTGACAATCTGCGTTATACCGTTAAAGCCGAGGAAACAGGAAATTATACGGTTAAACTGCTCCTTACTCTTACCGGAAGCAATAAGCGTGATGTAGCAATACGTGTTAATGATGAAAAGGATTATCTTGTCGATGCAGACACCATTAACAGCCATATCATTGCTTCAGGCAATAATAATATGCTGTTTCTTGTAACAATCTCCGATGTTGCGCTGAATGCAGGAGACAATACGATTAATATCGCCGGTAAAAGTGACTGGACACTTGATTTTGTAAAAATGGCAGTCATCAAATCCGGTGAGGAGGGCAAACTGCCGGAAGGGGAAGAATTCCTTCACAGTGAGCATATCACCCGTTCTGATTCCGCAATTCCGGGATATGCAACGGATGTAACAAAGATAAATGAAAGTGAACATGAGCTTGCATGGTATGAAGAGAATTACGACAGATCCGACGCAAGCTGCGGCTATGCCTGGAATTATAACTGGAAAGCAGATGAAAATCAGATCAATATTTTGAAAGCAGCTGCTGAGGCCAGCGGTGAAGACTTCATAGCCGAGGCATTTTCCAATTCCCCGCCGTATTTTATGACAAACAGCGGATGCAGTTCAGGGGCAGTAGATTCCAATAAGGATAATCTAAGGACTGACTCTTATCGTGCATTTGCAGTCTATATGGCTGATGTGATCGAGCATTGGAACAAGGAGGGTGTTATCACCTTCCAGAGCACAACACCTATGAATGAGCCGTATACAAGTTACTGGGGAGCTTACAGCAATAAGCAGGAAGGCTGCCATTTTGACCAGGGAGAATCCCAGTCAAAGATTATTGAGATGCTGAATGAAGAGCTGGAGAAGCGGGAAATCAATATCATAATCTGCGGCACAGATGAGACAAGTATTGATACGGCCATTACCTCCTACAATGCTCTTTCTGATGAAGCAAAAGGAATCATCCAGAGAATCGACACACATACATACGGCGGTTCCAGACGTGCTGAGCTGAAAGAACTGGCAGAGAAGGAAAACAAGAATCTGTGGATGTCAGAGGTTGACGGTGCCTATACTGCAGGAACAGATGCAGGAGAGATGAGCGCAGCCCTTGGTCTGGCAAAACAAATGATGACAGATGTAAACGGACTGAAAGCAAATGCATGGATTTTATGGAATGCCATTGATATGCATGTGGATAAAGAGATAAAAACAAGCAGCGATGCGGATTATGCCAGTCTGGAAGAGCTCTATAACCGTGTTAACATGAACAGCGGATACTGGGGAATCGCCATCGGCGATCATGACAATCAGGAAATACTGCTTACAAAGAAATATTATGCATATGGCCAGTTATCCAGATATATTCGTCCCGGATATACAATTATCGGTTCCAGCGATGACACACTGGCAGCATATGATCCGGAAAGCGGAAAAGTTGTCGTTGTGGCAGTGAACACAGCAGGAGAGGACAAAACATGGAAATTTGACCTGTCCAGCTTCAGTACCATGGGCGACAATGTGACTGCTATACGTACAAGCGGAACATTAAAAGACGGTGAAAACTGGGCTGATGTGTCTTCAGAAGATACCATTGCGGCAGACACTGCAAAGAAGAGTATTACTGCAGTACTGAAGGCAAATTCCATCACAACTTATATTGTGGACGGTGTGACTTATGACAGCAGTACAGAAGAAATCGTCAGGATTGATGATGTAAATGTATATACTGTGGAAGGCGTTGCAGCAGAACTGCCGGATACGGTAGAAGTGGTTACAAACAAAAACAATACGCTGGAGAAAAAAGTTACATGGGATCTGGAAGGCGTTGACCTGACAAAAGATACAAAAGTTACAGGTACCGTGGAAGGCACCACAATGACAGCAACCGCTAACGTACAGGTTGTGGCACCAAACATGATTTATTTCATTGACTGTAACAGCCCGGAATCTCCAAAATACGCAGCTATGGACCAGTATGCAGATCTTTTAAATGAAACAGCAGATCAGGCGTATACAGAAGGTTCATGGGGATACCTGGATGAATATGGTAAGTATAACGGAACGGTGACGGATGAATATGATACAGGTTGGTATGCGAATAAAGATCAGGTAATTAAGTATACCATTCCGCTGGAAGCGGGTAATTATAAAGTTAATTTTGGCTTTAAGGAGTGGTGGAATCAACAGCGAGAAATGGTTATTACTGCAGAACAGGACGGAAAAACTGTAGAGATTGGAAAAACCAACACTTGGAATGGAAACAACCCGTGGAACACATACTCACAAGATATTACAATTGAAAATGCCGGGGATGTAACATTCTGTGTGGCAAAGCAGAAAAATAACGATCCTGTACTTTCCTTCATCCAGATTCAAAAGGTTCTGGATTTAAGTGAACTGCAGGATGCCATAGCAGCAGCGGGTGAAGTGGACAGAGCCCAGTACCCGGCAGCAAAGCTGGCAGTTCTGGATGCAGCAGTAGCAGCAGGCAGAGAGCTGATGCTGAAATCTGCAACAACACAGGACCAGATCCAAGAAGGCGCAGCGGCGATTCAGGATGCCATTACAGGATTAGGAGAAGGCTATACGGAAGAACAGATAGCAGCCAATGATTATGTTCTCTATCTTGTAAACTGCGGAACTTCTGATGCCTCTGTCGTTCCGGATGGTTACAGACGTGGTTTATATCAGTCAAATGTTGACCAGGAATACAGTGCAGATGCGGAAACAGGCTTAAGCTGGGGATATGAGCCGAATGATGAAAATTCAAAGATCGTTAAAGGCGGCAGCGGTGCAGCGGATATCACAAGCAGTTATATCTATATGGCCGACACAGGCGTAACGTTTATCAAAGATGTCAGTGGATTCAAATATAAATTTGAAGTTCCTCAGAGATCCAATAATGATTATGTTGTAACAGCCGGTTTCAAAAATCCGTGGGATACCAGAAATGTGGATATTAAGCTGGAAGGAGAAACTGTTGAGAGCGATCTGAAACTCACAAAAGGCCAGTTAGTTGAGAAATCCTATAAAGTTGAGGTTCATGACGGAGAACTGAATGTGATGGTTCACAGCCCAAAACGTACGAACCAGTACGGAGACCCGGTTCTCAGTTATCTTATGGTAGAGGCAGTTGCAGCTTATACGGTGGAGGGCCTTGAGGCTAAGATCAATTCCTATGAGGCATCAATGGATGGACACAGCTATTCTGACGCGACAAAAAAAGACTTTGATCTTGCTGTGACAGAGGCAAGAAAATTGATCGAAGAGCAGTCAACAGACCAGAAAGCCATTAAAAATGCGCTGAATGCACTGGAAGAAGCATATAATGCGCTGAAAGAAGTATTCACCTACAGCTCTATCACAGGAACGAACGGAGCACAGCTTTTTGACAACAACGGTAATAAAATACAGGCACACGGCGGACAGATTCAGCAGTTCACCATCGATGGAGAAACAAAATATTACTGGTACGGCGAAGATAAGACAAATGGATACCGTCCGGTAGTAGGTGTTCATCTGTATACCTCTACAGATTTGTATAACTGGACAGATGAAGGTGCCGTTCTCAAGAGCATTCCGGTATCCGAAGAGGATTACGGCAAAGACCAGGAAGAGGGCTATGAGGCCGATCTTTCTATCTTTGAGACAGACGAATATTTCAGCAGCCTGTACGGAGATTATAAAGACCAGGCACCGGATGATACAAAGAATTACAGCAGCAAACTGGAAGAGGTTTACTGGAATCTGGCTGAGGACAGAACCGTTATTGAGCGTCCGAAAGTTCTGTACAATGACGCAACAGGAAAATATGTCATGTGGTTCCATGCAGACGGACGTACACCGACCAACACAGCAGACTACGGCAAAGCAAGAGCTGGTGTTGCCATCAGCGACAGCCCGACAGGTCCATTTAAGCTTTTAGGTACATACAAACTGCATGACAGCGCGGATGCAAACCACAGTTGGGATAATGTGGGCGGAGCCGTGCGTGATATGAATCTGTTCAAGGACGATGACGGACAGGCGTACGTAATCTATTCTTCTGATGGAAACCTGACAACTTATATCGCAAAATTAAACGCAGATTACACAGGACTGATCACAGACCCTGCGGATGCAGTGGAAGGAACAGGCAAAGAGGGAGAGGAACTGACAGCATCGGATTATACAAGAAACTTTATCGATGCTTCCAGAGAAGCTCCGGCTATGTTTAAGTACAAAGACAAATATTATATCATCAACTCCGGCTGTACGGGATGGAGTCCGAATAAAGCACAGTATGCAGTAGCGGATCATCCTCTTGGACCGTGGACCGTTATGGGAGATCCCTGCGTTGGTGATACCAAAGGTACTACCTTTGATACACAGAGTACCTGTGTATTCCCTGTGGATGCAGCAAACGGCAAATTTATTTACATGGGCGACCGTTGGTTCAATCCGGATTCCGGCGGGGATTTAAGTGATTCCAGATATGTATGGCTGCCGGTAGAATTCCTTCCGGGCAATCAGATTCAGCTGAAAAATTATGCAGACTGGACACTGGAAGAACTTGAGAATAAAGCCAGCTTTGAAGTGACCAGTGAACTTCCGACAGTTGTCAGTTCCGTATCCGAGATTGCAGATGTTCTGCCGGATACTGTTATGGTAGACTTCGGAAGTGGTTCCGTTGAGAAAGAAGTGACATGGGATATCGGCAGTCTTGATGAAAATAAACTGGGTGTTGCCGCAGTGACAGGAATTTTGACTGATGGAAACAGAGAGTTTACACACGAGATCAGCATTGTAAATCCCAAGTTGATCTACTTCTTCGACAGTGGAGCAGATACATCAGAATACTATGACACTGTCAATGCAAATCTGTTGGGAAGACTGAAAAATGCAGTACCGGACGAAGCCTATACGGAAGAAAACGGCGCCGGATATGTCGGTGTTACAAATTTAGTTGACAAAGATAAATTTGATCTGGGACATCATGCCGGTGATACTTACCTGTCAAATGGCTGGTGGGCTGCAGGCGGAAAGAATATTGTATATGCCTTCAATCTGGAACCTGGTATTTATACAGTATCGGCTGGTTTCCAGGAATGGTGGAATACAGGCAGACCTTCAAAAATGACGATTACTTCCGGTGATAATTTATTGGCAGAAAAAGCATTTACCGTTTATAACACGAGCACAGACCTTCAGGTAAATCAGACATTTGAAGTGACAGAAGAAACCAAAGGAAAGGTCACAGTTACAATCAGTAAGACCGGAAATCCGGATCCTGTAATCAGCTGGATTGGTGTAACTCATAATGATGCTGCTGTCAATAAAGACAAATTGAATACTCTGATCACTGCCGCAGATGCATTGAAAAAGGACAATTATTCAGAGGAAACCTGGGAAGCGCTGTCCATTATTTTGGAAGAAGCAAGAATAGCTTCCGGAAATGAAGAAGCTGACCAGAAAGCCATTGATGAGGTGACAAAGGCTCTTGCAAAAGCCCTGGAAGATTTGGAAAGCACTGCAAATAAAGATGCGCTGAATAACCTTATCGCTGAAGTAGATGCCATGGATAATTCCATTTATACATCTGCGTCCTGGGCAGAATATCTGTCTGCAGTAGAATCTGCCAGAGCAGAAGCCCAGACAGTGGCAGACAATAAGGCTGCATTAAAAGATGAAATTGATGCAGCAGTGGAAGCACTGCGCGCAGCATTTTACGCAGGCAAGGAAAAATTAGTTACGATCCAGTCCGTTCTGGAAAAAGGCATTGCCGCAAATGCAGTTCCGGAGAGCAGTAAAGACAGTTATACGGAAGAGAGCTGGGCTGATTATGCGGCAGCATTGGAAGTTGCGCAGGCATTGATAGGCTCAAATGATGAGCAGGCTGTAAACGATGCAATCGCTGCACTTGAGGCGGCAAAAAATGCTTTGGAACAAAAACCTGAACATGTTGTAGATAAAACAGTTCTTACGGAGGCAATTGAAAATGCGCCTTCAGAAGAAGAGGCAGGATTGTATACAGCAAAATCCTGGGCATTATATGCAGATGTACTTACAAATGCAATCGATGTACGTGACAGTGAACTGGCAACACAGCTCGATGTTGACAATGCAGTGACAGCACTGACCCAGGCTCAGGCTGAACTTGTAACACTGGAAGAGAAACTTGCCGTTATGATAGAAGGCTATGAATCCCATGTTTCTTCTGCAGAAAGTTACACAGAGGAAAGCTGGACAATATATGAAAATGCTCTTGCAGCAGCAAAAGCACTTCAGAATAAACCAGGACTTACAGAGGAAGAAATAGACACAGCAGATCTGGCATTGTCTGAGGCGTATAATGGCCTTACTCCGGTGGAAGTTACCGTAGTGGATAAAGGCGGACTGCAGGCAGTGATCGAGCAGGCAGAACAGCTGAACAAAGAAGATTATACAGAGGAAGCATGGAAGGCTTTTGAAGAATCACTTAACAAGGCAAAAGCTGTTTATGATAACAAAGATGCATCTCAGAAGGATGTAAATAAAGAGATTACTGCACTGGCAGAAGCCATGGCAGAGCTTAAAAAACATCCTGCAAAGACAGAGGAAGAGACAGATAAATCCGCATTAAAAGCCCTGATAGATGAAGCTTCACAGCTGAAAAAAGATGACTATACAGGAACAACATGGAAAAAATTCCAGAAAGCCTTTGATGATGCGGCAAATATCTATGAAAGTGAAACCGCAACACAGGAACAGATTGATGCAGCCACGGCAGCTTTGCAGGCAGCAATGGACCAGCTTGAAAAAGTTACAGCCGGACCAAATCCAAAACCCCAACCGCCGACTGACAACAATAAAGACAAAGGCAAAAATCCAAGCAGACCATCCGGCGGTGGAAGCCAGAAAGGAACCTCTTCTGCAAAAACAGGGGATGAGACACCAATCGGCATGTTTGCAGGTTTGGGCGCCGTTGCACTGATCGCTATATTTGCCTGCACACTCAGTATCTTGAGAAAAAGAAAAAGGTCATAATCAAAAACAGAACAGCATAAAACGCAGTTCTTTTATCCCCCGGAAGATGACAAAAGTTCATCTGCGGGGGCCGGGGAAAATCAGGAAGGAGAAAGTACCCTTTTTTAAAAAGAAAATATAATTTCAATAGGTGCGAATCCCAAGTGGACATAAAATTCCAGGGAGATTCGCACCTATATTTTTATGGAAAAAGGAGGATAATTATGTTAAAATAAAAAATAAGGAATTATATATGTGTAATATTTGTGCAAGATGTTCTAAAACGATGTTGGTATTTTGGGAGATTTTGCTGTCACTCTCCGCGAGGAGGGTGTGGATTGAAATCCTTGATGTATGCAGCGGCTACGATGTTATTATGTCACTCTCCGCGAGGAGGGTGTGGATTGAAATACTTCTTCCAAGTCTATTGTTATCGTGGTATTATCGTCACTCTCCGCGAGGAGGGTGTGGATTGAAATCGTCAGGCTTCAATACTGGCTCTGTCTCAATCCAGTCACTCTCCGCGAGGAGGGTGTGGATTGAAATTTGGAAAGGGAGATCCCTGTGGACTGGGATAGTTAGTCACTCTCCGCGAGGAGGGTGTGGATTGAAATACGTTCTTGTTGTTCAGCGTCCAATGCAGGACCTGTCACTCTCCGCGAGGAGGGTGTGGATTGAAATCGGGATATCCTCACGGCCTACTGCCCAGCGCTCTGTCACTCTCCGCGAGGAGGGTGTGGATTGAAATCCGGTGCAAAAGCTTGCTATTTACTTACAGGAACCGTCACTCTCCGCGAGGAGGGTGTGGATTGAAATAGCAACTCCGTCCTTGTCTGCAGTGTGATTTTTGTCACTCTCCGCGAGGAGGGTGTGGATTGAAATACCGTCGTAAAATGGTATTACAAGTTTGGCCTGAGTCACTCTCCGCGAGGAGGGTGTGGATTGAAATTGCGGACGGTGATCTACCACCAGGCGTGTATAAGTCACTCTCCGCGAGGAGGGTGTGGATTGAAATTATCCCGATTATTTCCATTAAGTTCCTGTAAGCTGTCACTCTCCGCGAGGAGGGTGTGGATTGAAATTACTGGCATTTCTCCTTGCTCAAAATGTGTATCGTCACTCTCCGCGAGGAGGGTGTGGATTGAAATCATAGAAAGTGCGTTACAAACTTTTTCCAATTCCGGTCACTCTCCGCGAGGAGGGTGTGGATTGAAATGCTGATATTGTGGAGGCTGCCGGTTACCAGGTCGGGTCACTCTCCGCGAGGAGGGTGTGGATTGAAATTCCAGTATCAGTTTTTCCGCCCAGGGAGCTGGCGGTCACTCTCCGCGAGGAGGGTGTGGATTGAAATGCAGTATGCAGATGAATATATCCTGCAGATACAAACGTCACTCTCCGCGAGGAGGGTGTGGATTGAAATTGGTATGAAGTCTTTTTCAAGACCGATTCTCATTGGTCACTCTCTGCGAGGAGGGTGTGGATTGAAATAAGCGTACTGCCGTGCAATTGGCATACCACTTTTGGTCACTCTCCGCGAGGAGGGTGTGGATTGAAATATGACACCCAGACAAAGAATACGGCCGGGGAAACGTCCCTCTCCGCAAGAAGGATGTAAACTGAAACAGCAATAAAACCAAATACCCAACAAAGGAAAAATCCACTCTTTACAAATCAAGTGCAGAATAGAGCCATTTATATCAGCGCTGCATTTGGAGATACCGTAGTTGTTCACAAACAACCAATCTCCCGATTACGCAAATCCCCTTGACCATCATGACAAAACCCATTGACACCAGCAAAAAATCTAACTATAATAATGGCACAGTAACCCGGTAATTTACCTACAGCGTTGGTCGTTGGGCTGGCGCTGTTTTGTTATGCAGGATTTATTCTTGGATTTGGGAGAATATAACTGTCGGAGGATGAACATGGCAACAATCAAGGAAATTGCAAAGGCATGTAACGTCTCAATCTCAACGGTTTCTAATATACTAAATGGCAAGGAAAAGGCCAGACAGGAGACAAAGGAACTGGTTTTGCAGAAAGCAAAAGAGATGAATTACGTGCCGAATTATATGGCAAAAAATCTGAAACAAAAAAATACCAAAACAATCGGAATCATAGCAGAGGATCTGACTATATTCCATACTCCTGCCATTGTGGACGGCATAAGCGCCTGTCTGGAAAAAAAGGGCTATGCTCTGCTTATGGGCAACATGAGAATGTATCAGAAATACGGCAACGCTTTCTATACGTATAAAGAATACAGCAGCTTGGTTCAGGGCGAAATGCAGGAGATGCTTGCGAAAAGAGTGGAAGGTATCATATATGTGGAAGGCCATTACCATGTGATGAAACAATTTCCGGAACTGTTAGCGGTCCCAACAGTAGCAGTATATGGAAAAGTGGACAGCAGTGAGGTACCTTCGGTTATTTATGATGATGAACAGGGCGGATATGAGGCAGCAAAAACACTTATTTCCATGGGACATAGAAAAATAGGAGTCATCACAGGAAATCATCAAAGCCACCATACAATGGAACGAATGAGAGGATTTATGAAAGCTCTCTTAGACAACGGAATCCCATTCAATCCGTGTTGGGAAATAAGTGGAGAGTGGAATCGTGCGGACGGCTATACAGCTGCGGAACAGTTGATCCAGCAGGGAGTCACTGCGATTTTCGCTATGAATGACATTATGGCAGGCGGCGTATATGACTATGTCAATGAAAAAGGTTTGAAGATAGGAACGGATTTATCAGTTATTGGTTTTGATAACAGAGAAATTAGTGAAGCGTTTTACCCAACGCTGTCTACGGTTGCACTGCCATTGAGCTATATGGGAAATATAGCGGCAGAACTTTTGACCATGAAGTTAGAAAATCAGGCAGGAGAGGCGGAAAAGAGGGAATATAAAATACCCTGCCAGGTAATATACCGCAATTCCATTTGCAGGATTCAGTAATACTATCATCTGTTTCATAAAATCTATAAAGAACAAAAATATCATATCTCGATTCAACAGTCAAAAAAACCGGTATATCACACTGACATCAGCCGATATTTTATCCAATTGCAGAAGAGCACGGTACTATCCAGTGATATAAACAGGTGAAATAAGTAAAACGTTATACTAAAATATAAAATTTCATACACAAAGTTCCTTAAATTGTATTGTTATTTAGACAAAATAGTAGCGTAAATAGGAAAAATAATATAAAAGGTACAAGTAGCCTGATGATTGCAGACTTGTACCTTTTCTGTTTTCCATTGCCAAAGTAAAACGAATTAAAATTGTATAAAATGTACAATAATAGGGCGATAAAATTTTCTAATTATCACAAAAACCATATAAAATAAGAAAAAAATGTTGTACAAGGTATTGTTATAAAGTATAATTCTTCCATAGTTAGTAAAACGTTTTAAAGAAAGGGAGAATAAGATGAAAAAGAATCAATACGCACTCTCAGGATTGTCTTTAGCCCTGACAGCAGCCATGACTCTTGGAACCTGTCTGCCGTATCTCGGCCCAATAGAGATAAAGGCAGCAGCCCGGGAATTCATCGCAGAGAAGACAGATAAGGGATATCATCTCCGCAATGAATATTTTGATGTAGAGACCGGCAGGTACGGGGAAATTACATCCTTGAAAATTGTCGGAGACGAATATGATACCAACTATGTCATGAACGTCAATGACAATCCAAAACAGGACACGCCTGCCCATGAATGGATGGGTGACCTGATGTTCAAGACAAAGAAGAGCGGGGAGGAGAACTGGACAGAAGCGCTGACAAATTCCTCTGATGCGGGAAGAAGCGTGGAGTTAAAGGACAATAAGATTGTTGTAACCTACGACAACACGAAAACGGAAGGGGAGAGAGCCATCAGGGATTTCAGGCTGGTGGAGACCTATTCCCTGGCGGATGACCAGCTTCGCTGGGAAATCACCGTAGAAAATACCACGGACACAGATCTTATTTTCGGTGACTTTGGTGTGCCTCTGGCATTCCATGAAATATGGGTAAACCAGGGAGAGGCATACGAAACCTGCACTGTGGACCACAGCTTTGTGGGAAAAGATTCTTCCTATGTGTATGCCACAAGACCAAGCGGTGAGGGGCATTTTCTGCTCATGACTCCGGATACGGAGACAGGTGCAGGATTTGAATACCAGGACCACTGGCAGGTGGGACAGAGAAGAGCAGAAGAAAAAGAGTGGTGTATGGATCAGGCTGACTGGGCAAATGGTCTGAATGTATTTTATATTCACGCAGATGCTGTCAGTGCAGATGAGAAATCAGGCAATAAGGGCTATATGGACAGTACCAGTATGACGCTTGAAGCCGGAAAAAGCAAAACCTACGCGTTTGAATTCACAGGTGTGGCGGATGAAAAAGAGATGAAAGATACCCTGTATGAAGAGGGCATCATGGATGCAGTGGCAGTCCCGGGCATGACATTCGCCAGGGATATGCCGGCAAAAATGTATCTGCATACAAAGGTTCCGTCAGAGGATATATCCTTTGAATTCCGTTGTCCTCATACCAATAACCTTCACCGGGGCACCAATACGGTATCCAATAACCTGCCCTGCGAAAAGACAGAGGATAACACCTATGCAGAGTTTACAGAGACAAAAGTGATTGACGGTGAGCAGTACCATATTTATAATATCGCTTTCGGAGATTTGGGACAGAATGATATCATTGTGAACTACAGACAGAACGGGAAAGAGAAGACAACCATGCTGCAGTTCTATATGATGGATGATTTACAGTCCGCTCTGAATCTGCACTCGGATTTTCTGCTGAAAACACAGTGGGATGCGCCGGGAGCTATCCAGGATAAAGTATTTGATGACTGGATGATGGACAGCAAGTCAAAACGCGGTTCCTTTGACGGATACTGGGGCTGGGGTGATGACTGGGGATATGTCCATGGAGAGTATCTGGCGGAAATGAATTCCTATAATCCTGTGGAAGAGCAGGTACAGGCCCTGGACGAATATCTGGATACAGCTATCTGGGAGAATCTGATGCAGGAACACCAGGAAGATTTCCTGATACACGATTTCCTGATGCCGGAACCGAACGGTACACCGACATACAGAGGATTCGCATACCCCCATATTTATAATACTTACTTTTCCATGTATAAAATCGCAGAGCAGTACCCGGATCTGATCGAGTACAAAGAGGATGCGGACACCTATCTGCTCCGATGTTATCATATTATGGATGCCCTCTATAACGAAGGAAGTGTAGGATACAACTGGAATACAGGACTTATGGGAGAGTCCACTACACCATCTATTATCCAGGCTCTTAAAGAGAGAGGATATGAGGAAGAGGCAGAAAACCTGGAATCTGTCATGGAGAAAAAATTTAATAACTTTGCCAATGACAAATATCCGTACATTTCAGAATACCCATATGACAATACCAGTGAGGAAGCTGTATATACCATGGCAAAAATGTTCGGAAACGAGGAGGTCATGGCAAAAGTAAACGAAAAGACAAGGGCCTGCCGCGGTGTACAGCCAATCTGGTACCATTACGGAAATCCAACTACCATCTGCGGCGAAAACTGGTTCAACTTCCAGTATACAGCCTCCCTGGCAGGATACTGCATGGATGACTGGCTGCGCAGGCAGGATAACGGCATGTCATCTGAGGAGGCAGGACTTGCACAGCGCATTAACTATGCAGGTAAACTGGCTAACTTCACTGTCATCAACTCCGGCCAGATTGACGCGGATGCGGAAAATGTGGGCACGGCTGCCTGGACATATCAGGCAGAGATGGGAAATGATACGGCACTGGGAACCGGAGGCGGAAAACTCCACAATGGATGGAGACAGATGTCAGGAGAGGCAGATCTGGCCCTGTTTGGAGCAATCAGGATCGCTTCCTCTGATGTGGCAGAAGACCCGGTATTCGGACTTCTTGGATATGGCTGTGAAGTCTCTGACAATGGCAGCAGCTATGAGGTGACGCCTCTCGATGGCGTATACCACAGACTGAACCTGATCAATGAGCAGGTTTCCCTGGAACTGTACAGAGATCAGTACAGCAGCGCAGTAGTTTCCAAAGACGGAAGCAGTATTTCTTTGGATATCGTAAATGTGACGGGACAGGAACATGAATCAAATCTGGACATTACCGGTATTCCGGCAGGTACCTATCAGGTTTTTGTCAACGGTCAGACAGCCGGAAGCTTTGAAGCTCAGAATCAGACCACGACCGTGGCTCTGCCTATTCCGGAAGGTGACAGCGCCGGGATCAGGATTCAGCCAGGGGAGCTTCTGAATGATACAACACCTGTTGTGGATGCAGGGGAGGATACCCGGGTTACCATGGAGGAAGAAACGGTTCTCCACGGTATGGCAAGAGATGCCGCATGGCTGCACAGAACCCCTGATGTGACATGGACAGCAGAGGAGGCGCCAGCCGGTGCAAAAGTCACTTTTGCAAACGATAAAGCGGTTTCCACAAAAGTGGAATTTGACAAAGCGGGGGAATACACCCTGAAACTTACAGCAGAAGGCAGAAGCAATACAGCCAGTGATACGGTAAAGATTACAGTGGAAGGCATACCGCAGCTTCCGGAAACCATCGCTTCTTATGATTTTGAGGAGGCAAATGTTGATACAGAGAATAAAACTGTAAAAGATATCAGCGGTTCAGGTATCAATGCTGAACTGAAAGCAAATGTGGAATTTTCCGAAGGAAAAGACGGCAGAGGTGTTTCCATGGATGGAGAGATCGGCGGATACGTGAAGCTGAAAAGCGGCCTTACAAAATATACCAAAGAGGCCACCATATCCATGGATATAAAACTGAACGGCAAACAGACAAACGGGACGAGACTTTTCGAATTCGGCGATATGGATGATAATTTGTTCTACGCTGCCTGCGAAAGCGCCAACGAACTGTCGCTGAATATAACAAACCAGAAGACAAAAGAGGTCATAACAGCAAAATCAGGTGTGCTCCTCAACCCGGATGCATGGCAGAATATAGAAGTCACCCTGAAAGACAACAGGGCAGTGCTGTATATCAACGGGGAAGCATACGCAGAGATAGAGGATGCGGAATTTGATTTCAGCCGATTGGGTACCACCCAGCGCAGCTTTCTGGGACGTTCTTATTCTGAAAGCACTCCATGGCTGAACGGTACCTATGATAACTTTAAAATGCTGTCAAAAGCCATGAGCGCAGAGGAAATCAAGGCGGCGTATGGATCTGATGAGGCAGTTACCGTGACAGAGGTTGTGGTATCACCAGTCATCACCTCTGTAGGCGTAGCACCTGAAATGCCGAAAACAGCCAAGGTGGAGTATTCCAACGGTCTGTGCCAATATGAACAGGTAACATGGAATGAGATTGACAAATCTTCCTACGCAAAGAAAGGGGAATTTGAGGTTTCAGGAAGAATTGATGCCCTGGAACTGGAAGTTTCCACAATGGTTCAGGTAGTGGAAGGAAAAGAACAGAATATCGCTCTGCTGGCCGTACCCACAGCTGTTTTTGATAATCCGGATGACCTGGGCGGTGTAGCAGGCTTAAACGATGGATTTGACCCTGCAAACTCCAATGACAAGTCACACGGTGTATGGCACAACTGGCAGGGAGACCAGAAAGGAGAAGCCTGGGTACAGTACACCTGGAACGCAGAGGTTACCATTACAGGCACGGATGCTTATTATTTTACAGACGGCAACTTTGCGCCGGCCTCCGTCAATTTCCAGTATCTTGACCGTGAAGGTAATTGGAGAGATGTAGAGAACGGGGACGGCTTTGGTACAAAATTAAATCAGTATAATAAAACCGTCTTTTCACCTGTGACCACCACAGCATTCCGCATGATCATGAACCCGAAGACACTGGGATGCGGTGTGATCGAATGGAAAGTATACGGTTACTCTGATGAATCCGCAGCAGATAAAAAACTTCTGCAGGCAGCTCTGGATAAGGCCAAAGCCCTGAATCTCCATATTTTTGAGGAAGGTGCTGAGGAAATCCTGAATACAGCCATAGCGGAGGCGCAGGCTGTCTTTGACAATACAGAAGCATCCCAGGATGAGGTGGATGCGGCAGCAGCCAGACTGGAGAGAGTGATGATCACCCTTCCTGTAATGGATGCAAATCTGGCGTACAGTGCAACACCGTCAACCAGCTTTATATCCGACTGGGAAAAATTATCGGCGGTAAATGACGCAGTTGTACCTGAAAGTTCACAGGATCCGGATCCGTCATTGTACGCAAGATACGGTACATGGGGCAATGAAAGTGAATATGAAACGGTTACTTACACATGGGATACAGATGTGACATTAAACGAAAGTGATATTTATTTTTGGTATGACGGAAGCACCACCACAAACGGTGGTATTAATATTCCGGAATCTTATAAATATGAATATCTGGACAAGGAAGGAAATTGGAATGAGGTAACAGAACCGACCGCTTACCCAACAGAAATTGACGGTTTCAACACTACATCCTTTGAGCCTGTGACAACGAAAGCTTTCCGGGTGACCATGGTAAAACAGGATGAAGATAAAAATGGTAAAAATGGTGTTGGCCTGATGGAATGGAAGGTATACGGCACCATAGCAAAAGCAGATAAGACGGCTCTCACAGAAGCTGTGGAGGAGGCTTCAGGCATTGAAACAGAGATTTATACACAGGAGACAAAAACAGCCTTTGAAAAGGCACTGGCAGATGCTAAGGCTGTCCTTGCCGATCCGGATGTAAGCAGTGAGGAAGTGAAGTTAGCCCTTTCCAGGCTGGTAAAAGCACAGAATAATCTGGAAGAAAAGGGCGGAGAGGGTATCCGTAATCTGGCCTTGGGAGCTAAGACGGACGGCCTGTGCAATTATGACGGATTGGACGGACGGCTCAGTGACCTGGGCGGCCTTGCAGCCCTCAATGACGGCGCAGTACCCGAAAATTCTGCAGACCAGAGCAGCCCTGTATGGCACAACTGGCATGACCGTTACGGCAGTGAAAACCAGATTCTTAACGGATGGGTATCCTACACCTGGGATGAACCGGTGGTTCTTGACAGCACCAACGTTTATTATTTCAGGAACGGAAGCGGAGATTTTCTTCCAAAAGCAGTACAGTTTGAGTATCTGGATGAGGAAGGCATTTGGAACGCGGTTACAGGTGCAGAGGGACTTGGCTGTGAAGCTGACCGATTCAATACCACTACATTTGACAGAATCACCACCACAGCGATTCGTATGAACATGGAACCGGCCCTCAGGGAAGAGAATCAGGAAGATCCTTCCAGAGGAACCGGAGTCCTTGAATGGCAGGTAATGGGCATTTACGCAAAAGAACTGCCAAACAAAGATACGCTCAGGAAAGCTGTAGAGGCGGCAGAGGAGAAACAGGAGACAGATTATACAGAGGATTCCTGGAAAATATTCGACCGGGCGCTGAAAGATGCAAAAGAAGTTCTGAATGATATATATACGGATCAGGAGCAGGTTGACAACGCTCTTGACAGCCTTATGGAGGCCATGGAAAACCTTACAGAAGCCGGCACTGAATCAGGGGTCAGAAATATGGCGGCCTGTGCGGCGGCAGAGGGATTATGCAGCTATGACGGACAGGACGGCAGACCATACGATCTGGGCGGACTTGCAGCTTTAAATGACGGTGCAGTACCCGAGAATTCTGCGGATACAGCAAACGGTGCATGGCACAACTGGTTAGACCGCTACGATGAGAACGGCAGCATACAAGACGGCTGGGTATCCTATACCTGGGAGAAACCGGTGGTTCTGGAAGGCAGCAGTGTATACTTCTTCCAAAATGGAAACGGGGATTTCCTTCCTGCATCCGTACAGATTGAGTATCTCAGTGAGGAGGGCACATGGCTTCCTGTTTCTGAAAATCGTATGGGATGCGATGCGGATACATTTAACACGATAACATTTGACAAGATTACCACAACCTCCATCCGGATGATTATGAAACCGGCTCTGCGGGAGGGCAGTGAGGAAGACCCGTCAAGGGGAACCGGAGTCCTTGAATGGCAGGCAATGGGCCGGTACGCAGATGAAATCAAGGAAAACGCGGATAAAACACTGCTGAAGGAAGCACTGGCTGAGGCGGCAGGAAAACAGCAGGCAGATTACACAGGAGCAAGCTGGGAAGCGTTCCGAAAAGCCTATGAAAAGGCAAAAGATATTTATGCCGATACAGATGCGGACCAGGCACTTGTGAATGCTGTACTGGCAGAGCTGAACGATGCCATATCAGGCCTGACCGAAAAAGCAGATCTGACAGAGCTTAACAGTATGATCGCCCGGGCTGAGAAGAAGACAGAGGATGCTTACACAGAGGAAACCTGGAATCTGTTTGCAGAGGCTCTGACAGCAGCCAAAGCTGCGGCGGAAAAAGAAGATATCACACAGGAGGAAGCCGACAACGCAAGAGATGCCCTGCGGTCTGCTATGGAGAACCTGGAGAAAAAAGATGCAGATGTGGTAAATAAAGAAGCTTTGAAAGCAGCGATTGAGGAGGCAGAGAAAAAAGAGGAATCCAAATATACAAAAGAGAGCTGGGAAGGATTTGCCCGGGCCTGGAAGGCAGCAAAAGAAGTCTTTGAGAATGAGGCCGCCACTGCGGAGCAGGTGGAGGAGCAGACAGCTCTTCTGAATGCAGCCATGGCAGCCCTGGTATTAAGGGAAAAAGATCCGGAAGACCCGGAGCAGGAGGCAGACAAGGCAGCACTTGCAAAGCTTGTGGAGAAAGCCAATGGTTTTACAAGAGCTGACTATACGGAAGATACATGGGCAGTCTTTGACCTGGCACTGGTAAACGCCCAGAAAGTTCTGGCTGACAAAGCAGCGGACCAGGAGACTGTGGACAAGGCAGGTAAAGACCTGCAGGCAGCAATGAATCAGCTTGTGAAGGTAAACAACGAAAGCAGCCTGGATCTGAGCCGCATCAAAGCCCTGATCCAAAAGGCGGAAAAGCTGGAAAAAGAAGATTACACAGCAGCAAGCTTTCAAACCTTCAGCCAGGCATTAAAGGAGGCAAAGGCAATCCTGGACGCTGACGGCGCGTCACAGAGTGATGTAGACAAAAAAGCGCAGGCACTTGAAAAAGCCATGAAGAATCTGAAGAAAAAATCAGGTTCCGGTCCCAAGGCGCCCGGAAACACTGGAGGAAAAGGCAGTTCAGGCAAAGGAAGCGGTTCCGGTTCCGGAAATGGTGCCAAAAGTGTGAAAACAGGAGATGAAACACCAATTCTTCCGTTTGCAGGCGTTGCTGTGCTCTCCCTTGCAGGAATCGTGTGTCTTCTCAAGAGAAGACGGACAGAATAAGAAATAACAAAATAAAATAAGAATTTTTTACAGAGCATCTGCGGCGACTGAGCCGGCAGATGCTCTTTTGCATTAACCTGCGCAAAACAGTAAAATATTGTTATTAAGATAATTTTATTAGACTATTTGCTGAAATCTGTTATAATACCTTTTAGATGTATTAAGGAGACAGACTATGCAGAACAAACAGAAAAAGAATGCATGGATTCCCTCATACGCAGTATTTCCGCTGCTTTCCTGTGTGACAGTGAACTGTATTGTGTATTTTGGGATTGCCAAGCTTGCCGGCGAATGGAAGCATTATGACCTGACGCTGCCCTTTGACAGGGCGGTACCTCTGGTTCCCGGATTTGTATCCGTCTATCTGGGATGCTATCTGTTCTGGATTATAAATTACATACTGATCGCAAGGCAGGGCGAGGAACATTGTATCCGTTTTGCCACGGCAGACATGATGTCAAGGCTGGTCTGCTGTGTGTTTTTTTTATTGCTGCCAACAACGAATGTCAGGCCTGCGCTTGAAGGGGAGGGCATCTGGGTGACTCTGCTGCAGGCTGTATATAACATGGATGCGCCGGTGAATCTCTTCCCCTCCATCCACTGCCTGGTAAGCTGGTTTTGCTTTATCGGCATTCGGGGAAGAAAATCGGTTCCGAAGGCGTACCGGGTATTTTCCTGCCTGTTTGCCCTGCTGGTATGTGTGTCCACGCAGGTGACAAAACAGCATTACATAGTGGATGTGTTCGGCGGGATCGCCATAGCGGAAATTACTTATTATATTGCATTCCATACGAATATTTACAGGCTGTCTAAAAAAGTATTTGACAGATTATATGAAATGTTTTTTAGCAGGAGAAAAAGTGCCTGCGGGAAAGAGAGTGAAGTTTGACAAGTAAAAAGAAAAAAATAGGAAACGGACTGTTTCTTGCAGCGGTTTTCATTTTGACCATATACAGTGTTTTCCACGGGGAGGATCTCCATGCTGTGCTGAAGGCCATCGTCAGGGTGAACCCCTGGTATCTTCTTCCGGCGGTGCTGGGCGTGATCATTTTTATCTGGGGAGAATCCATCATTATCCATTACATGCTGGGAACACTGAGTATCAGGACAAAGAAAAGGACCTGCTTCCAGTATTCCTGTATCGGGTTCTTTTTTAGCTGTATCACGCCGTCCGCAAGCGGCGGGCAGCCTATGCAGATTTATTATATGAGGAAAAACAAGATTCCCGTTCCGGTGGCTACACTGGTGCTTATGATCGTTACCATCACGTACAAATCGGTGCTGGTGTTTATCGGCCTTTTTGTTGCATTTTTCCAGAGAGGGTTTGTACATAAATATCTGGAAGGAATTCTTCCGGTCTTTTATCTGGGAGTGGCTTTAAATGTATTCTGCTGCATTGCCATGTCTGTCCTGGTGCTGTGTCCCTCACTGGCAAAGTTCATTATGATGAAGGGACTTGCGATTCTGGAACATGTGCGGATTTTCAGGAAAAAAGAGGAGAGGACCAGGAAACTGGAAGAGTCCATGAATCACTATACGGTTACTTCGGATTATCTGAAAGGACATGGGAAAGTGATCGTAAATGTGCTGCTGATCACATTTCTGCAGAGATTTGCCCTGTTTTTTGTGACATGGTTTGTTTACCGGGCCTTCGGTCTGCACGGGGCAAGTGTCTATGATGTGGTCATGCTTCAGGCGGTAGTGTCTGTGTCTGTGGATATGCTGCCTCTGCCGGGAGGAATGGGAATCAGTGAGAATCTGTTTCTGATCATATTCAAGACGATTTTTGTGGGCAGCCTGCTGCTGCCCGGCATGGTTTTAAGCAGAGGAATCGCTTTTTACGTGCAGCTGCTTTTCAGCGCGGGTATGACTGCAGTTGCGCATTTTACAATAGGACGTAAAGTCCAGGACAGTGCCGCGTAGGGTTTTGAGAACCGGCGCCTTATGTACCGGGAAGGATAAAGAAAAGAGGGACAGAAAAAAGATGATAGGATTTTATAATTATTCAGTGATATTGACTTATATAAGCCTGATTTCTTCCGTATTCGGAATGTCGCAGGCAATACACGGCAGATTTAAGGTGGCAGTGTTCTGCCTGGCTTTGTCAGGACTGTGTGATATGTTTGACGGAAAAATCGCCCGTTCCATGAAAAACAGGACAGAGGATGAGAAATCATTTGGCATCCAGATCGATTCCCTGTGTGACGTGGTCTGTTTCGGTATATTTCCGGCTATGATATGTTACCTTTTAGGCGTGAGGGGGCCTGTGGGGCTGGTAATCATAGCGCTGTACTGTGTCAACTCTGTCATACGGCTCGCTTACTTTAACGTGATGGAAATGAAAGGCGCACTGGTCAGCGAGGAGGGGGAGAAATACTACAAGGGCCTTCCCATCACCTCCATGGCTGTGGTGCTTCCACTGGTGTTCATGATACAGTTTTTTGTGCCGGATTTTGTATTCATCATATGCCTGCACCTGGCGCTTCTGGTGGTAGGGACACTGTTCGTGGTGAATTTCCGGTTTAGAAAGCCAAAGAACTCCACGCTGGCAGTTCTGGTGGCAGTGGTGGCTGTGGCTCTCTGCATTATGATTCTCAGGACCAGATACCGCATAGAATTCAGACACGGCTGGCCGTGGCTTCCCTGGCTGCGAAAGCTGTAAGATACAGGAGGATAACGGGATGAAATACATAGACAGAGAAGGAAAGATCACAACAGAGGATTCCGGGCAGGACAGACTCCTTCGGTGGATGTATACCCACAGGGCAGGACGTCTGGCTTTAAAGGTCCTGGTTTTGCCCGGAGTTTCCAAAGCAGGTGGATGGCTTCTGGACAGCAGGTGTTCCAGAGTGCTCATCAAACCCTTTGTGAAACGGCAGGGCATCGACCTTGACTTGTATGAGGGGCGGGAATATGCCTCCTACAATGATTTTTTTACAAGACAGATCAAGAAGGAACACCGGCCCATAGAGGGGGATGCAGGCACTTTGATCAGTCCCTGTGATGGAAAGCTGAGCGTCTATCCCATTGACGGGAAAAGACGCTTTTCTATTAAAGGGACAGAGTATACCGTGGATTCCCTGCTGCGTTCCGGACGTATTGCCGGGAGATACCGGGGAGGATACGCGTGCATTTTCCGTCTGACCGTAGATGACTATCACCGCTACTGCTATGTGGATGACGGCGTCAAATCCGTCAATATCAGGATACCGGGTGTATTTCATACGGTGAATCCGGCGGCAAATGAGGTCTGTCCCATCTATAAGGAAAATACAAGAGAATTCTCTCTGCTGCAGAGTGAGCATTTTAAGGTGGTGCTCATGATGGAAGTAGGTGCACTCATGGTGGGGCGTATCACCAATTATCATGAGGAGGGCAGCGTGAGAAGGGGAGAGGAAAAGGGACGCTTTGAGTTCGGCGGTTCCACTGTGATCCTGCTCTTTCAGAAGGATGCGGTGAAGTTTGACCGGCGTTTTTTGGAAAATACAGAGAACGGTTATGAGACCATTGTGAAAATGGGAGAGAGACTGGGGGAGGAAACGGACAGGGAATGACAGAGAGAAAAATAGCAGATTTGGATCTGCGGCAGATCGCAGAGTCCGGGCAGTGCTTCCGAATGGTCCAGAAAAGGGAAAATGTGTATGCCCTTACCGCTTTTGGAAAGTATCTGGAAATAGAACAGAATGGGGACATGTTTTCTTTTTCCTGCACAGAGGAAGCGTTTGGAGAAATCTGGGAGGATTATCTGGACCTGCATACAGATTACGGCGCGATCAAAAGATCGGTAGATGCGGAGGATACCTATCTTCTGGAAGCGGTGCGGGAAGGATGGGGTATACGGATCCTGCGTCAGGATCTATGGGAAATGATAGTGACCTTTTTAGTATCCCAGAACAACAATATCTCCCGCATCAGAAAAAGCATTGAACTGCTGTGCAGTACCGTAGGAACAGAACAGTATACAGAGGAAGGGCTGCGGTATGATACATTCCCGGAACCGGAAGCAATCGCGCATGCAGGTATAGAAGTCCTTTCCACCTTGGGACTGGGATACAGGGATAAGTACATTTTAGGTGCAGCACAGGCTGTCCTGGACGGCAGTCTGGACCTGGAAATGCTGCGTTTGGCAGATTATGAGACTGCCCACAAAGAGCTGGTAAAACAGTATGGGATCGGAAAAAAGGTGGCAGACTGTATCTGCCTTTTCGGACTTTACCATATAGAGGCATTTCCGGTGGATACCCATGTGAAAAAGATTTTGGAGGCCCATTATCCGGGTGGATTTCCCCATGAAAGGTATAAGGGATATGCGGGAATCCTGCAGCAGTACATGTTTTATCACGATTTAAATGCCGCGGCATAGAAAGGCAGCAGGCCTTATACATAGCCTGCTGTCAGATAACAGCTATAGATCGATGGAAGTGATTTTGGGATTTTTCCTGAGAAGCTCCAGGGTATGGAAGATATCATAGCTGTCCGGGAACTTTACGAAAAGCTTCACTTCCACCTGATTGTCTTTCAGGCGTTTTACCTTCATGCTGGTGATCTTGATCTCATCCAGGTGAAAGGTATTCTCCAGGATGCTGCGCAGATCATCCTCCTGCTCCATGATAAGGGTCACCTGCTCAATGCTGGAGGATTTCAGCCAGCGGAAATTTCGGTGGAAGAAAAACTGCAGAAGCAGTATCAGGACAGTGGCAGTGATGCCGGGAACATACATACCCGCGCCCAGTGCCATGCCCACGCCGACCGTTGCCCACAGCCCTGCTGAGGTGGTCAGGCCGCTGATATTCATCTTGTGGGTGAAGATGACCCCTGCGCCCAGAAAACCGATAGCAGTGACCACACCCGCGGCGATACGGGATGGGTCCAGGTTTACGTGGGAGGACAGGACATCGAAAAATCCGTATTTTGATACGATCATCATGAGTGCGGAGGCAAGGGACACAATGGAATGTGTGCGGATGCCGGCCATTTTCATTTGATTTTCCCGCTCGTATCCGATGAGGGCACCACAGAGAATGGCGCCCAGCATGCGGAGCGGATACTTCAAATAAAGCAGAATAAGTTCCATATAAATCCCTCCGTTTCTATTTCCATCTATTATAACAGAATATGATTTCAATAGCCAGCAAAGGAGGATTTTGCCATGATAGTGATCAATCAGGAAACTTGTGTGGGATGCGGGGCATGTGTGAAGGACTGCCCGGGCAGTGCCATTCATCTGGATGAGGGAATAGCTGCGGCCATTCGTCCGTGCATCCAGTGCGGCCACTGCGTTGCGGTCTGTCCGGTCAATGCGGTGTCCATCCCGGAATTTGATATGGAAGATGTGGAGGAGTATCGGGAGGGTGAGTTTTCCGTTTCCGGTGAACATTTTTTAAGAGCTGTAAAGTACCGCAGAAGCATCCGCAGTTTTAAGAAGGAGATTCCGGACAGAGAAACCATAGGAAAGATCCTGGAGGCGGGCCGCTATACAGCCACAGCCAAAAATATGCAGGACTGTACTTTCGTGGTGGTCCGAGAGCGGCTGGCAGAGTTTAAAAGCCTTGTCTGGCAGGAAATGCCGGGGATCATCCGGTCCTTAAAAGAGACAGGGCCGGATTATGCCCGGGCATTTTCCTTATTCTATAAATTATGGGAGCGTGACAGGGAGAAGGATACATTCTTTTTCAATACACCTGTATTTCTGGTCATTGCTTCGGAAAATCCTCTGGATGGAGGCCTTGCAGCTGCCAATATCGAGAATATGGCCGTTACACAGGGCCTGGGAGCGCTCTACAGCGGCTATATGATGCGTGTTATTAAGGAAAGCCCTGTTCTGCGGGAGTGGCTGGGAATCGGGGAAAAGATGGTTTCCTGCTGTATGCTGCTGGGATATCCGGATGTGAAATACAGACGCACCGCGCCCAGGAAAAAAGCGGATATTCTGTGGAAATAGTAAGGAAAACTGAGGTAAAGAGATGAAAATAGACAGGCTGATCGGCATACTCTCTATATTGCTGCAGCAGGATAAGGTGACAGCCCCTTATCTGGCAGAAAAATTTGAGGTTTCCAGACGAACCATTAACCGGGATGTGGAGGATATCTGCAAGGCGGGGATTCCGCTGGTCACGACCCAGGGGCAGAACGGCGGCATTTCCATTATGGAGGGATACCGGCTGGATAAGACGCTTCTGACTTCCGGGGACATGCAGTCCATTCTGGCAGGGCTCAGGAGCCTGGACAGTGTGGCGGGAACTAACCGGTATCAGCTTCTAATGGAGAAGCTGTCCGTGGGAAGCCGGGACGTGCTCACCAGCAATGACCATATCAGAATTGATCTGTCCTCCTGGTATAAATCCGCCCTTGCGCCAAAGATAGAACGGATACAAAATGCCATTGAAGCCTGCCGCCTCATAAGCTTCCGGTATTATTCCCCAAGGGGAGAGGGGGAGCGGGAGATTGAGCCGTATCTTCTGATTTTTCAGTGGTCTTCCTGGTATGTGTGGGGATACTGCAGGCAGAGAAACGATTACCGGATGTTCAAATTAAACCGTATGGACAGTCTTCGGGATACAGGTGAGAAGTTTGATAAAAGGCAGCTCCCTGACTGTGACTGGTCCCCCAGGCGTATCTATCCCGCTTCCATCCATGTGAAGGTGCGGTGTGCATCCGGTATGAAATGGCGTCTCATTGAAGAGTACGGGGTGGGGTGTTTTACAGAACAGGAGGATGGATTCCTGCTGTTTGAATCAGATTTTGTGGACAGGAACAGTCTTTATGGATGGCTTTTAAGTTTTGGGGAACAGATGGAGCTTCTGGAACCGGAAGAGCTGCGGAAGGAACTGGCGGACATGTTCGGCAGAATGCAGAGACGTTATCAAAAAGAAACGGAATAACCCCGGCAATGATGACAGACAGTTGTCATGGTTCATCTGTTATAGTAGCCTTATCCCGTATCCGGCGGTTCCTGCGGGTTCTGTCCGGGCCGGGAAAATCAGAAGAGATGAGGCTGTTATAAATGGAATATGAAATTCTAGAATTGGAAGAGAAAAAGGTTTTTGGCCTGAGAGCACGTACGAATAACCAGGCACCTGATGTGGGAGCCGTGATCGGCGGACTCTGGGATAGATTTTTTGTGCAGGGAATCCACGATACTATACCGGATAAGTGCAGCGGAATGCCGCTGGGAATTTATTCCGGATATGCCGGAGGGATTCTGGACGATTATGATTTTACCGTGGGGTGCGAGACAGATGCAGAAGGGGAGGCACCGGAAGGTATGGTGAGCCTGCGGATTCCTGCGGGCAGATATGCCAGATTTACAGTAAAAGGCCATATGCAGCGTGCAGTGGCGGCATTCTGGCAGGAGCTGTGGAAAATGGATCTGGACAGGGCATTCGGCGCAGATTTTGAAGAATACCGGAATCAGGATGTGGAGAACGCAGTCATTTATATTTATATAGGTCTGAAATAAAAATAAGAAGCTCAGTCTTTTCCGGGGACGAAAAATATGGTATACTGGCGTTGTTGTCCGCAGATGCATTTTGCGGCCAAAATATAGACCATAATATAAGACAATATGGCCGGAGAACGTGATATTCCGGTCAAAACAGGAAGGGCATGAGATATGAAAAAATGGAACTGTTTACTTGCGGCAGTGACTCTGGCACTGTCTGTTCTTCTGACAGGATGCGGCGGACAGCAGGAGGAGCCGGTCAGCCAGGCATCACCTGAAGACCTGCATCATGTGAAGATCCATATAAAGGATTACGGCACCATCTCTGTGGAGCTGGACAGCTCGGCGGCGCCTGTGACCGTGGAAAATTTTATGGATCTGGCCGGGGAGGGGTTCTACAATGGCCTGACTTTTCACAGGATCATCAAGGGATTCATGATCCAGGGCGGTGACCCGAAGGGAGACGGCACCGGCGGTGCGGATCAGACCATCAAAGGTGAGTTCTCCAAAAACGGAGTGAACAATCCTCTGAAGCATACGAGAGGAACCATCTCCATGGCACGTTCCAGCGATATGGACAGCGCCAGTTCCCAGTTTTTTATTGTACAGGAGACATCCTCACATCTGGACAAGGAATATGCCGCTTTCGGTCATGTGACAGAAGGCATGGATGTTGTGGACAAAATCTGTGATGAGGTGAAAACAACGGACAGTAACGGAAGTGTGGCGCCGGAGGACCAGCCGGTCATAGAGAGCGTAGAAGTGGTGGACTAGATTGTATTGAAAAGTAAAAACTGCCGCATCGGCGGACGGGAAGAATATTTCCCGGCAGCCGGTACGGCAGTTTTTTACTGCAAGATATTGGAACGGAACAGATACGTGTCACCGCTTCTCTCCAGCGTCAGCGCAGTGTGAATGTCGCCGCTCTCAGTCTGGCAGTCAAGATAGTACATGCCGTCCTCTGTCCATCCGCTGGTGCAAAGAAAGGTCACACGGTTGGTGTCTCCGTGCTGGACATAATAACTGTCAAACTGTTCCAGATAAGTCCAGCTAAAGCGGCTGACTTCGCTCAGGCTGATTCCCATCTTGCGCTGAAGAAAGTCCTCGATCTGCTGTGAGGTCAGATGTGTCACATCTGTAAAGACCGGTTCCCCCTCCGCTGCCTGCAGTGCGGCGCTTTCCTCAAAGGTAAGCGGTTCAGAACTCATACCTGCGCCGGTGTATAAAACCTGATCCAGGTCAACCTCCTGAGGAACGCTGTAGGTAGAGCACAGAAAACCGTAATTCTCCATGTCACTGACGAAGGCGGAGAAAGCGTCCAGTTCCTCTGCAGTCAGATCACGGCGTTCTTCCGTGCCTGCCAAAGGGTCCGGAATCTCCTGAGGGCCGGTCTGGGTGCTGCCCGGAACTTCTGTCTCCGCTGACTCTGCAGGGACTTCTGTCTCCTGGGAAGGTTCCCCGTATGACTGCGGCGTACCGGCATTGTTCTCCCCGTTATTCAGTGTAATGCCCTTTCCGTCCAGTATTTTTACGGTGCTTTTCGGAGCTTCCGTATTCTCTTCCTTCGTATCTTTGTCAGAAGGAGAATCCTTTTTCGTCTCTGCGGCCGCCTCCGTCTTCTTGGATGCTTCTTCTGCCTGACGGCTGCCGCAGCCGCTTACTGAAAAAAGCATGGCGGAAACCAGGATGGCCGAGAGCATCCGTGCTGCAATTTTTTTCTTCATTGGTATACCCCCTTTTGCCGGCAGCATGTAAATGCTGTATTTCGGCATAAAAATAATGTCTGTATCCCCTTATTTTATCAGGATACAGACATTTTAACATACGATCGGATGATTGTACACCCTTTCGGGTGTTATGCAAATCACGGCAGATGTTTTTCTTATCTTTGATTTGCAGGTTCAATGGCTATGGTATTTCCTTTGATCTTGGCGGTCTTCATGGCATTCAGCACATCTTTGGCATACTCTCTGGGAACCTCCACAAAGGTGTATTTGTCAAACATATCAATGCTTCCGATAAGTTTGCCGGGCATTCCGCTTTCCCCTGCAATGGCGCCCAGGATATCTCCGGGACGGACACGCTGTTTTTTACCGATATTGATGAAGAGGCGGACCATGCCGGGCTCCTCAGCTCCGGTGTCACCGAAATCCACAACTTCCTCGTCCGGCTCCTCCTGCACCATGCCCATGTACATTTTCAGCAGGGCAGCAGCCAGGTCCAGAGTTGTGTAGTCAGAGTTGTTGACTTTCTCATCAATGGCATCGATCATGAGAGAAAGATTTTCTCTTTCAATGACAGAGTCCACATTTTCCAGAATGTTTTCCATTTTGGTGTTGGCAACATCGTTTAAGGAAGGTACCTTCTGCGCATAGATTTTTGTCTTGCAGTAGCGCTGGATCTCTTTTAATTTGTAGAGCTCCCTTCCGCTGGCGAAGGTAAAGGCACGGCCTTCTCTTCCTGCACGTCCGGTACGTCCGATACGGTGAACATAGTATTCATCGTCCTGGGGGAGATCATAATTAAATACAGCTTCAATGTCATCCACATCAATGCCGCGGGCAGCTACATCTGTGGCAACCAGAATGTCGGTTCTTCCTTTTCGGAAGCTCTGCATCACGCGGTCACGCTGGGCCTGTTTCATATCTCCGTGCAGGCCGGCAGCGAAGTAGCCCCTGCCGATCAGGGCATTGACCAGGAGGTCCACCTGCTTCTTTGTATTGCAGAACACTACGGAGAGTCTTGGGGAATAGAGGTCCAGAAGACGGGAGAGCACTTCTTCCTTGTTCTTTGGCTTTACATCATAGTAGAACTGTTCAATATTGGGAACGGTCAGTTCTTTTTTCGTCACCTTAATGACCTCAGCGTCCTTCTGGAACTTCTTGGTGATCTCCAGGATGGGTTTGGGCATGGTGGCGGAGAAGAGTACCGTCTGGCGTTCTTCCGGAACTCCGCTTAAAATGGTCTCGATGTCTTCGCGGAATCCCATGTTGAGCATCTCGTCCGCCTCGTCCAGGACAACGGTGTGCACATCTTCCATTTTCAGGGTTTTTCTGCGCATGTGGTCCATGACACGGCCCGGGGTACCGATGATAAGCTGTGTTCCGCTTTTCAGGGAACGGATCTGTTTTACGATGTCCTGGCCGCCGTAGATGGGGAGCACTTTGATGCCGTGCAGGTATTTTGCCAGATTACGGATCTCATCCGCCACCTGAATGGCAAGCTCTCTTGTGGGACAGAGTACAATGGCCTGGAGTTTCTTGTTTTTAATATCTATCTTCTGCAAAAGAGGGATACCAAAGGCTGCGGTTTTTCCTGTTCCGGTCTGTGCCTGGCCGATAATATCACGGCCGCTTATCATTGCAGGAATCGCTTTGGCCTGAATGGGGGAGGCCTCCTCAAAACCCATGTATCTCACTGCTTTTTCAATTTCCGGGAATAAATCCAATTCTTCAAATTTCGTTGTTTCCATATAAAATAAATAATCCTTTCTATCGGGGGACTGCCCCGAATCCTTCATTATATAAAGGTTCGTCACGCTGAAATGTGCTGCTGCATGAAAAAGGGGTGTCGCATAAGCGCAGTAAATGCTTATCGCGGCACCCTCTTATACACAATCAGCAGCTTACATCATACCAGAATCAGAAACCAATGTCAATTAGAAGATATCGACAGGATAAAGAGGCAAAAATGACGATATTGCATAAAAACAGCAGGTTTTCTTAAAAAACCTTTGCGGGTATTATACAAAACAATTACAATAAAGGAAAACGGAGAGAGAACTCCGGAAGAAAAAAAATTTTACAGGAGAGGATCAGACATGAGCGGAATCAATGAAAAGCTGGAGGCAAGGCCGATGGCCAGAAAAGAAAGCATTATTCAGGGGGAAAACTACAGAATCACAGTTCTGACGGAATTTCTTCTGCGTCTGGAATACAGCAGAGACGGAAGTTTTGAGGACAGGGCAACCCAGACAGTTCTCAACCGGGATTTTCCGGTGCCTGTATTCAAGGTGTCAGAGACAGAGGGGGAACTGAAAATCTTTACCAGTGCCCTGGAGCTTACCTACAACAAACAGGAATTTGCCCCAAACGGTCTTTTTATCAAAGTGACAGGCGGAAAATCCAATGAGACGAACTGGCATTATAAGGACCCTGTAAAAGATCTGGGAGGAACAGCACGCACTCTGGACGAGGCGGACGGGGCTATTCCTCTGGAAAGCGGTGTGGTGTCGAGAAACGGATTTTCCATTGTGGATGACAGCCGCAGTATGGCAGTTACAGAGGATGGATGGGTGGACTTGCGTCCGGAGGGAAGTATTGATCTCTATTTCTTCGGCTATGGCCACAGGTATCAGGAGGCAGTAAAGGACCTCTACTATCTCTGCGGCAGAACACCACTGCTGCCCCGATGGGTGTTCGGAAACTGGTGGAGCCGCTATCACAGATACACAGAGCAGGAATACAAGGAGCTGATGGAGCGTTTTGAGCGGGAGCGGATTCCCTTCTCGGTGGCCGTTGTGGATATGGACTGGCATCTGGTGGATATTGATCCGAAATACGGAAGCGGCTGGACCGGATATACCTGGAACCGTGAGTTTTTCCCGGACCCAAAAGAGTTTATGGACTGGCTTCACAGCAGAAATATGAAGATCACACTGAATGTACATCCTGCGGACGGGGTACGTGCCTATGAGGAGGCCTACGAGCGGGTGGCGAAACGTATGGGAATAGATCCAAAAAGCGGGGAGCCGGTGCCGTTTGATGTGACGGACAGGCATTTTCTGGAGGTGTACTTTGAGGAGCTGCATCATCCTCTGGAGGACGAGGGCGTTGATTTCTGGTGGCTGGACTGGCAGCAGGGAACCGTCACAAAGATTCCGGGACTGGATCCGCTTTGGATGCTGAACCATTTTCATTATCTGGACAGTGCCAGGAGAGGAAAACGGCGTCTCACCTTTTCCAGATATGCCGGAATCGGAAGCCACAGATACCCCATCGGATTTTCCGGTGATACGGTTATTTCCTGGGAGAGCCTGAGATTCCAGCCCTACTTTACCGCAACTGCCAGCAATGCAGGATATGGGTGGTGGAGCCACGACATCGGAGGCCATATGCACGGGGTTCGCGATGATGAGATGACTGCCCGATGGGTGCAGTTAGGTGTATTTTCACCGCTGAACCGCCTGCACAGCACGGATAATCCTTTCAATGGCAAGGAACCATGGAAATATAACAAGATCACGCAGAGCGTCATGGAAGAATTTCTTCGCCTGCGCCATAAATTAGTGCCGTATCTGTACACCATGAACCGTTACGCCAGCAGGGACGGCCAGCCTTTGGTGCGGCCTATGTACTGGCTGGAGCCGGAGAGGGAGGAGACTTACCATGTGCCGAATGAATATTATTTCGGAACAGAGCTGATCGCAGCACCTGTCACAGATCCGGCAGATACCTGCACCTGTATGGGATGCGCGAAGGCATGGCTTCCAAAAGGCACCTGGTTTGATTTCTTTAACGGGCGCCGATATGAAGGCGGACGTCTGTTCTCTGTCTATAGATGTGTGGAGGAGATGCCGGTATTTGTCCGTGCCGGAGGCATTGTGCCCATGCAGGAGCTTCCGGAGCAGATGAATGATCTGAGTAATCCGCAGAATCTGGAGATCTGTATCTTCCCGGGAGCTGACGGCAGCTTTTCCCTCTGGGAGGATGAGGGGGATTCACCGGAGGATGCAGATGAAAACTGGGTCTGCACAGAGCTGACACAGAAAAACGGGGAGAGTTTCCTGATCTCTGCCGCGAAAGGAAATATTTCCGTGCTGCCTGAGAGAAGGACATGGACACTGCGCTTTAAAGGCGTGGAAAATGCTGCTGCAGAGGTGCTGGCAGACGGACAGGCCATGGAAGCAGTGCAGTCCTATGATGCCGATACACGAACCCTTACGGTCAGGGCAGAGGAAGTACCGGTGACAAGTGAGATTAAAGTTCGGTTTATAAAAGGGCTCATGATGGCTGAAAAGGATATGACAGGAAGTGTATATGAGATCCTGGAGCGTGCGCAGATTGCCTATGATGTAAAAGAGGCTGTGCTGAAAACTGTGGAGGAGCTGGGTGAGAGAGCAGTTCCGGCCCTTTTTGCCATGGAGCTGGAGGAACCGCTGCTGTGTGCGGTTACAGAAGTGCTGACCGCCTGCTGAGAAGAAATTTTTTAAAAAGACAGAAGAGCTGCTGTGCAGGAATTTATCCTGTACGGCAGCTCTTCTTTATATGATATATTTGTCCAGAAATCTGTCTACGGTACGGAAATACAGTTTGGGGTCAGTGGCACAGGACAGCGCATGTCCGGCACCGTCCACAACCAGCTTTTCCTTTTCGCATTTGGCCGCGTGGTACAGCTTGTTCAGCATGTAGAAGGGAACAAAGGTGTCCTTTGAGCCGTGAATGAAGAGGATGGGGCGGTTGCATTTTGCCACCTGCCGTATGGCACTGGCTTCCTTGAAGGAAAAACCGTAACGAATTCTGGAGGCTAGGGAAGACAGGTACAAAAAGGGGAAGGGCGGCAGGTGGAAATAATTGTGGATCTGCACGCTGAATTCTTCCCAGACACTGGTGTATCCGCAGTCTTCGATCACAGCCTTTACATTGGACGGAAGATTTTCGCCGGAAGTCATCATTACTGTTGCTGCGCCCATGGAAATGCCCATCAGGACTATCTGGGCCTTGGGGTCCTTTTGGCGGAGAAAGTCAATCCACTCCAGCACATCTTTTCTCTCCTGCCAACCCATACCGATGTATTTGCCTTCGCTGTCCCCGTGTCCTCTGGCATCGGGAAGAAGCACGGAATATCCTCTGTGCCAGAAGTGTCTGGCATACATGCCCAGCTCACAGCAGTTGTTGCGGTAGCCGTGGCATAGGATCACATAGCGTGTGCTTCCCGCCTGGATGGAGGGGAGAAACAGCCCGTTCAGCTTCATGCCGTCCCGGTTGATCAGAGTGACTGAGGAAGCTTCTTTCCGGATCCATTCCTTGCCTGGACGCAGGAAATCGCCCAGCGGATCAGGCTTGTCTGTATTTTTCCGCTCCGTCCGGTACATGGGAAATGTGCGGGAGAGGGCAAAACGCCTCAGAAAACTGGTGAGCACATAGGAGGCCCCTATACAGACACCTGCCCCTGCGACCGCGGCATGTTTTAAAGTTTTGGAAGATAATTTTTCCTTCATAGTATTATCAATACTCCTTTTCTCTTTCCGGCGTTTACAGTATATGAAAATCAGGAGGTGATTATTCGGTCAGGTCTGTGCATTGACTGTATAAAAAATCAAAGATTCTCCATGGCTTCCTTAACGCGCTCCAGATCGTCGCGGATGGACATGGCCTGGGGACAGACTTCCTCACATTTGCCGCATTTCTGGCAGTGGTCAGCCCGGGCATCTTCTTCCAAGTCATTAAAGTAGGCACGTTTGGCCTGTTCTTTATTTTCATACATGGACAAATCATTCCAGATGCGGAAATTTTGGGGGATGTTCACGCCAAAGGGACATGGCATACAGTATGCACATCCGGTACAGCCGTTTTTGGTGCGCTGTTTGATGGCAGTGGCAACATCAGCTACGATTTCCTTTTCCTGCAGGGAAAGCGGCGTAAAGTTCTCAAATGTGCTCAGGTTGTCCTCCACCTGTTCCATAGTGGTCATACCGCTTAAAACTACTTTTACATTGGGTTTGCTTGCCACCCAGCGAAGCGCCCAGGAGGAAATGCTGGCATTTGGTTTGTAATCCTTGAATGGTTCTGTGACGGAATCCGGCAGAGTGGCGAGAGAGCCGCCCTTGACAGGCTCCATGATCACCAGAGGGATACCCAGCTCCTGTGTCAGCTCGTAGCCTTTGTCACCGGCCTGTATGTCTGTGTCCACGTAGTTGTACTGGATCTGACAGAAGTCCCATTTGCGGTAAGTGGCTATGGTTTTAAAGGTTTCAAAATCATCGTGGAAGGAGAAGCCGAAAAACTTGATCTTTCCTTCTTTTTTCAGCTCTTCCATATAAGGGATGATACCCAGATTCAGGACATTCTGCCATTTTTCTTTGTCCAGGCAGTGAAGCAGGTAGAAGTCCACATAATCCACATCCAGACGGTCAAGCTGTTCCTGGAAAATACGTTTTGCGTCATCCAGGGTTTTTACATTCCATACGGGCAGTTTGGTTGCCAGATAGAAGCTTTTGCGGTCGTATTTTTTCAGGACTTTTCCTACAAAGGGTTCGCTGTCGCCGTTGTGGTATGGATAGGCTGTGTCTATGTAGGTGACTCCGGCCTTAAGTGCGCGGTCCAGCATTCTCTCAGCTTCCGCCTCGTCGATATTTCCGTCAGGTGTCTGCGGAAAGCGCATGCAGCCAAAGCCCAGAAGGGACGGAGATACGCCCAGATTTTCAAATTTACGGTATTCCATAGTGTAAAACCTCCTCGTTTCAGTCAAAATGGTTTCATTAGTAGCTGATATCTATTTTATCATTCTATGCAGGGGAATGACAAGAGATTTCCTGAATTATTAGGGGTTTTTCGTGGAAATATGTGAAAAAATAAAGTATACTGAACTTAATGGCCAGAATGCGCAGGAATGTCCCAAAAAGGAGGGGCAGCCCAGGCACGTACCGCCTGGGAAAGCGCATGGAAGAACAGGAATTACGGGAGAAAAGGAGAGAAATTATGCAGGAATTTATTTATTACGCACCTACAGAAGTAGTGTTTGGAAAAGACGCGGAGAAGAAAACAGCAGAGGAAGTAAAAAAATGGGGCGGGAACAGGGTACTCCTTGTCTATGGCGGAGGCAGTGTGAAAAGAAGCGGGCTGCTTGACAGGATCGAAGCGGAACTTGAGAGGGCGGGGATCGCCTTCAAAGAGTGGGGCGGGGTGAAACCAAACCCGCGGCTGTCCTTTGCACAGGCAGGTGTGGAGGCTGCGGTTTCCTTTGGAGCAGACTTTATTCTGGCTGTGGGCGGGGGAAGCTCCATTGACACGGCAAAAGGGATAGCACACGGGACGGCGAATCCGGGAACTGCGCTCTGGGATATCTGGACACAGAAAGTGCCTCTGACAAAAAGCCTTCCTGTGGGAGTGGTTCTGACCATTGCGGCAGCGGGAAGTGAGATGAGTGATTCCGCGGTGCTGACAAATGAGGCCATTGGAAGGAAGCAGGGGCTGAGCACGGATTTTAACCGGGTGAAATTTGCCATTATGAATCCGGAGCTTACCTACACGCTGCCAAAATATCAGGTGACATGCGGAATCGTGGATATTATGATGCATACCCTGGATCGGTATTTTACCCATACAAAGGGAAATCAGATGACAGACGAGATTGCGGAGGCGCTGTTGCGGACTGTCATTGAAAACGGGAGAAAGGCGTGGAAGGACCAGACGGATTACGAGGCCATGAGTGAACTGATGTGGTGCAGCAGTCTGTCCCATAATGGAATTACGGGGCTTGGAGCGGAAAAAGATTTTGCACCCCATAAGATCGGACATGAGCTCAGCGCAAAATACGATGTGGCACACGGAGCCAGCCTGTCTGCTGTCTGGGAGTCCTGGGCACTGTATGTGTATATGGAGGAGCCGGGGCGGTTTGCGCAGTATGGAAGAAAGGTGTGGGGTGTGCAGGCGGAAGATGATGTGGCTGCTGCGAGAGAAGGGATAAGAAAAACGGTGGAATATTTCAGGGAACTGGGAATGCCGGTTTGTTTGGGAGAACTGGAGGCCGGGGTGCTGACGGAAGAAGAACTGGTGGATATGGCTGAGAGGGCAACGGGGAAGGATACGTTTACGGTGGCGAAGTTTAGGGAGCTGCATCAGAGGGATGTGTATGAAATATTGAAAGGGGCAAATTATTTGTGAGATAAAAATGCGGACGGGCCGGTAGAAAAAACTTTTGAATACATAGTTGACATATGCTAATAACATGAGTATAATAAGCATATGTTAATAATGAATGCATGAGAAGTGAGAGGCTGCGGGAGGTGGAGAGATGCCGAGGCCGAGTAAGGAAAAGAGGATATGCAGGCTGCCGGGGTGCGGTTTTTTTGTGCCGGGTGAGGGCGGTCAGCCTACGCATCGGATACGGATGACAGTCGAGGAGTATGAGACGATTCGGCTGATTGATTATATGGGATATACCCAGGAAGAGTGTGCGGTGCAGATGGAAGTGGGAAGAGCCACTGTCCAGGCGGTCTATACGGAAGCCAGGAAGAAGCTGGCGCGTTTTCTGGTGGAGGCGTCATCTCTGGAAATCAGCGGCGGGAGCTACAGAATCTGCGGGCAGAGAGAACACCGGCAGAATGCGTGCGTTCAATCATTCAGGAGAGGAGATTCAAACATGAAGATTGCAGTGACATATGACAATGGAGAGGTATTTCAGCATTTTGGACACACAGAACAGTTCAAGGTATATGAGGTGGAGGACGGTAAGATCGTATCCTCTGAAGTGATAGATACCAATGGCAGCGGACATGGTGCCCTGGCCGGATTTCTGAATCAGTGCGGTGCTCAGGTGCTGATCTGCGGAGGTATCGGCGGTGGCGCAAGGAATGCGCTGGCAGAGGCAGGGATCCAGCTTTATCCCGGAGCATGCGGAGATGCGGATGCCCAGGTGGAGGCATTTCTGGCAGGAAGCCTGAATTATGATCCGGATACAGTCTGTGCACATCATGAGCATGAGCACGGAAGCGGCAGCTGCGGTGAGCATTCCCATGAGTGCGGCCATCACTGCGGAAATTAATTTTATACTCAAAGTCAGGAAAAAGGCATCGGCAGGTGAAGGTTCATCTGCGGATGCCTATTTTCATGGAATGAAATGCGGTGCTTTAATCTTCCAGATTGCTTTTTATTTCCCCGCACGCTATTTTGCTGCCGGAATCCCCTGAGGGCTGGGTTTTGAAGTCGTCAGGGTTTTCGTGGATCACAACCGTCCGGCCAATGATTTCCTCCGGGACGAACCGGTTGGTATAAAACATGGAAAGGGCATAGCCGTCATTTTCAAAGAGCGGAGGCAGATCTCCGGCGTGTTCCGGGTGCGGACAATCCTTTGGATTTAAATGGCTGCCGGTTAGTGGGAAATCCCCTTCTGCATTTTCTTCGCAGGAAGAACCTTCATGAATGTGAAAGGCGAAGATTTTTACCCGGCAGGCAGCTTCCGATGTGGGAAGTCCGGCAACATCAGCAAGGACAACCGTACCTCCCCACAGCGGGAAAAAGTATACGAAACCTTTGATATGAGGATATTTTTTTCCACCGTAAACAAAGGCGTAAGCTTCCGGTGCAGTGGTGATCACCTTTTGCATGGCTTCCAATAATTCCCGGCGCATGAATGTCATTTGCTGCAGCCTGAATCGCAGCTGCATTTGGCAGGCATGTCAAAGCTGGGATTGAATGCATAGAAGTTTTTGAAATCCAGTTCTTCCTGAACGGAACGGAGGGTTTCACCGAAACGCTGGAAATGCACAACTTCTCTTTCACGCAGGAAACGGATGGGGTCCACAACATCCGGATCTCTGATGACACGCAGAATGTTGTCATAAGTGGTCCGCGCTTTCTGTTCTGCTGCCATATCCTCAAACAAATCCGTGATAGGATCACCCTTTGACTGGAACTCACAGGCGTTAAAGGGGACACCCCCGGCAGCCTGAGGCCAGATGCCTACTGTATGGTCAATATAGTAGGGACCGAGGCCGGATTTCTCGATTTCTTCCATGGAAAGGTTGCGTGTAAGCTGGTGTACAATGGTGGCTACCATTTCCATGTGTGCCAGTTCCTCAGTACCTGCCTCATCATCGGTTTTACACCCATGGAGAGAAGATAAAGATAGCAGCAGTCACAGAGAGATGTTATACTGAAAGAAGAATACAAAAAGAAAATTACCCATTGCCAAAAACAGAGACACACGGGAGGAAAGAGAATATGTACAAAACAGAAACTTATACAGCAGTGGTACCGGTGGAGGACTACATAGAAGGCTATGTGGATGTGGACACATTTCTGGAGTGCTGCAGGGCATGTCCGAATTATGAAAAGGTATGGTCCTGCCCATCTTATGATTTTGATGTTCTGTCATACTGGAGGAAATACGAGACCCTGGAACTGACAGCCGTTAAAATAATCTTTGATGAGGAGTTTGCAGGGAAGGCATTTACAAAGGCGGAACAGGATAAAATCCTTGGACAGTCCCTCCGTGTGGAGAAGGAAAAGCTGTCGGAAATGCTCTGGGAGAAGGAAAAACAATATCCGGGAAGTATCAGCCTGTCAGCAGGCTCTTGTATTTTGTGCGAAGGAAACTGTACCAGACCGAATAAAAAAGCGTGTCGATTTCCGGAAAAGATGCGTTATTCCATAGAATCCATCGGAGGCAATGTGGGACTGACACTTAGCAAGCTGATGGGAATAGAACTGGAATGGATGGAAGAGGGAAGGCTGCCCCATTATTTTGTTCTGGTATGCGGGCTTTTGAAGTAAACAATATATGGAAGAAAAAGGAAGTTGACAGAGAGAGATATTTGCTGTACACTTTTATTATAAACTTATAAAAGTATCTGATAAAAGTGAAAAGGAGAATGCATATGGACACTCTGACTGCCAGACCAAGAGTATTGAAACAGGCAAATCTTTCCCTCATACGAAAAGTCCTGAAAGCAAAAGGAACTGCCACCAGGGCAGAGATTGCCTATGAGACGAAGATCAGTTCCACCACAGTCCGTTCTCTGCTGTCTGAAATGATGCAGAACGGAGAGATCGAGAGTGTTGGATACGATGAATCCAGCGGAGGAAGAAAAGCAGAGCGCTATGGGTTCCGGCCCAACCGGTATTACGGTGCGGCTTTCTGCATCACAGGAGACCAGATCTACGGTCTGCTGATCAATGTCTGCGGAGAGATCGTGGAAAAAACAAGGCTGGAGGCAGCAAACGGAGATTTTGAAAGCGCCATCACCGCTTGGATGGATGAACAGATAAAAAAAAGAGAAATCAAGTCCATAGGCATTGGCGTGCCCGGCGCGGTGGAAGGGAAAGGGTACTGGAGAACAAATGAGGCGGACGGGAAATTATATAAAATAGATATTGGCGACAGCCTTGAAAAGCGGTACAAGATTCCTGTGGTGCTGGAAAATGACCTGAATGCCACTGCCATCGGATTCGGACGGTGTTACGCAAAGGAGTTTCCTTGTGAGAATCCGGAGAACACGAATATGGCTTTTCTCTACTTTGAAAAGGGCTGTGTAAGCGCCGGTTTTATCTCAGGGGGCAGAGTTGTACGCGGACATCATAATTTTGCAGGGGAGCTGGGTCTGCTGCCCATGGAAGACGGAAAGACGCTGGATGCGTGCATGGCAGAGCCTATGGAGGATGTCAGATATGTTGATCTGGTGGTTCGGGTCATCAGTTTTATCTGCGGGATTCTGAATCCGCAGTATGTGGTCCTTGGCGGCCCGAGTCTGCAAAAGGACTGTATCGGGCCTATCGGTGACGGGCTTTCCGCCTTCCTGCCTAAACACCTGCTGGCAGAGATTCTCTACTCCCCGGATGTGTGGCATGATTATTTTGACGGGATGGCAAGTCTGACCGCTGCAAAGATGTTTGATGAGGTACAGTTTATAAAGGAGCAGCCATGTTTATGAAGCGGAGAGAGAAAATTCTGGATACCGGGCCACGGATCTGCTTTTTTGTGCAGACAGCATTTGGAACGGCGTTTTCGTATCTGACCAGCGGCGTGTTTTTAAGTGGCCTTGCGCTTCTTATGGGAGCAGGGGATGTGCTGGTCAGTTATCTGAGCGTGATCGTGAATATCTGCGGGGTGCTGATCCTTGGATTTGCGGCATATCTGGAGCGGTTTCAGAGCCGTAAGCGGCTGACTGTTATATTTACGGCACTTTCCAGAACCGCCACGCTTTTCATTGTACTCATACCGGCTGTGGTGCCGAAGCGGATGCAGATCGCCGTCTTTGTCCTGGCGGTGGTCATGGCTTTTACGCTTCAGGCCCAGACGACGGTAGTGCTGAACCAGTGGATGATGGGGTTTATGGATGAAAAGAAAAGCGGACGTTACATATCACTGAGACAGACGCTGACACTGGGCGTTACGGTCCTGTTATCTGTGGCTGGCGGTTTCTGGATGGACCATATGCAGGGGGAATACCTGGGATTTGCCGTTCTGTTCGGGGCAGCGGCGGTGATGAGTATCTGTGAAGTCATGCTTCTGATGCGGACACCTGACAGCGCGCCGTACCGGCCTTTGAAAATAAATTGCGGACTTGGGGATGCACTGAAGATACCTCTGAAAGACAGGAAGTTTGTGGGATTTGTGGTCTATATCCTGGCTTTTTATCTGCTTCTCAATATTTCAGACAGCTTTACCATGGTGTATATGATGAAATATCTGGCACTTCCCTATAAAACGGTGACGGCTATGTATATGATCATATCCCTGCCCCAGATCGTGCTTCTGGGCTTATGGGGGAGGATCAGCGATAAGCGGGGACATGAATTTGTTTTGAAAACCTCCATCTGGCTTTTTGCAGGTGAGACATTGTTTATGTCTTTTGCGGCGCCGAAGAACTGCCTGTTGTTTATTCCGGCTGCGTTTCTTATATCTTCCGTTGCAAATGCCGGTTTTGTAGTCGCTGTGTTTAACAGACGGTATGAGCTGATGCCGAAAGACAACAGGATCATGTATGATAATTTTTATACGGCAGTCATTGGACTCGGGTTTATTTTAGGCCCCATGATCGGAGGGGCAGTGAAAGGATTTCTGGAGGCAGGCGCAGCAGTGAAATCCACTGCTGCCATAAACGGAATTCACTGCCTGTATCTGATATCTACGGCAGGCATTCTGCTGCTGCAGGTCATTTATTACCGTGTGCAGGGAAGAAGGGAGGTGTGTGTCCATGTCAAGGGTTGATCTTCATATCCATACAAAGTTCAGTGATGACGGGGAGTTTTCTCCGGAAGAGATCATCAGGCAGTGTGAGGCATGCGGGATGGAGTGGATTGCCGTAACAGACCACAATTGTGTCCATGGCGTGGCCGAGGCTTTAAAAGCAGCCGTTAAAGTCAGGGTTATCCGGGGTGTGGAGCTGGACTGTGTGTATAGAGGACAGAATTTTCACCTGTTGGGATATGGCATTGATGTGAACCGTGAAGAATTTGCAGCCGTGGAACAAGATATTTTACAACAGGAGAGAAGGGCGGCAGAGGAAAAAATCCGGCTTTTCCGGCAGGCAGCAGGTATTGTGGTGGATGCGGATGAAATTCTTGCCGGGGCAGATAACGGTGTTGTGACCGGGGAACAGATTGCTGAATATGTCTTAAAACGCGGGGATGCAGACCGGTATGAAATACTGGCCCCCTACCTTCCGGGCGGGGAGAAAAGTGATATGCCAAATGTGCGGTTTTACTGGGATTTTTTTGCAAAGGGAAAGCCGGCCTATGTGGAGATATCCTATCTATCCCTTCCTGATGCTGCGACCCTGATACACAGCGCGGGCGGTGCGGCGGTTCTTGCGCATCCGGGGCAGAATCTGGGCGGAAATGATGAACTGCTGGATCAGATCACGGAGGAGAAAATTGACGGCATTGAAGTATTTTCTTCCTACCACAGCAGGGAGCAGGCACTGCATTATCTGGAAGCCGCGGAACAAAAGGGACTGTTTGTCACCTGCGGTAGCGATTTCCATGGCAAAAATAAGCCGAACATCGTACTGGGAGGTCATAATGCCCTGTGGAGCGATGAAAGACTTACATCAGAATTGAAAAAATGCTCCTTATGGAAACTGCCTGTTCTATAGCAGAACAGGCGGTCCCATAAGGAGCGGTAAGAATTATAATACATCCTCTAATTCACATCCGCAGGCAAAAGGACCTGCAAGCGGCATCATATCGCGCTTTCTTCCAAAGTAATCCCGGTCAAATACAATAGGAGTTCCGTCAGGTGCTTCAAATTTCTGTTCCGGCTCAAATGCCTCACCCAGCAGTTCTGTGCTTACAAACGGAGTCTCAAATTTTGGCAGGTAATCATACAGATTGGTCTCCAGACGGTATTCTCCGCCTTCCTCTTTTAATTCCAGCGTGATCTTGTGTTCCTCATCCACTTTATAATTTTCCTCTGCATCACACGGTTTGGCGCCGTTAAAGTATACATTGCCTCCGGTGTAGATGGGAAGATGGTCATAATAGATGTCTTTGTTGTCATGGTCCACAGCAGTCTCTGCGTTGAAGCGTCCAAAGTACGTCTCTGCCGTGGGATATCCGTCGTACGGTTTTGTTCCGCAGATAAACTGGTATTTATCCATGGTGCCCATGCCCTCAGATTCCGCATAGGCAGCCAGGTCCCGGCGGATTTCCTTCTGCACGAAGATATTGTTGTAGAAACGTGCATCACCGTGAAGGATCGTCATAAATCCGGCAACCTCTGTGCGGTGCGGTACGTGATATGGCGTATACCTCGGGGATGGCAGATATTGTCCGCCGTTATCTACACCGGCGCCTACCCAGGTAAAGGAACCTGCGATCAGGTTGTGTACAAGAGCGGTGCCCTGTGTGCTGATGCGGCATGCGCAGTCGGACAGAAGCAGATTGTTGTCAACCAGTGTGGGACCGTGGGAAACCTCGATAAAAATGTCCTCAGCCAGAGCCAGACCATTGGCAATCTCTGTTCCTTTTGGCGGAACATTGTCGTGGAACAGATTCTGTGTGACACGAGTCCCCTGTGCCTGCCAATCCAGCCACAGGCCGCGGGTGCAGTGGTGGAAATGGTTGCGGCGGATGATCACGTCAATGGCAGCATGCATTTTGATACCGCCGATCTCTGCGCCTGCCAGGTCCTGTTTGTTGTTGATATGGTGAATGTGGTTGTCCTCGATCACAGAGAACACGCCGCCTAAATGTCCTACAATACCGGTCTGTCCGCAGTCGTGGATGTTGCAGCGGCGGACAATGTGGGAACCGATGTTCTCTTTTGTCCATCCCTCAATCTGTGCCTGGCAGATGGCGTCACGTTCTGTCTGGGTTCCGTCTTTATAGAATCTGGTGGTCCACTTGTTTTCATTGTTCGGCTGCAGATATTTTCCCAGGGAGATACCGGAGCATTTGGAATCGGAAACCTCACAGTCCTCAATGATCCAGCCCTTTGACCAGTGGGGGCCGATCATGCCTTCCTGGTAAGCAGTGGGCGGTGCCCATGTGGTAGCTGCCTGTTTTACCGTGAAGCCTGACAGCGTGATATAATTAACGCCAGTCTTATCCGGGTAGAAGCAGTTGCGCCGCACATTGATCTCCACATTTTCCTCGTTGGGGTCAGCACCCTGGAAGTTGGCGTAGATGACAGTGAAGCCGTCTTCCTGTTTTGTGTACCATTTATAGAGGGTAAAATCCGGGTCCCAGGAACCTTTGTAAATGGATGGGTTTGTGACATCCTCCAGTGAAAATGCCTCATACATGGATTTGCCGTTTATGTATACCTCACCGGTATGCACCGGTTCCGGAGCACGGTACCAGTCACCTGCAATGACTGTGGTGTAGGGGTTATAGCAGCCGAAGATACCGTTGGGAATACGGGCTGTCCAGACATTGCCCTGATACTGTGTCCAGTTTTTTACAGGTTCCGCGCCGGTAATGACAGCGGCCAGCGGCTCCTCTGAGCGGTAGACAATACGATTGTTTTCGTCTGTACCGCCGTTTTTCGGATTTACATATTCCCGGTAAATACCCGGAGCTACCAGGACTTCGTCTCCTGCGCGGGCGGCAGCGGCTGCCTCACTGATGGTCTGAAACGGTTTTTCCTTAGTACCGCATCCGTTTCTGGGAGCATTTGCGGCTACATAATAAATCATAGATGTTATCCTCCTTTGGCTGTTTGAAACTAGTTACTATTTACAGCCCTGCAAAAAGCGCAGTTCTGTGAACAGTAACTTTTCTATTGACCTTCCCGGTCTTGTGATAATATAATTATACTGTGAATTTAGGGATATATAAATAATCATACTGCCTGAAAATATAAGAATCCTGCCATATACGGAGGTCGCTATGGTACAATTCAGAAAATTGGATATGGACGGAAGAAAAAAGGAAAAAATCGTTTATCAGAACCAGATGCTTCACTATGGCTTATATGTGCCGAGACCGGAGGCGTATTTCTTCGGGGATATTCCGTGGCACTGGCATGATGAATTTGAGTTCGGACATATTTTGGGCGGAAGTATGCAGTATAAGACCAATCATCATGAATTCATACTGCATGAGGGGGACGGAATATTTGTCAATTCCGGGGTTCTGCATTATCTGCATCCTCTGGAGCCTGTGGAGGAGGTAAGGCTGCAGTCACAGTTCTTTGACCGTTCTTTTCTGGCAGGCGCATCGGGAAGTATTCTGGATATCAAATATATTGTTCCTGTGCTGGAACAGAAACAACTGGACGCAGTGCCCCTTTACTGTTCCGATACGGGAAGCGCGGAGTTTCTGGAAAAAATGAGGGAAGGGGCAGAACTGAGCAGCAAGGGGGAGCCTTTTTTTGAGCTTCGCCTGCGGAATCTTTTCTCAAAGCTCTGGGAGATGGTGTATTCCTGGGCAATGGATGAGAAGAAAAGCGGGACAGGTTTCAACGCCCTGGAGGATGAACGAATCAAACAGATGCTGTCCTATATTCAGGAACATTACAGTGAGAAGATTACGGTGCAGGATATTGCATCCAGTATACATATCAGTGAGCGGGAGTGCTACCGTCTGTTTCAGACGAGTCTTGGGGAGACACCTGTGGAGTTCATGATCTCTCTGCGTCTGCAGAAGGCACAGGAGCTGCTGCGTTATACGGATAAAAGTGTTCTGGAGGTGGCTGTGGAGACCGGATTCGGGACCAGCAGCTATTTTGGAAAAATATTTAAACAATATCATCATATTACACCGAAACAGTATAAGAAGCTTAATTTTGACAGGAAAGAACATCCCGAAAAGGAGACCTGAAACGTGTGCGGCTGTCTGCGGAAACGCAAACAGCCGCACACGTTGCTTTACGCCGGAAGTTCTCCGTCTGCGGGCATCCGCCTTATCTCTTTCCGGACCAGAAGAACTGCCAGGATACCGGCAGCCGCGTCCGCAATAGGACCGGCATACATGACTCCATCAATTCCCATAAAGAGGGGGAAGATCAGGATCATGGGGATCAGGAACAGAATCTGTCTTGTCATGGAAAGCACAATACCGCGGGTGGCTTTGCCGATGGAAGTGAAAAAGTTAGCGGTCACCGGCTGCAGGCCGTTCAGGAAGGTACAGAACATAAAAATGCGGAAATACTTCTGGGCAAACTGATAATAAAGCTTGTCTCCGGAACCGAAAAGGCTGACGATCTGCCTGGGGAAGATCTGGAAACATATAAATGCAGTCACAGCCAGAATAGTTGCTGTTCCGGCTGCGCACAGATACGTCTTTTTCACCCGGGAATAGTTTTTGGCGCCGTAATTAAATCCCACGATTGGCTGTGAACCCTGGGCGATCCCGATGACAATGGACAGGAACACCATATTCACCTTGGCTACGATCCCTACCACCGCAAGGGGAATGTCGCTTCCGTAGACGGAGTGGGAACCATAGTGGCGAAGCACATTGTTCATGGTTATCTGGACCACGGTAAGGGCCAGCTGATTGAAGCAGGAGGCCATTCCGAGGGACGCGATAGCTTTGATACAGTGAGACCGGGGAATGAGATTTTTAAGCTTCAGCTCCACGGTTTTATACCGGGGCAGATAGAAGAGGACCAAACAGGCGGAGAATACCTGGCCGGTCACCGTTGCCCATGCAGCTCCGGCAATACCCCAGCCGAAGGTAAAAATGAACAGGGGGTCCAGCACAGTATTGATCAGAGCGCCGGAGACCATGGATATCATGGAATAGGTAGGACTGCCGTCCGCCCGGATCAGATGGTTGCCGCCTGTTGTCAGCATAAAAAACGGAATGCCCCAGGTGGTGATCCCCACATAGGTCATGGAATAGGGCAGAACCTTGGGGGTAGCGCCGAAGGCCAGGATCAGCGGCTTCAGGAACAGGCGGATCAAAATGACCAGGATGAGGCCGCACAGGATGAGGCTGCCGAATCCTGTGCCTGCAATATGCTTTGCCTTTTCTTCATGTTTACGCCCAAGTTCCAGATTAAAATTGGAGGCGCCTCCGATTCCTATGAGGAGAGCGATAGCTGTAGTTATGGTGGTAATGGGAAAAGCCACGTTTGTCGCGGCATTTCCGTACATGCCCACGCCCTGCCCGATGAAGATCTGGTCCACGATATTATACAGCGCGTTGACCAGCATGCTGATGATAGCCGGTACCGCGAATTTGGGCAGTAATTTACCAATCGGGCTGAAGCCCAGCGGGTTTTCTTTTATCTGTTGCGTATTCTCCATATGAGTTCTCCATCCTTTCTGATTTTATTTTAAGCCATCTGAAGAAGAAATCCAATACAGAAATTTGATGAATCTGAAAAAAAGAGAAAATAGTATTGACAGACAGGATAATACTTTGTATATTATATATGAACATATGAATATGTATTCATATGAAAACAAAATGAACGGAAAAGGAGAAAGTAAATATGAGAAAAACATTTAAACTGGTAGATTTAGACTGTGCACACTGTGCTGCAAAAATTGAGGACTCTGTAAGGAAGATGGAAGGTGTAACCGGAGTAGAAGTGAACTTTCTGAGTCAGAAGATGGTTCTGGAGGCATCTGAGGAGTACTTTTCTGAGATTGCGGACAAAGTGGTGAAACGGATTCGGAAAATTGAGCCGGATGTCACAGTGAAAAAAATTTAAGATCATTGCGGCAGGGGGAACTGCCTGCCGCCGCAATTTATGAAAGGAAGAGAATTATGACAAAAAAACAGAAAAAACAATTATACCGCATACTCACATCCATTCTCATTTTTCTGCCGGTCTTATGGCTGCCTCTGAATGAAACAGGAAAATTCATAGGATTTCTTGTCTGTTATGCCGTGATCGGGTGGGATATTATCTGGAAAGCTGTCACCAACATTCTGCATGGTCAGGTATTCGATGAGAATTTTCTGATGACCGTTGCCACTGTGGGAGCCATGTGTCTGGGGGACTATAAAGAAGGTGTGGCAGTCATGCTGTTTTATCAGGTGGGAGAATTGTTTCAGTCCTATGCTGTCAGCAAATCACGCCGTTCCATTGCAGGACTGATGGATATACGCCCGGACTATGCCAACGTTGTGAGGGATGGAAAAGAGACCAGGGTGGAACCGGATGAAGTTCTTGTTGAAGATGTGATTCTGGTCAAACCGGGAGAACGCATACCCCTTGACGGAATCGTTCTGGAGGGCAGCTCCACTCTGGACACCTCTGCACTGACAGGGGAATCCATGCCAAGGGAAACCGGGGCAGGGGCGGAGGTCATCAGCGGATGCATTAATCAGACAGGAACCCTGAGAATCCGCGTATCCAGGCCCTACGGGGAATCCACAGTTTCTAAAATATTGGATCTGGTGGAGAACGCCAGCAGCAAAAAATCAAAGTCCGAGGCATTTATCACACGTTTTGCCAGATACTACACACCCTCAGTTGTGGCAGCAGCAGCACTGCTTGCCATATTGCCGCCTCTTATTACCGGGCAGGCGTTTGCCCCCTGGATACACAGGGCGCTGACATTCCTGGTGATCTCCTGCCCGTGTGCGCTCGTAATCTCTGTTCCGCTGAGTTTCTTCGGCGGCATCGGCGGAGCTTCAAAGTGCGGTGTGCTGATCAAGGGAAGCAATTACCTGGAGGCACTGGCAAAAGCAGAGACTGTTGTGTTTGACAAGACAGGTACTCTGACGAAAGGGTCCTTTGCAGTGACGCGATGCTATCCCCGGGGAATCACCGGTGAAAGATTACTGGAACTGGCAGCCTGTGCAGAAAAAGACTCCAATCACCCCATTTCCAGGTCTATTGTGAGGGCATACAGAAAGAATACCGAACAGTTTACAGTTTCTGATGTACAGGAGATCCCGGGACACGGTATCTCTGTCACTCTGAATGGAAAAAATGTACTGGCAGGAAATGCAAAGCTGATGAAAAGTAGAAAAATCACGTTTCAGCCAGTGAAAGAAGCAGGTACCGTTGTCTACGTGGCGGAAGACGGGAAATACCGCGGTGCTGTCCTGATCGAGGATGAGATCAAGGAGGACGCAGCCTTTGCTGTCAGCGAACTGAAAAAAGCAGGGGTGCAGAAAACGGTTATGCTCACCGGAGACACAAAGGCAGTGGGCGAAAAGGTAGCAGGGAAATTAGGGCTTGATCTGGTCTATACAGAACTGCTTCCCGCGGATAAAGTGGCACACATGGAAGAACTGCTGGCCAGGACAAGTGAAAAAGGCAGGCTGGCTTTTGTGGGAGACGGGATCAATGATGCGCCGGTGCTCGCAAGAGCAGATATAGGAATCGCTATGGGTGGACTTGGTTCCGATGCGGCAATTGAGGCGGCAGACATTGTCATCATGACAGATGAACCGTCAAAGATAGCGGCAGCTATGCGGATTTCCAGAAAGACACTGGCAATCGTGCGCCAGAATATAGTTTTTGCTCTGGGAGTGAAGGCCTTTGTTCTGCTTCTGGGAGCACTTGGAATTGCATCTATGTGGGCAGCAGTCTTTGCAGATGTGGGTGTTGCTGTCATTGCCATATTAAATGCAGTCCGCGCGCTCCGAGTGCCGAAGGAGGAGAAGGTGTTGAGAAAAGAAAATTTCCGGGAGGCGCCGGCAGGGTGAATTTTACTAAATTGAACCGCTTATTTTCGGCAATTATTTACGAAATCCATTCACTGTGGTAGAATTATTCTATAATTGTATTGACAGAAAAAGAAAAAAGAATATAATGAACTTATCACTTGTCCTACAAGTTGAGACGAAGGGAAGATATATGAAAATAAAACGTGTCAATGTAACCAGCCAGGTGGTGGATTATCTGAAGAAGAATATTGAATCCGGAAACTGGACAGTTGGTGAGAAGATACCGTCAGAAAACCAGATGACAGAGGAGCTGGGCGTGAGCCGTTCCAGTATCAGAACGGCGCTGCAGTATCTGATTGGCCTTGGTGTCCTGGAAAGTGTGCATGGCAAAGGGACTTATCTGATCAACAGCCGTGTGGAGAACTGGGATGAGACGGAGAACAAGATCACATCCGAGGACTGCAGGGATATTGAAAAGGTATTGGAATTCAGAAAAATACTGGAACCAGATGCCTGCAGACTGGCAGTGGAAAAATGTACGCCCAAGATCATCACCGCTCTGGAGACATATCTGGAGCAAATGCAGATGTTCCAGGGAAATCGGGAAAAGTTTGTAAATGCAGACCTGAAATTCCATGAAGTTATCTGCCGTTCTACAGGCAACGCCCTGCTGGAAAAAAGCCTGCACAAGGTTTTCCAGGAGACCAGGCAGAATCATGAACAGATGAATGAACTGTTTGGCTATGATTCAGGGATCCATTACCATGCGCAGATTCTGGATGCATTTAAGAATGGCGATGCGGATGCAGCTCATGATATTATGTATGAACATCTGGACGCAGCTATGAAAAAGCTGTGAATCAGATTCTTACAGAACTGCCTGTTTCCCGTGGGAACGGGCAGTTATATGGAAAATGACAATGTTTTTATATTCTAACTTGTATGATGAGTAACAAGTAATAGGAGGAGAGAGATGTCAGTTAAAATTCAGGACATACGGGTCATATGTACAGCGCCGGAGGGCATTAACCTTGTCGTAGTCAAAGTGGAGACAAATCAGCCGGGATTGTACGGCCTGGGCTGTGCTACATTTGCTTACCGCCATCTGACGGTAAAGCACCTGATCGAGGAATATTTAAAACCGCTTCTTGTGGGGCGGGACGCTGAGAATATTGAGGAATTATGGCAGCTTATGCACCAGAACGGCTACTGGAGAAACGGCCCTATTGAAAATAATGCGATTTCCGGCATTGATATGGCGTTGTGGGATATCAAAGGCAAGATGGCAGATATGCCGGTGTATCAGCTGTTCGGAGGAAAAGTAAGGGAAGGGATTCCGGTATACCGCCATGTGGACGGAAAAGATATCGGGGAAATCTGTGAAAATATTCAAAGATTCCAGGAGATGGGAATTACGCATCTGCGCTGCCAGTGCGGCGGCTACGGCGGGGCACCTTACGGACAGACACCTGAGACAGCGCCGGAAGGGGCACATGATGGGATGTATCTGGACTCCAGGAAGTATATTCGTGACACAGTAAAACTTTTTGGAGAAATCCGTGACAGAATCGGATATGATATGGAATTGGTACATGATGTACATGAGCGCATCGCTCCTGTGGAAGCTATCAAACTGGCAAAGGAGCTGGAACCCTTTGATCTGTTTTTCCTGGAGGACCCGGTTCCGCTGGAGCAGACAAACTGGCTGAGAAACTTGCGGGAACAGACCAGCATCCCCATTGCCCAGGGAGAGCTTTTCAACAATCCTAAAGAGTGGAAAACTCTCATAGCAGAGCAGCTGATTGATTTTATCCGTGTACATATCAGTCAGATAGGAGGCATCACACCAGCCAGAAAACTTCAGATTTTCGCGGAGCAGTTTGGTGTGCGCACCGCATGGCATGGGCCAGGTGATATGTCACCCCTGGCTCACGCGGCAAATATCCATATTGATCTGGCGGCACCTAATTTCGGAGTGCAGGAGTGGTCAGGAATCGAACCGCCTAATTTTGTGATACAGGATCTGAAGGGGCCGCATGGCGCGCTGCTGGAAGTCTTTCAAGGTCTTCCCGAATTTCGCAGGGGTTATGTGTATGCCAATGATAAACCGGGTCTGGGTGTGGATATTGATGAGAAGGAAGCAGCAAAATATCCGTGTGAAAAGACAGTCACCACATGGACGCAAACGAGATTGAGAGACGGTTCTCTGCAGACACCGTAAAGGGAGGGTAACATGAAGGTAAGAAAACTGGCAGCATTGTCCATAGCGGGAATACTCGCAGCACTGGCTATGGCGGGATGCGGCAAAGACAGCAGTATTTATGATGAAAACGGAAAAGTGAGCCTGAGAATGGCACAGACATCAGCAGCAGACGGAGCCATTGGAATCTCCATGGAGGAGTTTGCCGAGAATGTAAAAGAAGAATCAGAGGGCAGAATTGAGATATCTGTTTTCCACAACGGACAGCTCGGCTCAGAGAGAGATAATATCGAGGCATGTGAACTGGGCAATCTGGATATAGCAGTGGTAAATCAAAGTGTGCTGGCGAATTTCATTCCTGAGATTGCAGCGTTTGACCTGCCCTATGTGATCGAGGGTACAGAGCATGCGGATAAGGTGTTTATGGGAGAAATCGGACAGGACTTTCTCAAAAGACTGGATAAGGTGGAGCTGAAAGGATTAGGAATCTGGGAATCCGGGTTCCGTAATCTGACCAATTCCAAGAAAGAGATCAACAGTGCCGAGGATGTGAAGGGACTGAGAATCCGTGTTATGGAAAATGAAATCCATCAGAAGCTCTGGAAAGCGCTGGGGGCGGATCCGGTGCCCATGGCCTGGAGTGAGGCATATACCGCAATGCAGCAGGGCGCCATTGACGGACAGGAAAATCCTGCTACGGTCATCGACAAAAATAATGTGGTGGAAGTAAATAAGCATATGGCCATTACAGAACATGTGTATTCCACGGTGTATGTTCTGATGGCGCCCAAAACATGGAATTCCCTCACAGATGAGGACCAGCAGGTCATTGCGGAGTGTATGGAGGAAGCCAACCTTGCGGAGCGGGAACTGAGCCGGAAGATGGATGCGGAGGCTGTTTCCACACTGGAGGAACAGGGAATGAAGGTGACTTATCCGGATAAGACAGAACTGATTGCAGAGACACAGAGTGTCAGGGATACTTACGGTGCAGACTACAAAGAGACTCTTGACAGGATAGCTGCAGCAAAATAGCAAAGGAGAAGGAAGATGGAGAAAGCAAAGCAGGTTTTTAGCAGGCTGCAGAGTGCTGTGAATGCATTGACTGCGGTTATACTGGTGGCAATTATGGTGATCATACTGGTGCAGACTTTTACCAGATACGTTATTTTTTACAGCATACCCTGGTCTGAGGAGGCATCCAGGTATCTGTTCGTGGCAATGATCCTTCTGGGAATCAATATGGGTATATCCCAGAATCTCATGGTACGCATTGACATTATAGATAATTTTCTGCCGTCCGGAGTGAAAAAGGCCTTTGAGATAGGAAGGCAGGTTCTGGCACTGGCTATATCCGCTGTGTTTTTTTACAGCACTTTTGGTATGCTGCGCATTGGAGGATACCAGTTGAGTCCGGCCATGAGGATTCCCATGAATGTTATGTACGGAATCCTGTGTCTCGGATTTGGACTTGCAGTGATTTCCGTAATCTTTAAACTGCAGGAAACCGTAACAATGAAAACAACCGAAGAGAAAGGGGGAAATAACTGATGTCAGCTTCCGCAGCAGCTTTGATCGTTGTACTGATTGTTCTCATGCTTCTCGGCCTGCCGATTACCTGGGCCCTGGGAGGTGCATGCATCTGTGCTATATTTTTAGACCCGGCATTATCACTGGCCATGATCACCCAGAAGATTTTTACGGGGTGTGATAACTTTTCCATGCTGGCTCTGCCCGCATTCTTTCTGGCAGGTGATATCATGTCAAAGGGCGGTCTTTCCAAAAGGCTGGTGGCCTTTGCAGATTCCTTTGTAGGCTGGATCTCAGGAGGAATTTCACTTGTATCTATTGTGGCGTGTACCTTTTTTGCGGCAATTTCCGGCTCCTCTGTTGCGACAACAGCGGCTATCGGCGGTCTGATGTACCCGGAAATGGTAAAAAGAGGATATCCCAAGGATTATGCGGCAGCCGTACAGGCAATTGGCGGAACACTGGGAATCGTCATTCCGCCGTCCACAGTATTTGTTATTTATGGTAATATTACCGGTGTATCTGTGGCAAAACTGCTGATGGCAGGTGTTCTGCCGGGTATCCTGTGCGGAATCCTGCTCTGTGTATATGCCTTTTATAAAGCAAAAAAATGTAATTTTCCAAAAGAGGCGGGATTTTCCTTCAGGAGATTTCTTCTTTCCTTCAAGGATGCAATCTGGGCATTGATCATGCCCATCGTGATCCTGGGCGGCATTTACGCAGGTATTTTTACTCCGACGGAATCCGCAGTGGTTGCAGTGTTCTACGGATTTCTGGTGTGCATTGCCATCTACAGGGAAATCAGCGGAAAAGATGTCTGGGAGATTCTGAAAGGAACTGCTGTCAGCACTGCAAACCTAATGTTCCTGGTTGTTACGGCACAGATGTTCGGATATCTGATCACTTATTATAAGATTCCGGTTGCGGTCACCAATGCATTCATGGCAGTGGCAAGTAATAAATATGTGTTCCTGGCACTGATCATTGTGCTGCTTCTTATCTGCGGTATGTTTCTGGAGGTGGGCGCCACCAATTTGATCCTCGGTCCGATTCTGGCACCGATCGCAGTGGCATTCGGCGTGGACCCGGTTCATTTTGGTATGCTGTTCGTATTTCTGTTGGCACTTGGCCAGGCGACACCGCCATTTGGGACGACTATGTTTGTGGCCTGTGGATTTTCGGAGCAGCCGGTCAGCAAAGTGGCAAAGAATCTGATTCCTTTTGTGGCGGTGGAAGTAGTTTGTGCAATTATTTTTGCCTATGTTCCGGCACTCTCCACGCTGCTGCCGAATCTGGTTTCCTGACAGAGAGATGATACTGAATTTTAATTAAGAATATGAAATACTGCCCGGAATTCATTTCGGGCAGGGGGATTACCCGGAAAGGAAAGAAAAATGAAGAATACAATGAAGGAAGTAGTGGTTGTAAGGCCGCATCAGGTAGAAGTGCGTGAAGTCCCGGTTCCCGTTCCCGGTGATGATGAGGTTTTGATTCAGATGAAGGCAGCAGGCGTATGCGGAAGTGACCATCACATTTATCACGGCGCAAATCCCTGTTCTACATATCCTCGTATCCCGGGCCATGAAAATGCGGGGATTGTTGTGAAGGCAGGAAAAAATGCAGCAAATGTAAAAGAAGGAGACCATGTGATCGTAGACCTGATCCACACATGCGGAGAATGTTATCAGTGCAGGATCGGCAGAAAAAATGTATGTGAAAAGGTAATGGTCAGAGGCTCCGGGATGGACGGCGGCTGGAGAGAATATTTTACGGCACCGGCAAATGAAGTTTATAAGATTGATGACAGCGTGTCATGGGAGGACGCGGCTCTTGTGGAACCCTACGCTATCGGTGCGCACTGTACAGCCAGAGGACGTGTAGTACCGGAAGATACTGTCCTGATTCTGGGAACAGGAACCATCGGTGCCATAATCCTGCAGACCTGTAAAGCAAAGGGGTGCAAAACAGTGATCTGCTGTGACATCAGCGACAGCTCCCTGGAACGCGCAAAGGGATATGGCGCAGATTATGTGATCAATACAAAGAAAGAAAATCTGGCGGAAGCAGTCCAGAACATCACAGACGGCCATGGAGTCACCATCGCGTTTGATTCAGCCTGCTTTCCCGGTTCCCTCACAATGATCATGCAGCCGGGGATCGTCTGCAACGCAGGGCGTGTGGTCCCGCTGGGATTTTGTACGAAACCGGAGGAGATCACACAGGCCATGATCAATCAAAGGGAACTGGACATTATAGGAACCAGGATGTCCTGTTATAAATTTGAACCGACCATTGCGTGCATGGAGAAGAAGCAGTTTAACACAGAAGGAATCGCTACTACATTTATAAAATTCAGTGAGATTGAAAAAGTATTTCATTATATGGATAATCCGGAACCGTCGGTAAAGAAAATGGTAATTATGTTTTAGCTACAGCATACATTCAGGTTTTTGAAAGGAGGGCAGGATCCGGTATCCTGCAGCACAGACATGAAGGGAAATGAATTATTTAACATAGAAGGAAAAAAAGCAATCGTGACAGGCGGAACAAGAGGTCTTGGATACGGAATGGCAGAAGGCCTTATGGAGGCCGGCTGTGAGGTGGTCATTGTGGGAACATCCCATAAGGTCCATGAAACAGCGAAACAGTTTCAGGAAAGAGGCTACAAGTGTCATGGCGTAAAAGCCAATCTGGCAGTGCGTGAGGAAGTGTACCGCTGTTTTCAGGAATGTGTGGAAAAGCTGGGAAATGATCTGGACATTCTTGTGACTGCCCATGGCATTCAGAGGCGCCACAGCGCGGAAGTGTTCCCTGTTGAGGAATGGGATGAGGTCCTGAATGTGAATCTGAATTCCGTATTTATCCTCTGCCAGGAGGCAGCTAAAATCATGCTGGAAAAAGGATATGGGAAGATCATCAATATTGCCTCCATGGTATCCTGGTTTGGAGGACAGACCGTTCCTGCCTATACAGCGGCAAAAGGCGGAGTGACACAGCTTACAAAGGAATTGAGTAATGACTGGATCGCAAGAGGAATTAACGTAAACGCCATTGCACCGGGATATATGGCAACAGAGATGAATGCTGCCCTTCTGGACAAGGAAAATCCCAGATATCAGCAGATTACAGACAGGATTCCTGCAAACCGCTGGGGAACAGGGGATGATATGAAAGGAGCCTGTATTTTCCTGGCCTCCCATGCCAGTGATTATCTGGGCGGAGCCATTATTCCCGTAGACGGAGGATATCTTGTAAAATAAAATACAGGAGAAGTATGCTGTGATGTCAGGGGGGGGGTGAGCAAAAGGATGAACGGCTGTATTACATTGTCCTGATAAATTTTCTGATAAGGAAGAATGTCTTGTTTTAAAGAAAAATAGGGGATACAATAGAAGATGAAAACTTATATCAGAAAGCATGTGTATCAGGAGGTGAAAAATATGGCAGTTTTAGACGGATGTGAAAGCAAATACAGAACCCCGGTATCGGAAGACCGGATATGTCCAAAATGCGGTGAGGAAGTGGAAGTTTTTACTGTAAGAGGCAGAGTTGTGGAGGAGACCAGTTGTTCCTGCGGATATGTATTTCAGGCGGAGGAAGTGGAACCTCTGAAGACGGAAAAAGAAGAGAAGTAATAGAAAGTTTAGAAGTACCCGGAAGCGGCAGACAGAATAAATGCGGCTTCCGGGTATTTTTATAAAGGAAAATTATTTCCGGCATAACAAAATTTCTGTTTCCGCATACTCTATTATAAGGAGTCATCAGGGGATGTTATGTGGGAAACAGTATGGAAAAGAGCAGTTCTTTGCAGCAGGAAAATGTACATAGGATTGCGTTGACTAAGGAGCAGCAGAAGAATTTCAGCAGGCAGCTGAAGCGGGGAATCTGCAGGGAACTCCATGCGCAGAGTCTGCTGACAGATGAGCAGCTCGGCATATTGCTGAATGAGCTGGAAGAATGAGAGTATATGGCTGTTGGAATATGTTTCCGGCGGCCTTATATTTTTATTTCCTGTTTTGGCGTATAAGTCCGGCATACAGGAATTTTAATATAGAAGTTGGAGGCTTTACAGGTGGGAAATAAAGTGAGGGCGGCTGCGTACGGAAGAGTATCGACGGAGAAGGATGATCAGGCAAATTCCCTTAAAAGCCAGCGAAAATATTTTTCCGATTACATCAGTCAGCATGAGGACTGGGAGCTGACAGGTATTTATTATGATGAGGGAATCAGCGGAACCCAGACTGCAAAACGAAAAGGGTTCAATCAAATGATCCAGGATGCCATGGCAGGCAGGATAGATTTGATCCTCACAAAAGAAGTGTCCAGGTTTGCCAGAAATACGGTGGATACCCTGTCTTTTGTCAGAAAGTTGAAGGCAAAAGGCGTCCGGGTTATTTTTACGATAGATAATATTGATACAATGGACGGAGATGGGGAACTGCGTCTGTCCATCATGGCTACCCTTGCCCAGGATGAAAGCAGGAAGACTTCCGAACGTGTAAAGTGGGGACAGAAACGCAGAATGGAGCAGGGTGTGGTATTCGGAAGGGACCTTCTCGGATATACGGTGAAGCAGGGCAGGATGTTTGTGAATGAGGAGGAGGCAGAGATTGTCAGAAGCATATTTCATAAATATACAAATGAGCAAAAAGGTACCCATATCATTGCAAGGGAACTGCAGGAAGAAGGAATACAGCCGAAACGGGGCACTATGTGGTCAAATACTATGATCCTGAAAGTATTGAAAAATGAAAAATACGCAGGTGACTTGTGTCAGAAAAAGACGATCACTCCGGATTACCTGTCCCACAGGAAAAAGAAGAATGAGGGTGAGGAGGAAATGGTTTACCTGAAAAACCATCATACCCCTATAATTGACAGAGTGCTGTGGGAAAGAACCCAGAAGGAGCTGGAAAGAAGGTCTTTATCCTATCACAAGGCTTCAAAGTGCAGCCGTTATTGGTGCAGTGGAATGGTGAAGTGTGGTGAATGCGGGGCCGGCTTTGTGGTCCGCACAAAAAAACGAAGGGATGGAAGTATCTACAGGGCATGGAGATGTTATCATCATGCGAACTATGGAAAGAGGAAGGAAGTTGGGGAAGGGGCAGAATACGGATGTGACAACACTGCGGTCAGTGATCTGGCGCTGCGCACCTGTGTGCGTTATGCAGTAAAACAGGTGGACTTTGACTGGGATGCCGTGGAAACAGAAATTCTCTGGCGCATTAAAAATTTGAGGCAGGCAGATACATATGCAGAGGATACTGCCGTGATTGAGAAAAAAATAGAGGAAATCCAGACAAAAAAGAAAAAATGTGTTGATCTGGCTTTGGAGGGGATTTTAAGTGCCGATGAACTGACAGAGCAGAAGGAATGGTATGACGGGCAGAAGGAGAGACTGGAGAGAAAACTTCTGAGAGCCAGAAAGGAAGAAGAGACAGAGAAGAAGAGAAGGTCCTGCTTTGAGAGATATGTGGGGGCGGTTGATAAGATATTGCATTTTAATGTGGAGGAAGAGTCTCTTTACCGGGAATTAGTGGATGAGATTATTGTATATCCCGGTCAGATCGTGTGTGTATGGCTGAAATACATACCGTTTGGGATACAGATGAGGATTCATAGCTGTGGAAGACGTGACCGTTATCAAACGGAAATTTTAGAGTCGGTTTTGGTGGGGAAGTGAGAGCAGGGATATGAGAAGATGAGGACAGAAAACGGAGGGGGTAATAGCGGTTACGATATACCTATATCATTCAGGGTACCCATGGCAATGCGGTTCGGCATGGCAAAACGCTGTGACAGGTAACGCATGGAAGCGGCGATTTCGCCATCCGGTCCACCATACTGACTCATAATAAACAAAGCAGCCTTGGCATTCGGCGTTTTAATATTTATCGGATACTGTAATCTCTTCTCATAATTCCACATACTCTGACTCCCTCCTTTCTATTCCCAAGGCCACGGCTGCATCACCCAGTCCCATGAGGTACTGCAGTCATCATCAGCAGTTGCAATGGTAAGCGGGCCATAATACATGGCGTATTCTTTCAGTGCTTCTTCACGGATGCGAATCTTATCTGTCATAAATTCCATGGCACATTTGTCATCCGGATGGGTGTCGAGGTAGAGGTTCATATCGTTGACAGCGAAGCTGACCTCATTGATCAGCTGCATTAACTGCGCTTTGCTGCGTCTGCATTCTTTCATCGACAGCCACCTCTCTTTCCACAGAATGGTTTGCACAGTTCAGGGAAGATGGTTCCCATCTGCAGTGCTTTACACAGTTCAAAGGTGGTTTTAAATTTCTGCATTGGCACATATGCCATGGTAAGCGGCAGCTTATCAGCATGTTCGTAGATTGAGGTGTTGTCTACCATATCGCAGTTACAGCCGCAGGGTGTACGGCGGCCGCAGTTGTTCCGTGCCGGCATTTCCCTGTTCGGCGGAGAATACGGACGGACGCCCTGATAATTCATTCGACATTTTTCCATATCTGGTTTTCCTTTATATTTACTTATACAGTAATATCTTATGAAAGACTGCATAAAATGTTAAATATTCTTTACGCTGAAGCGCTAAAATGGTATAATAACAAAAACGGGCCGATGCGGGGCAGAACCCGGCGGCAGGTGTTTCGGGGCAAAGGTATGGAAAGGTCCGGAATGCCGTTTTAGAGTAAAATGGATGGAAAGGAATTTACAGCAATGGAGAATTATTATCAGCCGGAAGTCGAATGTGCCTCAAGAGAGCAGATTCGCAAGTGGCAGGACGAGCGCCTGGCAAAACAGGTAAAGCACGTATATGACAACGTGCCCTATTACAGAGCAAAAATGGAGGAAAAGGGCATTGTGCCTGAGGATATCAAATCCGTGGACGACCTACATAAGCTTCCCTTCTTGACAAAAGAAGATCTGCGTGAAGCGTATCCCTACGGACTGCTGGCAGTCCCCCTTTCTGACTGTGTGCGTATTCAGTCTACAAGCGGCACCACGGGCAGAAGAGTGGTGGCATTTTATACACAGCACGATCTGGATCTGTGGGATGACTGCTGCGCCAGAGCTATCATGGCAGCAGGCGGAACGAAGGACGATGTGGTACATGTGTGTTACGGATACGGACTGTTTACAGGAGGTCCGGGACTCAACGGCGGTTCCCACAAAGTGGGTTCCCTGACACTGCCCATGTCTTCCGGTAATACAGACAGACAGATCCAGTTTATGTGCGACCTCGGCTCCACGATCCTCTGCTGTACCCCTTCTTATGCGGCATACCTGGCGGAGACCATCTGCGAGAGAGGTCTCAGGGACAAGATTAAGCTGAAAGCAGGTATCTTCGGCGCTGAGGCATGGAGTGAAGAGATGCGCCGTGATGTGGAGGAGAAGCTTGGAATCCGTGCGTATGACATTTATGGCCTTACCGAGATTTCCGGTCCCGGTGTCTCCTTTGAGTGCAGCGCCCAGGGCGGCATGCATATCAATGAGGACCATTTTATAGCTGAGATCATTGACCCGGCCACAGGCGAAGTGCTGCCGGACGGAGAGAAGGGCGAACTGGTATTTACCAGCATTACAAAAGAGGCATTCCCGCTTCTCCGTTACAGGACAAGAGATATCTGCGTACTGAACCGTGAAAAATGCTCCTGCGGCAGAACGCATGTGCGCATGTCCAAACCAATGGGCAGAAGTGATGATATGCTCATCGTCAAGGGCGTCAATGTATTCCCGAGCCAGATTGAAACGGTGCTTCTCAATAAGGGCTACCCGGCTAACTACCAGATCATCGTAAGCCGCGAGAAGAACAGTGACAAGCTGGAGGTTCAGGTGGAGATGACACCGGAAATGTTCTCTGACTCCATCCGCGAGATTGAAGTGAGAGAGCGCGAGCTGATTGAGGCTCTGAAGTCCATGCTGGGCATTTATGCAGTAGTGAAACTGGTTGCGCCGAAGACCATCGCACGAAGCGAAGGCAAGGCAAAACGCGTGATCGATAACCGTAATCTTTACTAGAAAAAGGGGGGATTTTTATGACAGTAAAACAGATTTCCGTATTTGTGGAAAATAAACCGGGTATGCTGGCAGAGCTGGCAAATGCGCTGAATGAGAATAAGATCAATATGAGGGCATTGTCTCTGGCCGAGACAAAGGATTTCGGTATTATCCGCCTAATCCTGGATGATCCCTTCAATGCAGTCAGAGTATTGAAAGACTGCGGATATGTATGCTCCATCACAAAGGTACTGGCAATCGCCATTTCCAATCAACCGGGAAGCCTTGGAAAAGTCATGCAGATCCTGGGAGACAACCAGATCAATGTGGAATACACTTATGCCTTCACCGCAGGCGTGAAAGACAAGGCATGCATGATCTTAAGGGTAGGGGACAATGAAAAAGCCATTGAAGCCCTGACGAAAAATGGTGTAAAACCTCTCTGCCAGGACGATCTGGATGAGCTGTACAGATAAAAAAGTCTGCTGCACCCGGAAACTGTCTGCATAGGACATGCTTCTGCGAAAAAAAGATGCCGCTGAATCACCGAAAAAGTGATCAGCGGCATTCTTTCTATACTTCCACAAGCATTCCCTGTACCTTGTCGTACCGGCAGTATTTTCCGTTTTCTGATATGAATGGAAAATAATCCCCGGTGCGGATATTCTTTATGTACACGATCTTGGTGGCTTTCATATAGACAAAGGAAAATCTTTCGTTAGGTGAGGAAATCCATTCAAAGAGATTCTGTTTCCCATCCTCAGCCAGTACAAGGGAGTAACCGCCCTCACAGGCATCCAGATGGAAATAGCTCCTCTTCTGTTCACTGTCCTCTGTAAATACATGGCCGTAAATATAGTCGGAAAATGTATTTTCTACAAATTTTCGGAAACTTTTGAGATTTAAAACATCTCCGGAAGCCTCCACAGTAATTCTGTCGCCCCGTTCCAGACGCGCACGGAAAATCCCCAGAATTTCAACGGCCTGGTTTAAAAAAGAAATACTGCTGTACTCCAGTGATTCCAACAAAGTATCGGTTACTTCCTTTGACAGGACAGGAGATTCCTTGGCCTGTGTATACAATTCATCTGGTGTCATAACGTTACCCTCCACTACATGTTTTTAACTACCTAAATTTATTATAATATAGAGGTTGAGAAAGTCAAGGTGAAAAGAATTATTTGTATACTTGTGTTATGGGTATAATATTTGTTAAAATAAAAGAAACAGCCAGCGCGGCATCTGTGGGCTGACAGAATCAGAGGCGGGAAGTGACAGGCATGAAACAGATTTTCAGAAGTATGTGGAGAGCAGTAAAAAAGAATATGGTCAGTCTTTTGCTTTTTGAGACAGGTTACAGAACGGCTTCCTTTCTGCTGGTAATGCATGCTGTCTCCGCTGCGGTCGATTACTCTTTGAAAGCGCAGAACTTCAGTTATCTGACGGCTGAAAACTATCTGAAATTTCTTGCAAGCCCCCTGTCTGTTGTGCTGCTTCTGGGGATTCTGATACTTATCTTACTGCTGTTTCTTATAGAGATTTCCGCCCTTTTATCCTGTTTCAGGCATTCCTACCAGGGACGGAAAATTTATACCAGCGACATGCTAATTGAAGGTGTGAAACGGTCCTGGGATTTTCTGAAAAACAGCCATGTATCCTGGTTCTGGTGTATTATTCTGGCCGCCCCCTTTTTGTCCATATATTTTCTTATCCGGGAAATTTCCTATATCAGAGTCCTGGAATTTACGGCCAGACAGATTTATAAAATAGTCAGTCCCCACTGGATTTTATACGGTCTTATAGGAATTATACTTCTCTTCTCCTTCTTATTCATCTTTTCTCTGCCCTATTGCCTTTTGGAAGAGCAGAAGAGTCGGAAGGGAATGAAAGACGGCCTGAAACTGCTGAAAAGGCAGTGGAAAAAGACGCTTCTGGGATTTGTCCTGCTTCATATTGGAATGCTGGTGTTTATTGCCCTGGTCTATGTGTTGGTACTGGCAGGCATGACGGGCATCGCCATGCTGACAAAATCCGGTTCTTCGGTAGTCAGCTCAGTGCTCATATACAGCAGTTGGATCGACATGGGGCTTGGAATCTTTGCCGGTGCGGTGCAGTTGATCTGCAGCCTGGCATTTGTGTACGTGGTATATGCCAGATTTCATGTGCAGCCCCGGACAGAGGCTGCCATGGAAGCCATTATCCGTAACCATATCTGGTTTTTAAAAGTGGGCAGGCGGAAGATCGCGGCAGCCCTTACCCTGCTGCTGCTTCTGGGAGAGGGGACGTATCTTGTAGTCCTGGCCTCCTCGCACGACAGCGCGGTGAACAGCCTGCTCACCACCATGGGCGTCACGGCTCACCGGGGAGGCGCGCTGATGGCACCGGAGAATACCATAAGTTCTCTGGGATACACCATAGACAGCGGCGCAGACTTCGCGGAGATTGACGTGCAGGAGACAAAGGACGGGGAATTGGTGCTGCTTCATGACAATTCCCTGAAGCGGACAGCCGGTGTCAATAAAAATGTGTGGGAGATGGACTATGCGGAGATAGAGAAACTGGATGCCGGTTCCAGTTTCCACAAAAAGTTCCGGGGTGAAAAAATCCCCACACTGGACGAGGTTTTAAAATTTTGTAAAGGAAGACTGGACTTAAATATAGAGATTAAGTATAATGGTAAAAATAAGGGCATTGTAAAAAAAGTGGTCAGGGTCATTGAACAGAATGGATTTGAGGACCACTGTGTCATAACTTCCATGAATTACGGATTTCTGCAGCAGGTGAAAAAGGCAAACCCCAATATCCGTACCGGCTACATCATGACAATGACTTACGGAAGTATTTCACGGATCACAGCGGCAGATTTTTTCAGTGTGAAATACACATACATTGATGAAGAATTTGTCAGGGAGGCCCATTCCTTAGGTAAAGAAGTCCATGCCTGGACCGTCAATTACCGCGGTGACATCAAGCGGATGATCGATGTGGGAGCGGACAATATCATCACTGATAATCCGGTGCTGGTGCGTAAGGTAATGAACCGGGAAAGTGAGACGGAGACTGGCTTCTGGGAGCTTATGAAGTATGCCCTGAGAATATAAGACAGCTCAAGCGGAGGAAACAGATGGCATTAAATATGGCTAAAAAAGCCGGAACAGCGAAAAAGAGAAAAAGAGGCCAGCCTGTAGGCAGGTTTGCAAACAGAGTGCGCTACTATGATTTTAATCTGGTGGCAGTGGTACTGCTTCTCACCTGCTTCGGTCTGGTAATGCTTTACAGTACCAGTTCCTATCTGGCACAGGTAAAGAGGGGCAGTGACATGGCTTACTTTGGGAAACAGGCACTCATCAGCGCAGTCAGCATAGGATTCGCGCTGTGGCTGTCAAGGTTTGACTATCATGTGCTGTTTCACCTGTCACCCTTTATCTATGTGGCGGCCATGTTTTTAATGTGTCTGGTGCCTACACCTCTGGGTGTTACGGTCAACGGTGCGAAGCGGTGGCTGAAGTTCGGCCCGTCGTGGACACAGTTCCAGCCTTCTGAGATTGCGAAGATAGCTGTTATCACCTTCATTCCCTGTCTGATCATCAAGATAGGGCGGAAGATAAAGCAGTGGCAGTCCATGGTACTGCTTCTGGCGGTGGGCGGCGTGCTGGCCCTGGGCGCTTTCCTCTTGACAGATAACCTGAGTACAGGTATTATAATCGGAGCTATCACTGTACTGCTGATCTTTATGGCGCATCCCAAAATGAAACCGTTTCTCATCGGAGGAGCCATACTGGGCGGTGTGCTGGTGACTGTGATCGTCATCCTGCATATGACGCTGGGAAGCGGTGTGGGAAACATTGAGGATTTCCGTCTCCGCCGTATTATGGTGTGGCTGCAGCCTGAGCATTATTCCAAGGACGGCGGCTATCAAATTATGCAGGCACTGTATGCCATCGGTTCCGGAGGATTTTTCGGAAAAGGGCTGGGCAACAGTGTGCAGAAGCTGGGGCCTGTTCCGGAGGCACAGAATGATATGATCTTCTCGATCATCTGTGAGGAGCTGGGAGTGTTTGGGGGGATGATCGTACTGGCATTGTTCGGATATCTTTTATACAGGCTGTTTTTTATTGCGCAGAATGCGCCGGACCTGTACGGTTCCATGATTGTGAGCGGAATCTTCTTCCACATTGCCCTTCAGGTCATCTTGAATATCTGCGTAGTCATCAACCTGATTCCCACCACCGGAATCACACTGCCGTTTGTCAGTTACGGAGGTACATCCATTCTCTTTCTTATGATAGAAATGGGAATTGCTCTGAGCGTATCAAAACAGATAAAGTTTGAAACCTAGGAGTACCCGGCAAAATCCTATCGCAAAGGTGAGGACACATGGATTTTGACTTTGATCGCAAGACATGAACGGCTGCACATAGAAAAGGGTTGACAAATGGTGGTAAAGAAGATATACTTTGGTCATCAAAGTATTTCAAAAAAATCAAATCAGAAAAACAAATTCACAAGATGGATTTGAATAAGATGTATTTTAAAGGAGAATAAGAAATCATGTTAGAAAAAATGAGAGAAATCATTGCAGAGCAGTTAAATTGTGAAGAAAGCGAAATCAATCCGGAAACAAATTTCAAGGATGATTTAGGAGCAGATTCTCTGGATTTATTCGAACTGGTTATGGCACTTGAGGATGAGTATTCTGTAGAAATTCCTGCTGAGGAATTACAGGAGCTGACAACTGTGGGCGCTGTTATGGATTATCTGAAAAATAAAGGCGTTGAAGAATAATAACTGTTCAGCCGGTCTGTGCATGTAACTGCGAAGAGATTGGACAGTTACATCAGATAGGTCCACACTCTGAGAAGTTTCGAGTGTGGATGGAAACAAAGAAAGTGCAGATGAATGGAATCTGCCGCGGCGGTTGGCACTGCCATGGCAGGTTCTATTTTTTAAAATAATTACTTTGAAATACAAAATATTCTACAGCCAAAGGAGTTTGGGACGATATGGGAAAAACAGCATTTATATTTCCGGGCCAGGGAGCACAGTATGTGGGAATGGGCCAGGATTTTTACGATAAAATGCCTGTCTGCAGACAGGTGATGGATAAAGCCGGTGAAGTTACCGGTCTGGATATTCCGAAAATATGTTTTACAGAAAATGAGGAGATCCATATTACTGAGTATACACAGATTGCCATGCTGAGTGTGGAGGCAGCCATATTAAAGGCGCTTGAGCAGGAGGGGCTTGTACCTGACGTGAGCGCGGGTCTGAGCCTGGGCGAGTACGGAGCCTGCATCGCTTCGGGGGTGCTCTCTTTGGAGGATGCCTTCTTTGTTGTGCGCAAGCGCGGAATTTTCATGCAGGAGGCTGTTCCGTCAGGCGGCGCCATGTCCGCAGTCATGGGAACAGATGCGGCAGTGATCGAACAGGCCTGTCAGGAGACAGAAGGCATTGTCTCCATAGCCAACTATAACTGCCCGGGACAGATTGTCATTACCGGGGAGGAGAGGGCAGTGGCAGAGGCTTCCGAAAAACTAAAAGAGCTTGGTGCCAGAAGAATCGTTCCCCTGAACGTGTCAGGGCCGTTTCATTCTGCCATGCTGACAGGAGCCGGGGAAAAGCTGGCAGAAGTTCTGGAACATGTGACAGTCGGGGAGCCAAAGATTCCCTACGCTGCCAACGTGACTGCCCAGTATGTGACAGAGGCCTCCCAGGCAAAGGATTTGCTGATCAGACAGGTATCCTCCTCCGTGAAATGGCAGCAGTGTGTGGAGACAATGATCGCGGACGGAGTGGACACTTTCGTGGAGATCGGACCCGGAAAGACACTGAGCGGATTCATGCGGAAGATCTGCCGCGATGTGAGAATGCTGAACATCCAGACAACGGAAGATTTCATAAAGGCAGTGGAAACATTGAAAAAACAGAGTACAGAAGTATAAGCGAGATGTAAATAACCGGAAAAGTGAGGGAATAAAGTATGTTGGAAAATAAAGTAGCTTTAGTCACCGGAGCGAGCCGCGGCATCGGCAGAGCCATTGCCATTGCCCTTGCGGTGCAGGGAGCCGCCGTGGTGATCAATTATAACGGTTCAGAAGAACGCGCCCGGGAAACAGCCGACGCCATCAAGAGCCGGGGCGGCCGGGCATCTTTGTACCGGTGCAGCGTCGGAGACTTTCAGGCCTGCCAGGAGATGATCCAGCACGTGATCAAAGAATACGGGCATCTGGACATACTCGTAAACAATGCGGGGATCACAAGAGACAGCCTGATCATGAAAATGAAGGAAGAGGATTTTGACGCGGTCATTGAGACGAACCTGAAAGGCGCTTTCAATACCATCCGCCATGTTTCACGCCAGATGTTAAAGCAGAGAAGCGGAAAGATCATCAATATATCATCTGTGTCCGGAATCCTGGGGAACGCGGGCCAGGCGAATTACGCGGCCAGCAAGGCAGGTGTCATCGGGCTTACAAAGACCATGGCAAGAGAACTGGCAAGCAGAGGGATCACAGTCAACGCAGTGGCACCCGGTTTTGTGGCAACGGAGATGACAGATGTACTCAGCGAGGAGATCAAAGAGGCAGCCTGCAGTCAGATTCCGCTTGGAAAATTCGGAAAGCCGGAAGATATTGCTGAGATGGTGGTATTTCTGGCATCAGAAAAAGCAGATTACATTACCGGCCAGGTCATCAGTGTAGACGGCGGTATGAACATATAGGAGGATTTCATGAAAAGAGTAGTAGTGACAGGGATGGGGGCCATTACCCCGCTGGGATTAAATGTGGATGAATTCTGGAATGGCATAAAGGAAGGAAAGCACGGGTTTGGGGAGATCACCAAATTCGATGCTTCCGAATATAAGGCGCACCTTGCAGGCGAAGTAAAAGGCTTCGTGGGCAAAGAATACATGGATGTAAAAGCGGCAAAACGTATGGAACTGTTCTGCCAGTACGCAGTGGCTGCAGCAAAAGAGGCCATTGCCCAGTCAGGATATTCCCTGGAAGAGGAGGACCCGTACAGAGTGGGATGCTCCATTGGTTCCGGCATCGGAAGTCTGCAGACTGTTGAGAGAGAGCACAAGAAACTGCTAGAAAAGGGACCGAACCGTGTGAATCCCCTTATGGTTCCCATGATGATCTCCAATATGGCAGCAGGAAATGTGTCCATCCAGTTCGGTTTAAAGGGAAAGAGCATCAATGTGGTGACAGCCTGCGCGTCCGGCACACATTGTATCGGTGAAGCTTACAGAACCATTCAGTTCGGTGATGCGGATATTATGGTGGCAGGCGGCGCGGAGTCCTGTATTACCCCGGTGGGTGTCAGCGGTTTTGCGGCTCTGACTGCCCTTTCAAAATCTACAGACCCGGAACGCTGCTCCATTCCTTTTGACAAAGAGAGAGACGGATTTGTCATGGGAGAAGGTGCAGGTATTGTTGTTCTGGAGGAGCTGGAGCACGCAAAGAAACGCGGCGCAAAGATCCTGGCTGAGGTTGTGGGATACGGTGCAACCAGTGACGCCTACCACATCACCTCTCCGGCTGAGGACGGGGAAGGTGCGGCGAGAGCCATGAAGAATGCTGTGGATGAGGCCGATATCTCCCTGGAAGATGTGACTTACATCAATGCCCACGGCACCAGCACACACCACAACGACCTGTTTGAGACAAGAGCCATCAAGAAGCTGTTCGGGGAACATGCATATAAAATGAAAGTGAATTCCACAAAATCCATGATCGGACACCTGTTGGGAGCAGCAGGAGCCGTGGAATTTATCGCCTGTGTGAAAGAGATGGAACATAATTTCGTACACGTAACCGCAGGATACCAGGTACCGGACGAGGAGTGCGACCTGGATTATGTGACAGGAAACGGTGTGGAGATGGAAATCCCCTATGCACTTACCAACTCACTGGGTTTTGGCGGACACAATGCCAGCCTGTTGATCAAAAAGTACGAAGACTAGGAGGCCGCAAATGGAATTTGATAAGATCATTCAGTTAATTAAGACAGTCAGTGACTCAAACCTGACCCAGTTTTCTATGGAGGAGGGCAGTCTGAAAATCTCCATGAAGACCAACAAACAGACCAAGATCATTGCAGCACCCATGATGGCACCTGCTGCCGGACCGGATATGGGCCCGGCAGCAGGCAGCCCTGCGATGCAGAACTTCCAGGCACAGGCAGGCCCGGCCCAGACAGAGGTTACATTCCAGGAAGCTGAGGAGACCATCCTCTCCGGAAATGTGGTGAAATCCCCGCTGGTAGGCACTTTTTATAATGCGTCCTCACCGGATGCGGAGGCATTTGTAAAAGTTGGAGATACTGTAAAAAAAGGCCAGGTTCTTGGAATCGTGGAAGCCATGAAGCTGATGAATGAGATTGAGTCTGAATTTGACGGAACCGTGGAACAGATTCTGGTGGAGAATGAAGAAGTTGTAGAGTACGGACAGCCCCTGTTCGTAATCCGTTAGGAGGCGTAGATATGAAACTGAATACAAAGGAAATTATGGAGATTATCCCTCACAGACAGCCGTTTCTGCTGATTGACACTATTGAGGAGCTGGAACCCGGTGTCCGCGCGGTGGGGAAAAAGTGTGTGAGCTACAATGAACCGTACTTTGCAGGACATTTCCCGAAGGAACCGGTCATGCCCGGCGTGCTTCAGCTTGAGGCCCTGGCTCAGGTAGGTGCAGTGGCAATTCTGAGCAAACCGGAGAATAAGGGAAAGACAGCGTATTTCGGAGGCATCAGCTCCGCGAAATTCAAGACAAAAGTAGTGCCGGGTGATGTACTGACCCTGGAGCTGGAGATCATCAGGGAAAAAGGGCCTATCGGCGTGGGAAAAGCAGTTGCCAGGAATCAGGACGGCAAAATAACCACATCCGCTGAGATGACATTTGCAATCGGATAGGAGATCGGATATGTTTCAGAAGATATTAATCGCAAACAGAGGAGAAATTGCAGTCCGCATCATCCGTGCCTGCAGAGAGATGGGAATTAAGACGGTGGCAGTCTATTCAGAGGCGGACAGGGATGCCCTTCACGCGCAGCTTGCGGATGAGGCGGTCTGCATTGGCCCGGCGGCTGCACAGGAGAGCTATCTGAACATGGAGCGCATCTTAAGCGCCACCATCGCCACAAAGGCGGAAGCCATCCATCCGGGATTCGGCTTTTTGTCTGAGAACAGCAAGTTTGTGGAGATGTGTGAAAAATGCAATGTGACCTTTATCGGCCCCTCCGCAGCAGTCATCAACAAGATGGGGAATAAATCAGAGGCCAGAAGGACTATGATGGAGGCAGGCGTCCCTGTGGTCCCCGGCACCAAAGAGCCGGTGTACACTGTGGAGGAAGCACTGAAGGAAGCAGAAAAGATAGGCTTTCCCATAATGATCAAGGCATCCTCAGGCGGCGGCGGTAAAGGCATGCGCATATCTGAGAGCAGAGAAGACTTTGAAGAAAATTTCAGTACGGCCCAGAGGGAGTCTGTCAATGCATTTGCTGACAATACCATGTATCTGGAACGTTACGTGGGCAGGCCGCGCCACATCGAAGTACAGATCATCGCAGACCGGTTCGGTCAGGTGGTACAGTTAGGGGAGCGTGACTGCTCCATCCAGCGCCGCCATCAGAAAATGATCGAGGAGTCCCCTTCCTGTGCCATCTCAGAAGAGCTTCGCAGGAAAATGGGGGAGACAGCGGTGCGTGCCGCAAAAGCGGTAGGTTACGAGAGTGCTGGGACCATAGAGTTTCTGCTTGACAAAAGCGGTGAATTTTTCTTCATGGAAATGAATACCAGAATTCAGGTGGAGCATCCGGTAACGGAATTTGTCTCCGGCGTGGACCTGGTGAAGGAGCAGATCCGGGTGGCGGCGGGACTTCCCCTGTCTGTGAAGCAGGAAGATATCTGCATGAGAGGCCATGCCATTGAGTGCAGGATCAACGCGGAGAACCCGGCAAAGAATTTCATGCCCTGTCCCGGCGTGATTGAGAATCTGCATGTCCCGGGCGGAAACGGTGTCCGCATTGACACAGCAGTGTATAACGGCTATCAGATACCGCCAAACTATGATTCCATGATCATGAAGGTCATTGTCCACGACAAGGACAGAGCGTCTGCCATTGCGAAAATGAGGAGTACGCTGGGTGAAGTGATCATTGAAGGGGTGCAGACAAACCTGGATTTCCAATATGATATATTGAACCAGAAGGATTTTCTGGATGGGAATGTGACTACACATTTTATAGAAGAGCATTACGAGTAACCGTTTAGGCATCTGAACAGTTATCATTACGAGTAAGGAGCAGGCAGATATGTCCAGATTAAAGGATTTATTCAAGAAGACTACCAATGTACAGGAGCCGGAGACCGAGGAGAGTAAAGTGCCCGGGGAAGAGACACCCGGCAGTGAAAACACCCCCTCCGTCCCGGAAGGTTTATGGGTCAAATGTCCCAAATGCGGGGAACTCCTCTACAAGGAAGACGTTGTAAAAAATGATTATGTATGTCCGAAATGCAAGGGATATTTCCGGATCAAGGCCAAGACCAGAATCCGTATGGTCGCGGACAAGGGATCTTTCCAGGAATGGTGTACAGGGCTTCATACCTTTAATCCCCTGGACTATCCGGAGTATGAGGAGAAGATTGCAAAACAGCAGGAAAAGACACACCTGGAAGAGGCTATCCGCATTGGTGAGGCCAGGATTGACGGCACCAGGGTGGTGCTGGGTGTCTGCGACGCCCGTTTTCTCATGGGGAGCATGGGATACGTGGTGGGGGAGAAGATCACCCGCTCCTTTGAGCGGGCCACAGAGGAAAAACTGCCGGTTATCCTGTTCTGCTGTTCCGGCGGAGCCAGAATGCAGGAAGGCATGGTATCCCTGATGCAGATGGCAAAGACTTCCGCAGCCATTAAAAGGCACAGTGAGGCAGGGCTTCTCTATATTCCTGTGCTCACAGACCCCACCACAGGCGGGGTGACAGCCAGCTTTGCCATGCTGGGAGATATTATCCTGGCCGAGCCGGGAGCGCTGATCGGTTTTGCCGGCCCGAGAGTTATTGCGCAGACCATTGGACAGAAGCTGCCGGAAGGGTTCCAGAAAGCGGAATTTCTGGTAGAGCACGGCATTATTGACGGAATCGTCACAAGGAACCTGTTGAAAAAAACCTTATCAGGGCTCGTGAAGTTTCATGAAAGAAAGAACGGCTACTGCCAGTTCACCAGGATTACTCTGCCGGAAATGGCGGAGGAAGGGGAGAAGAAACACAGACGCAGAAACCGGGATAAGAACATGACTGCCTGGGAGCGGGTGGAGACGGCAAGGGATTCCAAACGCCCCACCAGCCTTGACTATATAGAGACTGTTTTTGAAGAATTTATGGAACTGCACGGAGACCGGGCATTTCGGGATGACGGTGCCATTGTGGGAGGTCTGGCTGTGCTGGACGGGCAGCCGGTGACCGTGATCGGTGTGCAGAAGGGGAGAAATACCAAGGATAACATTTTAAGAAACTTCGGCATGCCCTCCCCGGAAGGCTACCGAAAAGCCCTGCGCCTTATGAAGCAGGCAGAAAAATTCAACCGGCCTGTCATCAATTTCATTGACACCCCGGGTGCATTCTGCGGCATCGAGGCAGAGGAGAGAGGGCAGGGGGAGGCCATAGCCAGAAACCTGCTGGAAATGTCTGACCTGAAGGTGCCTGTGCTGAGTATCGTTATCGGCGAAGGCGGAAGCGGCGGTGCGCTGGCCCTGGGTGTGGGCAATGAGGTCTGGATGATGGAAAATGCCACATATTCTGTGCTCTCACCGGAGGGATTTGCCTCCATTCTCTGGAAGGACAGCAAGAGGGCAAAAGAAGCGGCAGAGGTCATGAAGATCACAGCCAGGGACTTGAAGAATCTGGGAATCATCGAACATGTGATACCGGAGGATATTCCTGCCTGTGCCCAGAACCTGCCGGAGATTGCCGAGGATATGAAAAACCGTATGCACCAGTTCCTTTCAGAGATGGAAGGAAAGACACCGGAAGAGCTGGCGGCCCTCCGGTATGAGCGATTCAGAAAAATGTGAGCCAGAAAGAGTTAGAGTATGAGAAAACCATTGATGATAGGTGATTTGACAGCTAAGATACCTGTGATACAGGGCGGCATGGGAGTGGGGATCAGCCTTTCCCGTCTGGCGGGCAGTGTGGCTGCCTGCGGCGGTGTAGGCGTCATATCCACCGCGCAGATCGGCTGGCGGGAGCCGGATTTTCGGGAACATCCCTTTGAGGCCAACTACAGAGCCATAGGGAAAGAGATCCAAAAGGCCAGGGAGATCGCAGAGGGCGGCATTATCGGCGTGAACATTATGGTAGCTACCCAGAGATATGAGGAATATGTGAAAACTGCGGTGAAGGCAGGCGTGGATCTGATCATCTCAGGCGCTGGACTGCCCATTGACCTTCCGAAATATGTGGAGGGCACGAAGACAAAGATCGCCCCTATTGTATCCTCCCTGAAGTCCCTGAACGTCATCTGCCGTATGTGGGAGAGAAAGTATAAGAAGGCGCCGGATCTGGTGGTCATTGAGGGACCAAAGGCAGGAGGCCATCTGGGATTTTCCAGGGAAGAGCTGGATACCTTTACAGATGAGTCTTATGACGGCGTGATTCGCTCCATTATTGAAAAGGTAAAGGAATACGGTGAGAAGTTCAGCAAAAAGATTCCTGTGGTAGTGGCAGGCGGCATTTATGACAGAGCGGATATGGACCATGCGCTTTCGCTGGGCGCAGACGGAGTACAGATGGGGACCCGGTTCGTGACGACGGAGGAGTGCGACGCCGCGCCGGAATACAAACAGGCATACATCCGGGCTGAAAAAGAGGATATCTGTATTGTGCAGAGTCCTGTGGGAATGCCGGGAAGAGCGATCAAAAATGCTTTTATGGACAGGGTGAAGACGGAAAAGTGCAGAATCGAACACTGCTATCACTGCATCGTCACCTGCAGGCCCGCAGAGATACCGTATTGTATCACACAGGCACTGGTGAATGCAGCGGAGGGAAGAGTGGAGGACGCGCTTCTGTTCTGCGGCTCCAATGCCTGCCGCTCCCATAAGATTGAAAAAGTGGAAGATATCATGAAAGAGCTTGGCTGAAATGAGAAGGTGCCGGGATAAGAAATGAAAAGAAAAGCTGCTGATATCTGCGGGAAACCGCGGAGAGGGCAGCTTTTTGTGTTTTAAGAGGCCCGGCCGAATGATTCGGCCGGGCCTCCCTAAAAGAGGATTTATTTTATGAAGGCTTTACATGTTGACCTTCATTTTGTATTTTTTCTCCTGATATCTGCTTCCCTGTTCTCTGCCTTCGGTGTGCTCATTTACAGTCCCGGTGTTTTGGACACTGTGGAAATCATTCAGATGTGCACTGCCGAATTCTTCTTCCATCCAGATGTGGCGGAAGTTCTTTTTCTGCTGAATAGCCTGGCAGAATCTGCCGATCACAAAAATGGTTTTATCCCGTAACCCCGTTTCTGTTGTGCGTCTGGAAGAACGAAGCCAGTATTCCATCAAAGTCCAGCAGACTAACAGGAATCCAGCGGCAAAAATTAAAGTGACTATCAATCTTTCCAACATTATGAACACCCCTTTCCACGTTTTACTTGTTATCTTTATTTTAATTCTTTTGATAAAAATAGTCAATGATTAAATGGAAGAAAAATCATATTTTCTAAAAATTTAATAGTATAACAGGATTCGTTTGATTTTATACTACAGAGGCAGATACCATTTGACGCCAGATATTGTCACAGACCGGAGAGATAGGATGACCGTCCTTATCTGTGAGAACCGGCAGGCGTGTCTCTTCCAGCTCTTCCAGGCAGGCAATCTTTCCCTCCGCGTAGTCTGTCATGCGGGCAGCACAGCTTTTAAGGCGTTCCATCAGACCGCCCAGCCGGATATCCAGGACTTCATATCCGAAACATTTATTTTCCGCAAACCACTGTTCCTTCAGGGCATGTTTAAACTGTTCCACAAGCCCTGCGGTTTTGATGCAGGATTCGGCAGTCGCCAGAAGAGCGGCTCTGTCTTCCGCGTCGTAGGCAGCTTTCGCATCAAGGCCCAGGGTCACTTTTCTGGCGAGCACTTCACTCAGAAGCGCAAGCGTGCCAAAAACAGGGGCATACTCCCCGCCCTTTTCGGCAATGGCCCGAAGCTCTTTTGCACAGCGTCTGTAATGCTCCGGATAGGTCTGTGCATCCACATGGCAGTCATAGATGCCCATGAGGACATCCTGATACAGCAGATATCTGGCGGGGGCGGCACTCATTTTACCGGGCATAGGATTATCAGGGGTCAGGTTCGGGTTGTCCAGCTTCAGAAAATCTTCCAGCACAGCGCCGGTGCAGGCCAGAAGACGGGGCGCCAGATCCCGGTCGCCGGCGGCCCGGGTATAGTTAAATTCTGCGAAGAGTGAGAGTACGGGAAGTACGGCGGACTGGGAAGCTTCACCGCCGTCATCCCCCCATCCGGTCACAAGTACATTGGTGATGCCATGTTTTTCACATTGTCTCAGGGCAAGACGGGATACCTGCATGCTGTGGCTGATAAGAGGGGCATACCCGTTCCATTTCCAGGCACCTCCGGCAAACCCCACATTTCCGGCCAGTTCCCTGTGGTATTTCATCATCTGGTCATAGGTCTCTTCGTCTCGGGAATAGTAATCCCAGTAGAGAAGCTCTACATTTGCCGGAATCTTCTTCCTGATCTCCTCTGTAATATGGAATTCTCTGCCGTAGTATTCGCCTCCGGAAATCATTTTAAAAAACATATCACTCCACATCATAGCGGTGTATCCGTATTTTTCACAGATTTCCAGGACGCGGTGCAGATGGCGTTCCATAATATCAATGCGTTCCTCATAGCCGAAACGGTTCAGGTAAGCGCCACGGCCGATCATCTCCGCTTCATCCATTCCGATGTTGATGGTGCGGCTTTGAAAGGTCTCTGACCAGGTGCGTACCATGGCTTCTATCAGACTGTAAGTATCCTCGCTTCCGCACAACAGAATATCTCCCGTGTCATGTACCGGCTCAAAGGCAGGCCAGCGGAAAATCGCGTTTAAATGGGCCAGGGTCTGGATGCAGGGCACCATCTCTATACCGAGGGCTGCCGCGAATCTGTCCAGCTCCTGCAGCTCCTGTCTGCTGTACCGGCCCCTGAAATGTCCGAAATAAGGGTATCCCTCCACTTCATACGTGTCCTCTGTGTAGAGCATGAGCCGGTCATATCCCATGAGGGAGAGTTTGATAATAAGCCTCCTCACAAAATCAGGGCTGCACACAGCGTTGCGGGAACAGTCAGCCATGTAGGTGAGATGCTCAAAAACTGCCTGTTCTTCTTTGGCAGCGCTTTGGCGGTTTTGGGTGATCCATTCCTTGATGATCCCGAGGCCGCGGAAAAATTCAGAGGTTCTGCTGTATGTAATGCAGGCTCTATCCCCGTCCAGACGGACAGACAGGCCGCTGCCGCTTTTTTCCGAAGTGATTTCTATGCAGCGGTCCCCGGTCATATCTCTTTCCAGATATTCCGCAGCGGATAAGGCTCCGGTCATCAGAGACGGGTCTATATGTGCAAGATTAAAAATTTCCATAAGTGATCTCCTTTTCTTACTCTTCAAACTTATTCCGGTGTCCTTTTATTGTAAAGGAGTTTTAGGGAGGAGTCAACGAAAGAAACTTCAGCACGAAAGAAACTTCAGCAGCACGGATAAAACAATAAAGATGCACCAGAATAATAATGTAAAAAGCATAGGTAAAAGACTATGATCATTGTTATGATAAAACTATTTTACAGCCATGAGAAAAGAGACTATACTATGATAAAATCATAGAATGAAAGCTGGTGTTTTTATGGAGAGAAAAGAAAAGATGCGGATTTTGTGGAAGTTGTTTTATTCTACATTGTACCTGAGTGCTTTTACCTTTGGGGGAGGATATGTGATCATTACCCTGATGAAGAAAAAATTTGTAGATGAGTACCGCTGGATTGAAGAGGAGGAGATGCTGGATCTGGTGGCTATCGCCCAGTCTTCACCCGGACCCATTGCAGTAAACGGAGCCATTGTAGTGGGGTATAAGCTGGCGGGCATGGCGGGCGTTCTGGTCTCCATTCTGGGAACGGTACTGCCTCCATTTGTGATTCTCACGGTTGTTTCTTTCTTTTATGAAGCTTTCCAGTCTAATTTCTATGTAAAAACCATACTGGACGGCATGCAGTGCGGGGTGGCTGCAGTCATCGCCTCTGTAGTTTATGACATGGGAAAAGGTGTGATAGAGGGGAAGAGTCTGGTGTCCAATCTGATCATGGCGGCTGCCTTTACTGTCACTTTTTTCTTTCAGATGAATGTGGTCTATGTAGTGCTCATATGTATCGGACTTGGGGTGTTGAGGGTCCTGTGGGGAAGAAGAGGTGAGAAGTCATGATTTATCTGCAGTTATTCTGGAGTTTTCTCCAGATAGGATTATTTAGTTTTGGAGGCGGCTATGCGGCTATGCCCCTGATTCAGAATCAGGTAGTGGCTGTCCATGGCTGGCTGACCCAGAGAGAGTTTACCGACCTGGTCACCATTTCCCAGATGACACCCGGACCGATCGCCATTAATTCCGCTACTTTTGTAGGCTCTAAAATTGCAGGAACGGGAGGCTCTTTGGCAGCTACTATAGGCTGTATCCTGCCTTCCTGTATTATCGTGTCCCTGCTGGCTTATATGTATATGAAGTACAGAAAACTGGACATGATGCAGGGTATCCTGAACACTCTGCGGCCTGCCGTGGTCTCCATGATCGCCACTGCCGGCATGGCAATTCTGATTACTGCCTTCTTTGGTGAAGAGGGAGTCGTGAAATTGTCAGCTATGCGCTGGGATGCGATAATCATCTTTATTCTGGCCGTGGCGGCGCTGAGGCTGAAGAAATGGAATCCCATCCTTGTCATGGTGCTGGCCGGTGTTCTGGAACTGGTCTGGAAAGCAGTCGGCGGCCATTAAATAAATAAGAGACTGTCTGAAGTATTCTGCCTCGGGATTTTCATGCCCTCAGTCTGAAAACACCTGGCAGGAAACTGGCATGTGGGCAGACAGTACAAAATCTATATTGTGTTTCCAGTTCCGTGAATATTGACTTTTCGACCTGTGTATACTATACTAAGAATAGTAATTCGCTGTAGTAATACGGTGAAAAACAGGACTTATATATGTTCATAATGCGGGTTGAACGTTTCTACCAGCTACCGAAATAGCTGACTATAAGTCCCCTGATAATTGGGGGCTTTGCAGTCTGGTTCCGGTGGCTGTTTTTTTATTTTCAGAAGGATTCTGAAAAGTACGGCGGCCGGATTCAGCAATCGCTCCTTGTATAGGAGGTAAAACATGAGAAAAGAAGAAAACAGAGCAGATACCTTTATATTGAAGGGAAACATCTGCTACAGTGAGACGGCAGAGACGGTCCGGACCGTTCCGAATGCTTACCTGGTATGCCGGGAGGGCATCTGCCAGGGGGTGTTTGAGGAACTTCCGGAAGAATGGAGGGACTTCCCGTTGACAGACTGTGGGAATGCCCTGATCCTGCCGGGATTGGTGGATCTGCATCTGCACGCGCCTCAGTACGCATTTACGGGCCTTGGCATGGATATGGAGCTTCTGGAGTGGCTGGATACACGGACATTTCCCGAGGAGGGAAAGTACGGGGATATGGCATACGCGGAAAAGGCATATGGCATATTTACAGAAGACCTGAAAAACAGCGCAACCACCAGGGCGTGCATCTTTGCCACACGCCATGTGCCGGCAACCATTCTCCTGATGGATATGCTGGAAGGATCGGGCCTTAAAACTATGGTGGGAAAAGTAAATATGGACCGGAACGCGCCGGATTATCTCTGTGAGGAAAGTGCGGAAAAATCAGCTCTGGACACCCGCCTGTGGCTGAAGGAGGTAAACGGAAGATACAAAAATGTCAGGCCCATCCTCACACCGCGGTTTATCCCAAGCTGTTCAGATGATCTTATGAAAATGCTCAGTGAAATCCGAAAGGAGTATGATCTTCCCATCCAGTCTCATCTCTCTGAGAATAAAGGGGAGATTGCCTGGGTGAAGGAACTGTGCCCCTGGTCCTCTTTTTACGGGGATGCCTATGAGCAGTTCGGCATGTTCGGGGGAAATTATCCGGCAGTTATGGCGCACTGCGTACATCCCACAGAGGAAGAGATTGTATTGATGAGGAAAAACGGGGTCTTTGCAGCCCACTGTCCTCACTCTAACACCGATTTATCCTCAGGGGTGGCACCGATAAGGAGATATCTGGATGAGGGTATCCATGTAGGCTTGGGAAGTGATATTGCAGGAGGCCATGTACTCTCCCTGTTTCAGGTGATGGTGGGCGCTGTGCAGGCATCCAAACTTCGCTGGCGTCTGGAGGATGATTCGCAGAAGCCGCTCACTGTGGATGAGGTGTTCTACCTGGGCACAAAGGGAGGCGGCGCCTTCTTCGGGCAGGTGGGCAGCTTTGAAAAAGGGTATGAATTTGATGCGGTGATCATGGATGACTCCAGACTGAAAACACCCAGAAAGCTGACATTGAAAGAACGTCTGGAACGTGTGGTATACCTGTCAGATGACAGGGATGTGATAGGAAAATATGTGGCAGGCAGAAAAATCTTTGCAGCTATTTAGTCAGGTCTGCGCATTTGCTGCACAGACCGTGCACAAGAGTGGCAGCAGCGGCTGTTCACCGATGGAAAAGAGGGATGATTTATGGGAGTTGGCAGTTCAAAGAATCGTGTGGATGCCTGGGAAAAAGTAACGGGGCAGGCAAAATACACGGCGGATCTGATGCCGCAGAATTTGTATACGGCAAAAGTGGTACACAGCACCATAGCAAACGGATGGGTAAAAAGTTTTGATCTGGAAGAGGCATTAAAGGTTCCCGGCGTGGTGAAGATCGTCACCTGTTTTGATGTGCCTGATATTCAGTTTCCGACACCGGGGCACCCCTGGTCAGTGGAAAAGGCACATCAGGATATTAAGGACAGAAAGCTTCTGAACCGGCGGGTACGCATGTATGGGGATGACATTGCAGCCGTGATCGCGGAGGATGATATCGCGGCCAGACGCGCGGCAGATAAGATTAAAGTGGAGTATGAGGAATACCCGGTGATACTGGACCCGGAGGCATCCATGAAGGAGGGAGCACCTCTTCTGCATGAGGAAAAGCCGGGAAATGTGATTGCGCACACCAGTTTTGTGCTGGGGGACGGAAGTTTTGAGGAGGCGGCCTGTGAGGAAGGGCTGGCCGTGATTGAGAAGGAGTACAGGACACAGCCGGTCCAGCACTGTCACATTGAGGTGCCGGTTTCCTATGCCTATATGGAGAAGGGAAGGATCGTCATAGTGACCTCCACTCAGATCCCCCATATTGTGAGGCGTGTGGTCAGCCAGGCTCTGGGGATTCCCATTGGGCAGATCCGGGTGATCAAGCCGTATATCGGCGGCGGATTCGGCAACAAGCAGGATGTGCTGTATGAGCCGTTAAACGCGTTTTTATGTACCCGGGCAGGCGGTCACGGCGTCAGGCTGGAGCTGTCCAGGGAGGAGACTCTTGGCTGTACCCGTGTGCGCCATGCGTTTACCTGGAAGATCAAAGGGGCAGTCAGGGAGGACGGCACACTGGTGGCGAGGAAATATGAAGCCTACTCCAACCAGGGCGCTTATGCTTCCCATGCTCACGCCATTGCAGCCAACGCAGCCAATATTTTCAAACAGCTTTACCAGGATGAGAAGGTTCTGGAGTCGGACAGCTACACGGTTTATACGAACCTGATGACAGGCGGTGCCATGCGCGGATATGGGATTCCCCAGGGGGATTTTGTGACAGAGTGCGTGGCTGACGATCTGGCCCGCGCTGTGGGTATGGACCCCCTTGAGTTCCGGTTGAAAAACTGTGTGAAGGAAGGGTATAAAGATCCGCATCTGGGCATTGCCTTCCACTCTTACGGGCTGAAAGCCTGTATAGAAAAAGGGAGGGAATATATCCGCTGGGAGGAAAAACGAAAGGCATATGAGAACCAGTCCGGGCCCGTGAGAAGAGGCGTGGGTATGGCAATCTTCAACTATAAGACAGGGGTTTATCCCATTTCTCTTGAGACGTCATCCTGCCGTATGGTTCTGAATCAGGACGGCTCCATGCAGCTCTTTATGGGGGCAACTGAGATCGGCCAGGGAGCTGACACGGTGTTTACCCAGATGGCAGCAGAGATCACAGGCATAACGGAGGACAGGATACATATAGAGACCGTACAGGATACAGATACCACGCCTTTTGACACAGGAGCCTATGCTTCCAGGCAGACTTATGTGAGCGGAAAAGCTGTGAAAAAGACAGGAGAATTGTTTAAGCAGAGGATTCTGGAGTATGCGGCATTTAAGCTGAAGCTGCCCTGCGGGGATATGCCTTTGGGAGAGGGAAAAAATGCAGAGGCAGGCGCAGGTGCTTCTGAAGTTGCGGAAGCATGTGCTGAATCGTCAGCGTGGAAGAGGCTGGATATCAAAGAGAATCAGGTGATCGACAAGGCCTCAGGGGAGGTGCTTCTTTCCCTGGCAGCCCTTGCGGAGGAGGCATTGTACAGCCTGGAAAAATCTGTGCATATCACTGCTGAGACGACCAGCCACTGTAAGGAAAACTCCTTTGCCTCAGGTGTCTGCTTTGCAGAGGTGGAGGTGGATATGCCGGTGGGTAAGATCCGCATACTGGATATCATCAATGTCCATGACAGCGGAAAACTGATTAATCCCAGCCTTGCCAAAGCGCAGGTGCACGGGGGCATGAGCATGGGCATCGGCTATGCGCTGAGTGAAGAACTGCTGGTGGATGAAAAGACAGGAAGGCCGCTGAATGCCAACCTCCTTGACTATAAGATCCCCACAGCTATGGACACACCGGATCTGCATACGGATTTTGTGGAGATGGATGACCCCACAGGTCCTTTCGGCAACAAAGCGCTGGGAGAACCTCCCACTATTCCTGTGGCTCCGGCTATCAGAAATGCCGTGCTGCACGCCACCGGAATTGCTTTTGATTCCCTTCCGCTGTCACCGCAGAAACTGGTGGAGCGTTTTATGAAAGAGGGAATGATCGGAGCCAAAAGCGGGAAGTTAAAAGGGGGTGAAACACATGTATGACATTGAAAAATATTATCAGGCCAAAGATGTGGAAGACGCTGTGAGAGCACTGGAGGAAGACGCGGATGCGGTGGTGATCTCCGGAGGAAGTGATGTGCTGATCAAGATCAGGGAAGGGAAGCTTGCCGGCTGTTCCCTGGTAAGCATACATGGGATACCGGCTCTTGAAGGAGTCAGGATGGAGGCGGACGGCACCATTGTCATAGGTCCTGCCACTACATTTTCACACATCACCTATGACCCTGTGATACAAAAATATATCCCTGCACTGGGATGGGCAGTAGATCAGGTGGGAGGCCCCCAGATCCGCAACATAGGAACCATCGGGGGAAATGTCTGTAATGGCGTGACGAGTGCAGACAGCGCGGCTCTGCTTTTTACTCTGAATGCGGTGCTGGAGCTGACAGGTCCAAAAGGCACAAGAGAGATACCTGTTGCTGAGTTTTACACAGGTCCGGGCCGGACCCTGCGGGAACATGCAGAGATTCTGACTGCCATAAAGATCACCAGGGAGAATTACCGGGGATTTTACGGACATTATACAAAATACGGGAAAAGAAACGCTATGGAGATTGCCACTCTCGGCTGTGCGGTACATGTGAAATTAAGTGCTGACAACATGCGGATTTCGGAGTTCCGGCTGGGATTCGGCGTGGCTGCACCTACCCCCATACGCTGTTTTAAAACAGAGGAAACGGTAAAAGGAATGGCGGTCACAGACCCGGAACTGTATGAGAAGATACAAGAGGGAGCAGTCTCTGAAGTGACACCCCGTTCCAGTTGGCGTGCATCCAGGGAATTCCGTCTTCAGCTGGTGCGGGAGCTGTCCGTGCGAACTGCAAAAGAAGCCATAGAAAAAGCTTCAGGAGGTGAGGCAGATGTTTAAGATCATAACCATGACCGTCAATGGAAAAGAGACAGAACTGGCAGTGGATGACAGGGAAGCCCTGCTTGATACTTTAAGAAACCGCCTGGGACTTACCAGTGTGAAACGCGGCTGTGAGGTAGGGGAATGCGGCGCCTGTACGGTCCTTGTGGACGGCGAAGCCATTGATTCGTGTATCTATCTGACCATGTGGGCGGAGGGAAAACACATCATGACCGTGGAGGGCTTAAAGGGCAGAAACGGGGAACTTTCCCCTATCCAGACAGCTTTTGTGGAGGAGGCTGCAGTCCAGTGCGGCTTCTGCACACCGGGTCTTATTATGAGCGCAGTGGAGATTGTGGGCACAGGGAAGAGATACAGCAGAGAAGAACTGAAAAAACTGATCTCCGGACATCTGTGCCGCTGTACAGGGTATGAGAATATTCTGAATGCCATGGAAAGGATTGTGGAGGAGACTTACCGGACGGTAAATCGGGAATAAAAGAGACTTTCCCAGGTCGCTGTCCCGCGGGAAGAGTAATACTTATTTTCCGCTGAAGGGGGAAAATTCTGTTTCCCACTTGAAAAGTAGAAAACCTTACGGTATAATTTCAATGATATGGGGTATTTGGCCGACAATGTCCATGTACCCCTTTTTCGTGGAAAAACCAGGAGAAAAATGGAACCGATAAGGAGATTGATGATATGAGTACCGTAAGAACAAGATTTGCCCCAAGCCCCACAGGAAAAATGCATGTGGGAAATTTGAGAACTGCTTTATATGCGTATTTGATCGCAAAGCATGAGAACGGAAGCTTTATGCTCCGTATTGAGGATACAGACCAGGAACGTTTTGTGGACGGCGCACTGGAGATCATTTACCGCACACTGGCAAAGACGGGACTGGTTCATGACGAAGGCCCGGATAAGGACGGCGGCTACGGCCCTTATGTCCAGAGTGAGAGAAACGCACAGGGCATTTATCTGAAATACGCCAAACAACTGATCGAACAGGGAGATGCATATTACTGTTTCTGTACAAAAGAGCGCCTGGATTCCCTGAAAGCCAGCGTGGGAGAGGACGGCAAGGAGATTGCGGTCTATGACAAGCATTGTCTGCATCTAAGCAAAGAGGAAGTGGAGGCAAAGCTTGCAGCAGGAGAACCCCATGTGATCCGCTTCAATATGCCGGCAGAGGGAACCACAACCTTCCATGATGATATTTACGGTGACATCACCGTGCCGAACAATGAACTGGATGACCTGATCCTGATCAAGTCAGACGGTTATCCCACCTATAACTTTGCAAACGTGATCGACGATCATCTCATGGGGATCACCCATGTGGTGCGCGGAAATGAATACCTGTCCTCCTCACCGAAATATAACAGGATCTACGAGGCATTTGGCTGGGAGATTCCCACTTATGTACACTGTCCGCTGATCACCAATGAGGAGCACAAAAAGCTGAGCAAACGCTCCGGCCACTCCTCCTATGAGGATTTGCTGGACCAGGGATTTCTCACAGAGGCAATCGTAAATTACGTGGCGCTGCTTGGATGGTGCCCGGAGGACAACCGTGAGATTTTCAGCCTGGAAGAGTTGGTGAAAGAATTTGACTATCATCATATGAGCAAATCCCCGGCTGTGTTTGATATGACAAAGCTGAAATGGATGAACGGGGAGTACATCAAAGCGATGGACTTTGACAAGTTCTATGACATGGCGCTTCCGTTTGTGAAAGAGGCAGTCAAAAAAGATCTGAACCTTGAGAAAATAGCCGGCATGGTAAAGACAAGGATTGAAGTTTTCCCGGATATTCCGGCTCTCATTGATTTCTTTGAGGCAGTACCGGAGTACGATGTGTCCATGTACACACACAAGAAAATGAAAACCAACCCGGAAATCTCACTGGAGGTTCTGAAAAAGGTCATACCGGTTCTGGAAGGTTTTGACAATTATACAAACGATGCGCTGTATGAACTGCTCTGCGGTTTTGCAAAGGAAAACGGATATAAAAACGGACAGATCCTCTGGCCTGTGCGCACCGCCCTTTCCGGCAAGCAGATGACACCTGCCGGTGCTACAGAGATCCTGGAAGTGCTGGGAAAAGAGGAGTCCATGAAACGTCTGCATACTGCAGTGGAAAAACTGGAGCAGGCATAAACAAACACTATTGGAGTAACTCATATATGCAGAAAAATTCCTCACAGGAACGAGCAGTATCCCACAACCGGGGCCCCATGATGCTTCTTGCAGGCCCCGGTTCCGGGAAAACCACCACCATCACCAGAAGGGTGGCTAACTTAATAAAGGAATACCAGGTAACTCCTTCATCCATTCTGGTGGTGACGTTTACAAAAGCGGCTGCCAGGGAGATGAAGGAGCGTTTTTTACGCCTGTGTGATAAGGAAGGTATGGCAGGCCCTTACAGGGAGGTGACCTTTGGCACGTTCCATGGCATTTTTTACGGAATCCTGCGCCATGCCTATCGTCTGTCCGCAAAGAATATTCTGAGTGAAGAGCGGAAATACGATATTTTAAAGGAAATCGTCTACCGCCAGAGAATGCGGATCGATGACGAGAAGGAGTTTTTTGAGGGGCTGGTACAGGAAATCTCCATTGTAAAAAACGGAAGGATGCCCATAGAGCATTATTATTCCGCCAACTGCCCGGATGACACGTTCAGAAAGATTTACCGCTCCTATGTGGACGCCTGCAGACAATCCAGGCTTCTGGATTTCGATGACATGCTGCTGTACTGTTATGACCTTCTGACAGGAAGAAAAGATATCCTGGCCGGTTGGCAGAATAAGTTCCGGTATGTGCTTGTGGATGAGTTCCAGGACATCAATCAGCTTCAGTATGACATTATAAAGCTGCTGGCAGCGCCCCAGAATAACCTCTTTATCGTGGGGGATGATGACCAGTCCATCTACGCGTTCAGAGGGGCAAAGCCGGAGATCATGCTCCATTTTCCAAAGGATTTTCCGGATGCAGAGACAGAACTGCTGGCCTGTAATTACCGCTCCACAAAGCAGATCGTGGAGGCTTCCAAACGTGTGATCGGGAGAAACAAGAACCGCTATCCCAAGGAGTTTTTTACGGAAAACGGGGAGGGAAAACCGGTGGTTGTGCGTGCGTTTGAGGACGGCAAGGAGGAGGAGCTTTTTGTAAAGGATTGCATAAAAAAGGCAGTACAGGAGGGAGAATCCTACGAGGAGACAGCCATTCTCTACCGCACCAATCTGGGAGCCAGATTCCTGGTGGAGACATTGATGGAATACCAGATCCCTTTTCAGATGCGGGATGCCCTGCCGAATCTGTATGAGCACTGGATATCCAGAAATATCATTTCCTATATAAAGCTGGCCCAGGGCGACAGAAGCCGCCGGGAATTCCTGCAGGTTATGAACCGTCCCAACCGTTATATATCCAGGGATGCGCTGGACGATGCCACAGTGTCCTTTGAGGGGCTGCGCTGGTTTTATGAGGGAAAGGACTGGATGTGCGACAGGATCGACAAGATGGAGGAAGACCTGACAACACTGAAGCGCATGACACCCTATGGGGCCATCAATTACATCCGGTACGGCATCGGGTATGAAGAGTATCTGAAGGATTACGCCTCTTACCGTAAGATCAAAGTGGATGACCTGTACGAAGTCATGGAGGAGCTGGAAGAGAGTGCAAAAGGATATAAAAGCTTCGGTGAATGGTTTGCGCATATTTCAGACTACACGGACAAGTTAAAGGAACAGGCAAAGAAACAGGATATTGAGAAAAAAGGCGTCACAGTGTCCACTCTGCACAGCATCAAAGGTCTGGAATTTGACCGGGTGTTTCTCATGGATGTGAATGAAGGGACCATTCCCTATCATAAAGCCGTTTCAGACAGCAGCATAGAGGAGGAGCGGCGGCTCTTCTATGTGGGCATGACAAGGGCCAGAAAAGAGCTTTACATACTTTATGCAAAATGCAGGCATGACAAGGATTTGGAAGTGTCAAGATTTCTCAAGGAGAGCGGGCTTGTACCGGAGAAGAAGGAGTAGTGGCTGTGGAAAAGGTTTGGATTTTTTACGGAAAAACAGAGAGACTGACAGGCAGAGCAGAAGTAAAAGGTGAAAAAGGAAGGCTGGAAACACGGGCCGGACGTGTTCTTCTTGCCCATGCCTTAAAAAAGCTGTACGGACTGTCCGTTCCGGATGGAGAGGAAGGGGCAGCCCAGCTTGAAAAGATGCTTGCAAAAGGAGAAAACGGAAAGCCATATCTCCACGGATATCCTGAGATCCATTTTAATATCAGCCATTCCGGCGCATATGCGGTCTGCGCTCTGGCAGGGATTCCGGTAGGGATTGACATTCAGATCCGTCAGCCGGTGAGAGGAAAAAGGCTTCTGGAGCGGACTATGAATGCCCTGGAACAGGAAGTGATCCAAAACGCCAAAGACCCGGAAATGGCATTTGCGTTTTTCTGGGCCAGGAAGGAGAGTTATCTCAAATGGAGCGGGGAGGGAATCACCAGGGACCTTTCAAAACTGTCCATGGAAGATGCTGTCATGGAGGAAATTCCGGTGGAAGAGGGATACGTCTGTCAGGTCTGTACGGCAGTTCCGTTTTCCTTTGAAAAAATAGAATTACCGTTACAGCTTTGAAGAAAGGAAAGTCCGTTCAGCAAAAGACAGCCGCAGGCGGCACGCTTCGGCGTAGGAAGACTGCGGCGTGGAATCCTGAATTACTGTATGAAAAAGTCCTGCGGGCAGAAGGCGGCTGCGTTTCGACGCAGAACCCCGGCCGGCAGGACTTTTTTCAAATATGGCCATACTTTGTGAAAGTACAGGGGATGGATTAAAACAGCTTAAAGTGCCATAGAAAGCTCGTCAATCTTTTTCAGCTCTTCTTCCGTAAACGGAGCACTTTTGAGTACTTTCAGGTTATCAAGAATCTGTTCTGCCTTGGAAGCACCTACAAGTACACTGGTCACTACGTCATCTTTCAATACCCATTTCAGCGCCATCTGCGCAAGACTTTCTCCTCTCTCGGATGCAATCCGGTTCAGACCCCGGATGCAGTCAAGACGGCTGTCTGTGAGCTGTTCTGCGTTTAGGAAACGTCCGTCTGTGACTACCCGGCTGTCCGAAGGGATTCCTTTTAGATAGCGGTCCGTCAGCATGCCCTGGGCCAGCGGGCTGAAGGAGATGATCCCTTTTTTCTCCTCCGCGCAGGCTTTCTTCAGACCGTTGTTCTCTATGGTGCGGTTGAAGATGTTGTAGGAGTTCTGGTTAATGACAAAGGGGCATTTCAGTTCCTTTAAAATAGCAGCTGCTCTCTTCATAGTCTCCCCGTCGTAGTTGGACAGTCCCACATACAGGGCTTTTCCGCTTCTCACTGCCTGATCCAGGGCACCCATGGTTTCCTCAAGGGGAGTTTCCGGGTCCATTCTGTGATGGTAGAAAATATCCACATATGCAAGGCCCATGCGCATAAGACTCTGGTCCAGGCTGGCAGTCAGATATTTTCTGCTGCCCCAGTCCCCGTAAGGACCCGGCCACATATCATAGCCTGCCTTGGTGCTGACGATTATCTCATCCCTGTAGGCGGATAGATTTTCTTTTACGATCCTGCCGAAATTTTTCTCCGCGCTTCCCGGTTCGGGACCGTAATTGTTTGCCAGGTCAAAGTGGGTGATGCCGTTGTCAAAGGCAGTAAAGCACAGCTTTTTCATGTTGTCATAGACTGCGGTGTCACCAAAATTGTGCCATAGTCCCAGGGAGACTGCAGGAAGCTTTAGGCCGCTGTATCCGCAGCGGTTGTATGTCATGGTTTCATATCGTTTGTCATCTGCTCTGTACATAAGTGATCTCCTTTTGTAACTGTTCAGTGTCCTCACAGTTACAGGCAAAAATCCATACAAAATCGCCTTTGGCGATGGGATTTTTGCTTGGCTGTGAAACGTTTTCTTACGGTCAGCGCAGTAAATGCGCAGACCTGCTGAATAATTGTCATCTTTTTTTGTTTCTTTACAAAGTTTAGCACTTCAAGTATACTTGAAGTCAATAAAGGACCTTAACTTTGTTATATACGCCGAAAATAAGGAGGGTATTATGACAACATACACAATAAAACAGGTTTCCCAGATGTTTGGGCTGCCGGCATCCACGCTCAGGTACTACGAGGAGATCGGTCTTTTGCCTGCAGTGGAAAAGACAAAGGCAAATCAGCGCATTTATACCGAAGAGCATATCGGCCGTCTGGGCGCCATACGCTGTTTTAAGGAGACGGGCATGTCCATGGCAAAGCTTCTGGAGTTTTTTACATACGAGGAGGAGGAACAGGAGCATATCGAGAAAATCCTCGCTCTGCTAAAGGAGCAGGACCGGCATGTGGCAGAGCAGATTGAGAAACTGCAGTCTGCCAGAAAGCAGATAAACCGTAAACTGAGATATTACAGTGACATTAAGGCGTCCATGGACAGCGGGAGTGCATATCCTTTCTGGGGTGACTACTAAAAAAGGCTGCCGCTGCTTCCGAATGCGCGTCATAGCGTGTGAGTCTTCTCATGACCGAAAAACAGCTCTCCCTGCCGCTGCTTCCGGGTGCGTATCAGAGTGTGTTGATCTTTTTCTGGTCAAAGGCTTTCCGGTACTGGGTGGGAGTCATGCCTTCAAACTGCCGGAACAGTTTCATGAAATGCTTTTCATCCGCGAATCCACACATGGAAGAAATCTGCCGAATGGTCAGGGAATGGCTGTTCAGCAGATTTTTTGATACGCTGATGCGTGTGCGGTTGATATAGGTGACAAGGGGATAACCGGTGTACTGTTTGATCAGTGCAGACAGATAGGTAGGGTGGTACCCGAATTTTTCCGCCAGGCCGCTGACTGTAAGGGGCTGGTCAAAATGGCTCTGCACCCATTCTATGATATCCTGCACGGCAGTCGGCAGAAGATCCTGTCCAAAGTGCTCTGCCTGCAGATACTCACGGCTGATCTCCAGAAGCAGCAGATTCAGCGCATGGCGGCAGCTCCAAGTCCTCTGATAGCTGCTGCGCTTAGCCAGATCCAGAAGCTGGAGAAACAGGAGCTGGGAACGTTTTTCCATGGAGATTCTGCCGTGCTCCGGAAGAAAAACCTGCTCGGCAGAGAAGGCATCTGTGAGGGGAAGGCCCCGGGCCTGCTGATAGATTCCGACAGAATGAGGCAGATTTTTGACCGTATCCGCAGGAGTGCCCGGCAGTGCAAAATGCGCCCAGCAGTAGGAGAGATATCCATGGGAGGGCTTATAACCATAATGGGTGATGCCGGGAAACAGGACGAAGAATTCCCCCGGGCCCACATCGCAGGTCCTGTCGTCCTGGCAGATGTGCAGTGTTCCCTCCTGCACCAGGATCAGAACAAAGAAGTCCAGGGTCCTGCTTAAATGCATAAATCCGTTTTCACTTATAAGGTTGCCGCAGGTCAGGTATTCTGCCGGCTTTGAGGCATCACAAATACAATGCAACATCTGGGATATGACCACCTTTTCTTTTGATTTATATGTTGTTTCCGAAACTGTAGATGATACAATCATTTCATAAGATAAAACCTGATAAACAAAGGGAAAAACAGGAATCCGGCTGTTGCCTTACAAAGTTTTCCATATCTTTATGGTAGCACGGGGAATCTTGGAATTCAACATGAAATTTAGGAGGTATGGCATGTTAGAAAAGAAAGTGAAAATGATGCCGCTGGGCGATGTATCGATTCAGGATGATTTCTGGAAAGAGTATATGGAGCTGGTGAGAAACCATGTGATCCCTTACCAGTGGGAGGCATTAAATGACAGGATCGAGGGGGCGGAGCCCAGTTACTGTATGCAGAATTTCCGTGTTGCCGCTGGTATGGAGGAAGGCTGTTTTCAGGGAATGGTATTTCAGGACAGTGATGCCTATAAGTGGCTGGAGGCTGTGGCCTACTCTCTCATGTGGCATCCGGACAAGGAGCTGGAGGCAACGGCGGATGAGGCCATTGATATCATCTGTGCGGCACAGCAGCCGGACGGGTATCTGGACACCTATTATATCCTGAATGGTCTGGAAAAACGCTTTACAAACCTTATGGATCACCACGAGCTCTACTGCCTGGGTCATATGGTGGAAGGTGCTGTAGCCTATTATAAGGCAACCGGAAAACGGAAATTTCTGGACACAGCCATTGGCTATGTAAATTGTGTTTATGAAAATATAGGAAATGCGCCTGGTAAGAAACCCGGATATCCCGGTCATGAGGTAGCGGAGATGGCCCTTGTGGGACTCTATGAGGTGACAAAGGATGAAAAACATCTGGAGCTTGCCAAATATTTCATTGACCAGAGGGGGCAGGCACCGCTGTATTTTGCAGAGGAGAGGGAAAAAAACGGCAATGATTTCTTCTGGAAAGACAGTTATTTCCAAGACCAGTATTATCAGGCCGGCAAGCCGGTCCGCCAGCAGGACAGGGCAGAAGGCCATGCGGTACGTGCCGTATATCTCTATACGGGAATGGCTGAAGTGGCCAGTGCAGCCGAAGACCGGGAGTTATTTGAAGCCTGCCGGAAAATCTGGAATAATATTGTGGAAAAGCAGATGTATGTAACCGGTTCTATCGGTTCCTCGCAGTACGGTGAGGCATTTACCTTTGACTATGATCTGCCAAACGATACGGTTTACGCGGAAACCTGTGCTGCCATCGGATTTATTTTCTTTGCCAGAAGGATGTTTGAGATCACAAAGGACAGCCGGTACACAGATGTGATGGAGCGCTGTCTCTACAACGGAGTGATCAGCGGCATGTCCCTGGACGGTAAGAAATTCTTCTATGTAAATCCTCTGGAGGCCGTGCCGGAGGCTTCCGAGAAAGATTATCACAAAAAACATGTGAAAGTGGAGCGTCAGAAATGGTTCGGATGCGCCTGCTGCCCTCCCAATGTGGCCCGTCTCCTCTCCTCCATCGGGGGATATGCTTATGAGTACAATGAGAAAGAGATCTATATGAATCTGTTTATCGGCGGCAGTATGCAGGCTGTTCTGAACGGGAAAAAGAATCAGTTCCGAGTGGAGACTGATTATCCGTGGAGCGGTGATGTGAAGATACAGGTGGAAAATGAGGCGGATACGGCGTTTACATATGCCATCCGCGTGCCGGGCTGGTGCCGCAGCTATAGCCTGAAACTCAATGGGGAAGCGGTGGATTGTCCTGTGGAGAACGGATATCTGCTTTTAGACCGCTGCTGGAAGAACGGGGACGTGCTTGTATTTTCCATGGAAATGCCGGTGGAACTGGTGGCAGCCAATCCAAAAGTCAGGGAGGATGTCGGTAAGGTGGCAGTGATGCGCGGTCCGGTTGTGTATTGCCTAGAAGAGGCGGACAACGGGGACCAGCTCCAGGAATTATATTTGGATGAGAATCCACAGTTTACAGTGAAATATGAGAAAGATCTGCTGAAAGGGGTTGTGACACTGACTACAGAGGGAAAACGCCTCTCAGAAGATGAGTGGGACGAGAAAACACTATATAAATCCTATGCGGGAAGAAAATTTGAGCGCCAGACGCTGAAATTCATTCCATACTATACCTGGACAAACAGGACAGTGGGAGAGATGCTTGTGTGGGTGAGAATTTGAGATACAGACAGAGACCATGAATAGGAAACGCCGGACTGCGTGGGAGGATTGTTATCCCGGGGTCCGGCGTTTCCTGATTCACTGCCCTTTGGAGTGGGCTTTCGTCTCACTGTCCAGCACATTCCGCATTTCCTCCAGCAGGGTATCATCGGTAAAATACGGTTTTCCGTACTGAAGATTAAAGTCGTAGTCAAAGTCCGGCGGATTTTTTCCTGTATTATGCTGGATGATCGTCTCCGCCTTATCCAGAGCCTTTACCAGACGGGCTTCGGGCGTTTGGCCGTCCTCATACTCCTGCCAGACGGCCATGAAATCTTCTTTTTGTTTTTCGGGCAGCAGGGAGAAGACACGGCTGGCAGCACGGTACTCCTCCTGGTACTTGCGGGAGCTGTCCGGGTGGAGTGCGGCGGAGATATCGCCTTCATAGATTTCCCCTATGTCGTGGAGAAGACACATGAGCAGCGTTTTTCGGATGTCCAGCCCGGGGTACTTTTCCAGCATGACCGCGGCAAAGAGCGCCAGGTGCCAGGAATGTTCCGCGGTACTTTCCTGTTTCCCGGAACCGGTCCAGGCTGTCCTTGTCACGGATTTCAGCAGTTCCGTCTCTTTCATAAAAGCCAGATAGGCGTCTATGGTTTCTTTCATGATCTCTCTCTCCTTTTTAAAATGAACCGCGTCCAAAAGCGTATTGGAAAATTTTCAAGCGCTTACATGAACTGCGGCAAAAAAATGCAGTTTCAGGACTTGCGGAGATAGTATCAGCATAAGATAAGAAGAAAAAAAGGTCAACAGAAATCTGCGCAAAACCATATATACTCTGCGTCGAGATATTTTTCGTATGAAACAGGGATTGTCCTCATATATTATCTTAAAGAGGTGAGACAATGAGAGAAAGGGATATTATACGGTTATTTCCCCAGAAGATCAGGGCAGCCCTGGAGCATGCGGAGTTTGATATGGAGCACTTGTATGAAATCAGGCTGAGGGTCAACGCGCCGCTGATCTTAATTTACAAAGGGAATGAGTATTTTCTTACAAAAGAAGGAAAACTGACCAAGCAGATGCAGGGCGTCTGCCAGGTAGAGGCAAAGGACCTGCGGGAGACCATGGAGTATGTGAGCAATTATTCCATGTACGCATTTGAGGAAGAGATCCGGCAGGGATTCATCACCATTCAGGGAGGCCACCGTGTGGGAATTGCCGGTAAAACGGTACTGGACGGAGCAAAGATCAAAAGCCTGAAATACATATCTTATATAAATCTGAGACTTTCACACCAGATAAAAGGATGTGCCAACCAGATCCTTCCCTATGTGGTCAACAAGGGGAATGTCTGCCACACCCTGATCATTTCCCCGCCCATGTGCGGGAAGACCACCCTGCTGCGCGACCTGATTCGACAGGTCAGTGACGGCAATACCTATCTGCCGGGCATGTCAGTGGGGGTGGTGGATGAGCGTTCCGAGATCGCCGGTTCCTATCAGGGGATTCCGCAGAATGACTTGGGAATCCGCACGGATATTTTGGATTGCTGTCCAAAGGCGGAGGGTATGATGATGCTGATCCGCTCCATGTCACCGGAAGTGGTGGCCGTGGATGAGCTGGGGGATTATGAGGACATTCATGCCATTGAATCCGTTATCCACTGCGGATGCAAGCTGTTTGCCACGGTTCACGGAAGCTCCATTGAGGATATCAAGAGGAAGCCCCTGATGCAGCGTCTGGTGCAGGAAAAGATATTTGAGAGGTATATTATTCTCCACAATAAGGACAAGGCAGGAAAAGTGAAGGCCGTGTTTGATGAGAGGGGCACCTGCCTGTTTGATGAAACAAGGAGGAGAGGAACTTTATGCTGAAAGTGCTGGGAGTCTGTCTTGTGGTGCTCTCCTGTACGGCTCTGGGTTTTGAGAGAAGCCTGAAGCTTACCAGAAGACTTTCCGGTCTTCGGGAGCTTCAGCGGATGGTCCTGCTTATAAAAGGAGAGATCAGCTACCGCAAGGAGGCGCTTCCGGAGGCTCTTATCCGGGCAGCAGGCAGACTGACCCCGCCGTTTTCCGATTTTTTGAGAAATGTGGCAGAGCGGGCGGATGCCTATGACGGAATCTTGTTTGCCGATATTTTTATGCAGGAGGCGGAAACCGCGTTCGGAGACAGTGCGCTTACAAAAGAAGACAAGGAGGAGCTAAGACAGCTGGGCCAGTATCTGGGCTATCTGGATATTTCCCAGCAGGAAAATGCCATGGCTTTGTTTCAGCAGGAATTGGAGCGGAAAATTCAGGCAGTGCAGGCTGAGATTCCTGTGAAAAAAAGACTTTATCAGAGTCTGGGGGTGCTGGGAGGAATATTTCTTGCCATTACGCTGATCTGAAAAAAGGCAGGGCACGCGGGACATGAGATCCAGGAGGAAGGGAGGAAGATAAGTGGAGGTAACAATTTTATTCAAAATCGGCGCAGTGGGGATTCTGGTCTCTGTGCTGTGCCAGATTTTAAAACACAGCCAGCGGGAAGAACTGGCTTTTTTGACAAGCCTTGCCGGACTTTTACTGGTGCTGTTCTGGGTGCTGCCTTACATCAACGATTTATTCCAGACCATACAGGAGTTATTTGCGCTGTAGAGGAAAGGAGGGCTTTGGATGGAAGTGGTGAAAATCGTCATGCTGGGCATGACAGGAGTGGTGCTGGCGCTGTTTTTAAAAGAGACAAAGCCGGAGTATTCTCTGTATCTGAGCCTGGCAGTGGGAATCTGCATCTTTACCTTCATGGCGCAGAAGCTCTCCTACCTGCTGGACTCTGTGCTGAAGATCCAGGAGTATGTGCCTGTGGATACAAAATATCTGACCATACTGCTGAAAATGATAGGGGCTGCCTACATCGGTCAGTTTTCCGCCAGCATCTGCAAAGACGCGGGATACGGGGCTATTGGGAACCAGATTGAGATCTTTGTCAAACTTTATATCATGGTATTGTCCATGCCGGTGCTGCTTGCACTGATGGAGGCCATCTACGGGTTTCTGGTATGAAAGGGGGGATAGGAAAAAGAGTCAGGGCAGCAGGATGCGTGCTGGCAGTGCTGTTTCTGGTATTGGCTGCGGCAGTGGAGGTGAGAGCCTCTTTTTTTTCGGCAAATGCAGGACAAGATGTGATAAAAAACCAGCCGCAGAATACTGTAACGCAGGATGGGCAGCCAAAAGATAACGGGGACGGAAATGCGGCGGAGAAGGGGAATGCGGCGGAGAAGGGGAATGCGGCAGAGAACGGGAATGCGGCAGAGAACGGGAATGCGGCAGAGAACGGGAATGCGGCAGAGAATGGGAATGCGGCAGAGAACGGGAATGCGGCGGAGAACGGGAATACGGCAGAGAACAAAGATGCAGCAGATGAAAAGTCAGAGGAAGAGATCCGTCAGGACACACAGAGTGCCACAGAGGAAAAACTCATGGATGACATGGAGTTAGAGCAGATGCAGGATGCCATCAATGAGCTTCTGGGGGAGGAAAGCTTCAGTCTGGAGGACGCCCTGCATAAGATTTTAAGCGGAGAGAAGCTGTTCTCAAAAGAGTATTTTTTTGCGCTGGCCAAGAATTTTCTGCTGGAAAACCTGGCGGCGGAGAGGGATACCATGATCCATGTGGTGCTGCTGGTGCTGCTGGCTTCTCTGTTTTCCAATTTTTCCAATGTATTCAACAACGGACAGATGGGGGAGATCAGTTTTTACATTGTATACATGCTTCTTCTGGCAGCTTTGGTGCATTCCTTCGGTACACTCAGCATAGAGATAAGTGAGGGGCTGACAGGCTTTGTCACTTTTATGAAAGCGCTGATGCCCTCCTACTTCCTGGCAGTCACTGCGGCTACGGGGAGTGCCACAGCCATGGTCTTCTATGAAGTGGTCCTGGTGCTGGTGTATGTGGTACAGGTTATCTTTTTAAAAGGTGTTCTGCCGGGTATCCATATATACGTGCTGCTTCAGCTTGTAAACTTTCTGCACAGTGAGGATTTCCTCTCCAAAATGGCAGAGCTTGTGAGGACCATAGTGGAATGGGTCATGCGGACCTGTATAGCAGTTGTGATCGGAATGCAGATCATCCAGAACATGATAAGCCCTGCCATAGACACGCTGAAGCGGGACGTCATCGGCAAGACGGCGGCAGCTATCCCGGGCATCGGAAACGCCATAAACGGCGTGACAGAGGTAGCCCTCGGAACCGCTGTCCTGGTGAGGAACGGGCTGGGAGTTATCGGGATCATAGTCATCCTGTGTGTGGGACTTCCCCCTGTCATCCGGCTGGGGATGACGACTCTGCTCTACAAGCTTTTGGCAGCCATTGTCCAGCCTATTTCGGACAAAAGAATGGTGGGGGCTCTGGCTACCATCGGGGACGGCTGTATGCTGCTTTTAAAGGTGCTGCTCACCATGGAACTGCTGTTTTTGATCACCATTGCAGTACTCACCATTTCATTTATCGGACATTAGGAGGCCGGCAATATGACAGATACCCTTTACGGCTGGATGCGGAACCTGGCGTGCTACTTTATTTTTTTATCCGCAGTGATGCATTTTCTGCCGGACAACAATTATAAAAAGTACATTCAGTTTTATATGGGACTGCTTCTGATACTCCTATTGCTCTCGCCTGTGCTGGATTTCCTGCAGCTTGAGAATAAAATCGACGCGGGTGTGGACCGGTACATGGAAGAGGAGGAGCGGGACCGGGAGGAATGGGAGAACTATGCAAGGGAGATTGAGGAGGAGTACGGCTGGAATAAAAAAAGTGAGGATACCGGGGATACACAGCCGCAGGATGAGGAAGATTCCCTGCAGGAAGGAGCGGTGGGACCATGAAGCCATTTCCGGAAATGCTGAAAAAGGAGCAGATTGTGGTAGTGCTGCTGGCAGGCATCCTGCTGCTTATCATTGCCATGCCTGTGAAGAAAAAGGATACCGAGGAACAGACTGCCAAGAGTACACCCACAAGCGAAGCAAGCCAGAAAACCAATTATGAGGACCAGCTTCAGCAGCGGCTTAAGGAGGTGCTGGCTGAGGTAAAGGGAATCGGAAAGACAGACGTCTTCGTCACATTTGAGGACACAGGAGAGAGGGTGGTGGAAAAGGACGGCACAGACACCGTATATTCCAAGGATTCCAAGGGCAACCAGGAGCCGTATCTGTCAAATGAGCGTTACCCGAAAATAAGCGGCGTAGTGGTTGTGGCCGAGGGCGGGGAAGATCCCCATGTAATTCAGAATATTCAGGAGGCTGTGCAGGCATTATTTCAGGTAGAAGCCCATAAAATTAAAGTAATGAAGATGGTGACTGACCGCTGACGCCCAAAAAGGCGTTCTTTCGGCAGGACAGTTGCTAAAATGAATTAAAGGAGTAGCTCGCATGAAAAAAATCTTTAAGAAGAATCAGGTCATTATCACCGCACTGGCAATCATGATCGCGGTTGCCGGGTACATCAATTATTCAGATAACCATCTGGGGATTGACAAGACACTGAAGAAAGCCAGCACAAACACAGCGGATGATAAGAGCAAAGAGACAGCGGACGCAGACGGAATCGTGGAGGATATTGACAGCCTGGATTACGACCTTACAGACGAGTCCGCTTTACTTGAAGAGAATGCAGCGGCGGAAAACGGGGATACCGGCACCACAGAGGACAATAATACAACACAGGATCAGAGCTCCTCATCCACAGACGGCACAGCCACTGGGGAGGACGGAAACACCACGGACAACAATGCAGACAGCAAAGACGCGTCCGCTGAGACACCAGGTGAGGCAGTTCTGACAGGAGCATCCAATTTTGTGGCACAGGCAAAGGTCAGCAGGGAACAGGTGCGCTCCGCCAACAAAGAGACCCTTCTTGAGATCATCAACAATGAGAACATTGGAGACGAGCAGAAACAGGAAGCCATTGCCTCCATGGTGAAAATGACAGATCTGGCTGAGCAGGAGGAAGCTGCGGAGCTGCTGCTGGATGCCAAGGGATTTGAGAACGTGGTAGTGAATCTGACCAATGACTCCGCGGACGTGATCGTTCCCCAGGAGTACATGGCAGATGATAAACGCGCCCAGATCGAGGACATCGTAAAACGAAAAACAAGCGTTCCGGTAGAGAATATCGTGATCACACCAATGGATGAAGGAACCTCCGACGGGGAATAATGAGATAAGAGAAAGTTTAAGAAGTCCTTGACACCATATTCCCGGTATACTAAAATGTTTTAAGCGTGTTAAAAGAATAAGGAGGTCCCTCAAGTGGCTGACTATACGAAAGAAATTACGAAAAGACGTACATTTGCGATCATATCCCATCCCGATGCCGGTAAGACCACACTGACGGAAAAGTTCCTTCTCTACGGAGGAGCCATCAATCTGGCAGGAAGTGTGAAGGGCAAGGCAACCTCACGCCATGCGGTTTCTGACTGGATGGAAATTGAAAAAGAGAGAGGTATTTCCGTTACTTCCTCTGTGCTGCAGATTAACTATGATGGTTATTGCATTAACATATTGGATACTCCGGGACATCAGGATTTCTCGGAGGACACATATCGTACCCTGATGGCAGCAGATTCTGCGGTCATGGTCATTGACGCCTCAAAAGGTGTGGAGGCACAGACCAGAAAGCTGTTCAAAGTCTGTGCCATGCGTCATATCCCTATTTTTACCTTTATCAACAAGCTGGATAGGGATGCAAACGATACCTTTGATCTGCTGGACGACATTGAGAAGGAGCTGGGAATTCCCACCTGCCCCATCAACTGGCCCATTGGTTCCGGCAAGAAGTTCAGAGGTGTGTATGACAGAGATACCGGGAAGGTACTCACCTTCTCTGATACCATGAAAGGTACAAAAGAAGGGATTGAGGAAGAGATCGGCATTGACGAACCGCGCCTCGATCAGGTGCTGGATGCAGAACAGAAGGAACAGCTTCTGGAAGAGATCGAACTGCTGGATGGTGCCAGTGCGGAATTTGACCAGGATCTGGTCAACCAGGGAAAACTGTCTCCCGTATTTTTCGGCTCCGCCCTCACCAACTTTGGTGTAGAGACATTCCTTGAGCATTTCCTGAAAATGACATCCTCACCGCTGCCAAGAACTGCGGATATAGGAGTCATTGACCCTATGAAGGAAGAATTCTCTGCTTTTGTATTTAAGATTCAGGCAAATATGAATAAAAACCACAGAGACCGAATCGCGTTTATGCGTATCTGTTCCGGAAAATTTGATGCATCCCAGGAAGTGTACCATGTCCAGGGAAATAAAAAGATGCGTCTTTCCCAGCCTCAGCAGATGATGGCTTCAGACCGTCATGTGGTGGAGGAGGCCTATGCAGGTGACATTATCGGTGTCTTTGACCCGGGCATTTTCTCCATCGGCGACACAGTGTGTTCACCGGGAAAAAAATATGCCTATGAAGGTATCCCAACCTTCGCGCCGGAGCATTTTGCAAGGGTCCGTCTTATGGACAGCATGAAGAGAAAACAGTTTGTCAAAGGTGTCAACCAGATTGCCCAGGAAGGTGCGATCCAGATCTTCCAGGAATTTATGGGCGGCATGGAGGAGATCATTGTAGGCGTAGTAGGTGTCCTGCAGTTTGACGTGCTGAAATACAGACTGGAGAATGAGTATAATGTGGAAATCCGTCTGGAGAACCTGCCGTACGAACATATCCGCTGGATTGCCAACAAGGAATCCGTGGATATTGAAAAGCTGACAGGAACCTCAGATATGAAGAAAGTAAAAGATATGAGAGGAAATCCGCTGCTTCTGTTTGTCAATGCCTGGAGTGTGGGCATGACGCTGGACAGGAACGAAGGCCTGGAGCTTGCGGAATTCAGCAGAAACTGAGAAAAAGAGTCCGACAGGGCTCTTTTTTAATTGCCTGTTTTCAAAGGAGGAAAAATACAGTATAATAAAAAAGCGGCAGAAAGTTTCGTCAAACAGAGAGGGGAGTGCACAGCAACGGGGGTAATAAAATGGAATACCAAATAATTTACGGCAGCAGGACTACAGTGGGAATCCAGATCACACCGGAAGGGAATGTGGTAGTCCGGGCGCCAAAGCATTATCCTAAGCGAAAAATCAAACAGTTTGTACGAATGAAAAAAGAATGGATACATAAAAAGGCAGAGGCCGGGAAAACCGATGCCTGGTATATCAATGCCCAGCCATATCAGAAGGAAGAAAAGGCCCAGTACCTTGATTCTGCACTGGAAATCTTCGCTGTGAAAGCAGATTACTATGCGTCACTTATGGGAGTTTCTTATGAGCAGATCCAGGTTATGGAAAAATATGGTCAATGGGGAAAATGCACAAAGGACGGCAGGCTCTTTTTTAACTGGAGACTGATCCTTGCACCGGAGGAGGTGCTGGACTATGTGGTCATCCTCACACTGGCCCGTGTGAAAAATTATCCTTTTCTGACCATCAGACTGGTGGAACAGCTCATGCCGGATTTTCAGGTATGGAAACAGTGGCTGAAAGAGCGTTCCATTTTGTTATGGAGCCGTGATTGAGCCGAAAATCCATTTTAACAAAATAAGTAATGATTGCAAAGGCAAAGCTGTCAAATAGCTTTGCCTTTTGTATTTTACGAAAAATTATGGATATTTATCGGATGAATTGCATGAAAATACATTCTTGTTCCGGAGATACAAATAATATTTTGAAATACAAAGTAATGTGGATATAATTTACAGAAAAATATAATAAAAATAAACAAATTGCATTGACTATAATCGGTCGAATCTCTATAATAAAGGTAACAGTGCAGCGTGAACACAGGAGGTGGATAGGCGTATGGGAGAAGCAAAAATCATTGCCGTTGCAGGTAAAGGAGGTGTGGGAAAGACATCGGTTTCCGCCATGATCGTTCGTATCCTGACACGGAAATATCCGGATGCCAGGATCCTGGCCATCGACGCGGACCCGGCTGTAGGGCTTGCCACAGCACTTGGGGTTACTGTGGAGAGCACCATGGATGACATACGGAAGGCAATTGTTGAAAATGTTCAAAAAGGTCAGAAAAAGGAAGCGGTGGAGTGCCTGGGGGAGGCCAGAAATTTAATGTTTGATGCTCTGAAAGAGCAGGAGGGATTTGCGTTTCTGGCGATCGGACGCCCGGAGGCTGCAGGATGTTACTGTGCGGTAAACGCATATCTGAAGGAAGTCATCACCATGATGGCAGAGCAGTTTGACTATGTGGTGATTGACGGTGAGGCCGGGATTGAACAGATCAACCGCCGTGTTATGGAGCGCGTGACCCATTTGATTCTCATCACAGATCCCAGCCAGAAAGGGCTGCAGGTCATCAAAACCATAAAAAAAGTGGCGGATGAGCTGGTCATGTATGAAGCCTGCGGTGCGCTTGTGAACCGTCTGCCGGATACGGAAATGCTGAGGTTTCTGGATTTTGAGAAGATTCCTTTTCTCGGGTCCATCGGACAGGACAGCAGTCTGACAGAGTTTGATCTGAAGGGGGAGAACATTTTAGACCTGCCTGACAGTTCCCTGCTGGCAGCAGGCGTGGGAGAGGCACTGGAAAAACTGCATATTGTATAAGGAGGTGTGAACCGGGTGAAAGATTTAAAGCACTTGTTTTACTTTGAAAACCTGCTTCAGGAGGCTAACAATGAACTGGTACAGCAGGCAAAAAAGGAGGGAAAACTGGCGATTGGATATACCTGTTTCCATATGCCGGAGGTTCTGCTCAATGTGGACAACTGTTTTTCCCTCAGGATGAGGGCGCCCAGGACAGGTTCCCTGGAGATTGCCACATATTACATGTCAAACTATACCTGTGAGTATTGCCGCGCCCTTTTGGAGCGGGCAGTGGAGGGCGGCTACAATTTCCTGGACGGTATAGCAGCGGTTGATGCCTGTGCCCAGATGAACCGTTCCATGGAAAATATCCTGGTGCAGAAGCTGATACCGGGAGACAAATTTTTCATGTCCCATGTGGATGTGCCCTATAAGGTGACGGAACATGGGGTGGAGCACCAGGCAGAACAGATTCGGACAAAGGTCTTTAAAAAACTTGAGGAAAACTACGGGGTGGACACTTCGGATGATGCCATCAGAAAGGCCGTGGAGGAGCACAATAAAATCTGCCGTATCATCACAGAGATCGGGGAATACCGCAAGGAAGAGAATCCCCGCATTACAGGCTACGAATTCCATATTCTGAACCTGGTCACCTATGTCTGTCCGAAATATCTGATCCTGGACAGGCTGCAGGAGACGCTGGAGGAGATCAGAAACAGAGAACCGGATGAAAAAAAGAATTACCGGGCCAGGGTGGTCATTGCGGGCAGTGAGATCGATGACCCTGATTTTACGAAGCTGGTGGAGGAGGCCGGTGCCCTTGTGGTAGCAGACCGTTTCTGCTTTGGCTCCTTTCCGGGAAGACAGGAGATACACATTGGAGAAGAGGAGGACGCACTGAAGGCAGTATGCCGCAGATATATGGAGGACAGCCAGTGTGCCCGTTATATGAGCCACGAGAAGATCCAGGCAAGACGTGATTTTGTGAGAAAACTCTATGAGGATTACCATGCGGACGGCATTATATATGAGCAGTTAAAATTCTGTGACTACTGGGGATATGAAAGAGCCTTAGTCAGTCATATCATGCAGGAGGAATACGAACTTCCGGTACTGTCCGTGGACAGACCTTACAGGGCCGGCTCCTCCGGGCAGATGCGTACCAGGATCCAGGCTTTTGTGGAACGGATGGAAATTAAGAAGATCCAGAACCAGAGAGGAGGCGCCCTCCATGGATAAAAAAATAGAAGAACTGCTGGAAAAGGGAAAAGAACTGAAAACACAGGGCAGTGAGATTCTGAAAAAGGAGAAAAAAACAGTCTCCAGAGCCTTTCATGCCTGGAAAGACATGGACCATCACAAGGGAGATGTCCACACCGGTGAGCTGACAACCGCCTTCAGAGAGTGGAGAGGTGTAAAGGACACAGCCTACGACTTTGCAAAATGGCTGCAGGTGTGGGGAGATATGAGCCTTATGATCATGAAAAATCCTGTGGGTTCCGTAAAGGGACTGTGGAAATACAGATGGTTCAGTTCCTATCTGCAGACCCCCATGTTCATTGACGCCCAGCTCACAGGACTGCGCGGGCCGCAGCTCCGTATTGCCAGGGAGCATATGAGGATGATCGTGCGGTTCTGTACCCGCCTTCTGGAAAACACCTTCAAGGCAGATGAGAACCTGAACGGACCCAATGCCTTAAGCGATAAAATCGTACTTTTTGACGAGATGATGCCCATACATATCATGGCAGGTTTTCCGAACCTCATAGGCATGCCGTCCCAGATGGCCCCTGTGTACATCACTTCCCTTCTGGATCAGCAGATGCAGGTACATTATCTGGATGAGACGGAAAACTACGGGCTTCCGGCAGACGTATGTCCCCTTCCCTCCGCGGAGGCAGGATGCGGCATCGCCGGGGATTATCCCATATTCGGAAAATGCTATATAACCAGCAGCATGCCCTGCGACGGAAGCGTTATGACAAATATATTCCAGGACAGATATTTTAAGCTCCCCACCTATCCGCTGACTCTTCCGGTGCGCTATCTGGATGAGCAGGCCGTGGACTATGCGGTGGAGGAGATCAAGGGTATGATCCGCTTTATCGAGGAGAATACAGGGGAGACATTTGACTGGGACGCTTATTTTGAAGCCATGGAAAGATACAATAAGGAGACAGAGTATGAGCAGGAGAAATGGGATGTAAACCAGACCGCGTATCCGCAGATCACAGGCTCCATCCTGGCTATCTACCGGGAGCTGAGCTATATGGCAGACGCAGGCCGGGATCCCAGATTTTTGAAGACAGATGAGAGAGTGAACAAGATTATGATGAAGGCCTACAGGGAGAAGAACCCCTGTGCAAAAGAGATGCGGCACCGGGCTGTGGTATGGTCCTGTCCGGCCCACTATTACGCCAACTTCGGAAATTGGGCAGAACAGTGCTGGGGGATTGATGTGCTCATTGATATGGAGAGCATGATGTCCATGAAATTCATCAATACGGAGGACAAAGAGGAATCTTTAAAGGATATTGCATGGACCTATGAGCGAATGGCCATGAGAAAACACACCAACGGCGGCTATGCCAATGTGCTGGATGAACTCTGGAAGGTCTGTGAGGAATTCCATGCGGATATGGTCATCATGTACAGCCACATTTCCTGCAAGACCATGGCAGGGCTTCAGGGACTGTTTGACGATCAGGCAAGGGAGCGGGGAATCCGTTTTATCTGGGTGGAACACGATCTGATGGACCCCAGAACGGTCTCCAGGCGCCATATGAGAGAGTCCGTGAACCGCTACATGCGCACAGTCATGCATGAGGAACCCGTGGACCCGTCTTTGGAAGATTTTGACGATGAGAAAGAATGGTAGATATCCGGGAAAAGGAGGTTGCAGACAATGAAAAAATATTATGGGGGTTGTGACGTGGGCTCCACCTATACCAAATGCGTGATACTGGATGAGGAGGGAAATATAGCTGCCCACACAACAATAAAAAGTAAGATCAATCCATCGGAAAGCTCCGTGATCGCCATGGATGAAACCGTAAAACAGGTGGAGGAGTTAAAAAGCCCGGAGGACCTGGCTTATCTCATCGGCACCGGCTACGGAAGAAACAAGGTACCCTTTGCGGACGAAAATATCTCGGAGATAAGCTGCCATGCCATGGGTGTCCATGTGACGAACCCGGAAGTGCGCGCCATCATTGATATCGGCGGACAGGATGTAAAGGGAATTGCCATAGACACAGACGGCACCGTCAAGAACTTTGCCATGAATGACAAGTGTGCCGCCGGAACGGGACGCTTTTTCGAGACCATGGCAAATGCCTTTGAAATGTCCCTGGAGGATTTTTCAAATCTGTCTCTGAGCGCGAAAAATGTCATTCCCATCACTGCCCAGTGCACCGTATTTGCGGAGAGTGAAGTGATCACACTGGTAGGCGAGGGAAAGGCAAGGGACGAGATCGCAGCCGGCATTGAGCTGGCAGTGGCAAAACGCTGTTTTGTCATGGCAAAGAAAGCCGGTGTCACGGACAGGATCACCCTGACCGGAGGCTGCGCCAAGAATGCAGGACTGAAAAAGGCCATTGAGCATGTTCTGAAGGTAAAAGTGATCGATCTGGATGTGGACCCGCAGCTTATGGGCGCCCTGGGCGCAGCGGAATATGCCCGCCAGAAGGGCAGAAGATAAAGGAGGAATCCCTATGAAGAAAGAATGCTGTGTAAAGACATGCTGTATCAAAAAGCACGGATGCATCCTGAAAAAGATACTGGCAGTAAGCGGAATCGCAGCCGTCCTGCTTTTCATCATATATATCTTTAACCTGGATGTGAAGCTGATCGGCTTTGTCTATAAGCTGCTTGGCAAACATTACGACGATATGGACAGGGAGAGAAAACTGTAATGGATATACAGGATCAGATCATCCGGGATACCCGTTCTCTGCTGCAGCAGATCCCTGCCGCCTGTTTTCCCTATAATGCACAGGACTGCGCACCCGCCCGGAAGGACAGCCAGGTGCTGCTTCTAAAAGAGACGGCCTTTGAGCTTGGCGGCAGAGAGAAAAAGAGCGCAGCGTATACCTGTGTTTCCTCCACGCCGGGCATAGTGGGGGAAAGCAAAACCCTGCTGTACGGGCCGGATCTTGGGCAGATCAGGGGGCCTCTTTCCTATGCCAGAATCACATTTGCGGAGACGGAGGAGATTGGGGAGGACGACAGGGCGTATCACATCTGTAAGGACATTGACCTGATCAAATACAGTGTCTACCCCGAAGGATTTATGGTAAGAGCCTCCTCTATGGAGGAGCGGGAACAGGTCAGAGTAGGAAAAAAAGCCGTTAAGGAAGGGCTGTCCTTTGCCCGGGTAGGCAGTCTGTATATAAATAAATATCTGGAATACCCCGGTGTAAAAGCTGTGCAGGTACTGTTCATAACCGAGGAGTCAGCAGATATTTTGTCGCTTAAGCGGCTGGCAGAGAAGAATAAAATGATAACAAAAGCACTGAATAAAATCATGGAAAAAGCAGACAAAGAGTGCAGCACCTGCGGATTAAAGGAAATCTGCGATGAGGTGGAAGGGCTTCGGAAACTGCATTTCCAGAACAGAAAGAGGTGACATGTTTGAAAACTGATAAAATCGTTCAGAAGCTGGTAGACAGCTACGGAAGCTGGGTACAGGAGGAGAAGGAAAACTGTCCCGGACACTCTGCTGTCATGAGCAGTAAGCTTTACCCCTACGACGCGATCTTTTCACCTATACGGGTCAACCGCATGACATTGAAAAACAGGGTGGTCATGGCCCCCATGGGCAATCTGAACATGTGTGAGGAGAACGGACGGCCAAATGACAAGATGCTCCAGTATTTTTTTGCCAGGGCAAAAGGAGGGACCGGCCTTCTTACAACCGGCCTGATCCCCATCAGCCACGGGATTGACAATACCGTTACCGAGCCCGGGAAGCTGAGCTTTTTCCCCAGGATCGACAGAAGCCGGACGGTTTTCTCCGGGTGGAGAGATCTGGCTCAGGGAGTACATGCATACGGGAGCCGCATTTTTATCCAGCTCACCCCGGGGCTCGGAAGGGTAGGACCGCCCCAGTGTGTCATCAATGAGATGAAGCTGCCCTGTTCCGCCTCTCTGAACCCTAATTTCTACATTCCGGAGCTTCCCTGTCTGCCGCTGACAGACCTGGCTCTCCATAAAATCATTAAAAACGGCGGCCAGGCCGCCTCCGACGCCAAGACAGCGGGACTTGACGGCGTTTACCTCCACGGCCATGAGGGTTATCTGCTGGATCAGCTCACAAACCCTGCGTTCAACAGGAGAAAAGCAGGGAGATATGCTTACTGGCAGAACTTCGGCCTGGACCTGGTAAGGGAAATCAGAAAACGAGTGGGAGACGCTTATCCTATCATGTACAGGATCGATCTGTCCCTGGCTCTCAATGAGACGTACAAGGAGCGGATGGAGAGCGTAAAATCCCTGAAGAAATTCGGAAACGGAAGAACCATCTACGATACCCTGCGCTACATGGAAAATCTGGTAAAAGCCGGCGTGGATATGTTTGACGTGGATCTGGGCTGCTATGACAACTGGTGGCTGCCCCATCCCCCGGCAGGTATGCCGGCAGGCTGTTTTTTGGAAATTTCCAGGATCGCAAAGAAATATTTCAAGACCAGGGAAGTGAGATCCAATGCCGGCCTGGAGGTACCAATCGTGGCAGTGGGAAAACTGGGATACCCGGATCTGGCGGAAAAGGCTATAAGAGACGGCATGTGCGACCTTGTCATGCTGGGGCGTCCCCTTCTGGCTGACCCGGACTGGTGCAAAAAGGCATATGCCGGGGAGGTGGACAGGATCCGTCCCTGCATCGGATGCCAGGAGGGCTGCATCAACGAGTTTGTGGAGGGTGGCCATCCCCAGTGTGCAGTAAACCCGAGAACCGGCTTTGAGGATGTGATACCGGAGACTCTGCCAAAAGCGGAGAAGAAAAAGAAGATCGCAGTTGTGGGAGCCGGCCCCTCAGGCATGCAGTTTGCCCTGACCGCATCTGCCCGCGGCCATGAGGTGACTCTGATCGAGCGGGAAAAGGTGCTTGGCGGCAAGGTGGTTCCCGGCAGCAGACCGAAGATAAAATTTGACTTTAAAAACTATCTGGATTACCTCATAAGGGAAGTCCGGCTGGCAGAGGAAAAAGGCGGCATTATCCTGCAGACCGGTGTGGAGGCAGACACACAGTGGCTGAAAGAACAGAACTTTGACGCCATTGTCTACAACATCGGAACCACCAGCGTAGTCCCCAGAATCCCCGGCGTGGACCAGGCAGACTGGGTGCAGGCCACAGACCTTCTCTGCGAACCCGAGAAACTGGGAGATGCCAGAAGAACCGTGGTCATCGGCGGCGGCGTTGTGGGATGTGAGACGGCATACTGGCTCAAATACGAAAAGGGCTGCGACGTGACCGTTGTGGAGATGCTCCCCTACATTATGAGCGGCGCCTGCACAGCCAACCGTTACCATCTGATCCATTACATGGAGAAGGCGGGAGTGAAGCTGTTAAACTGTGCAAAAGTCACGGGATTTACTAAGGACAGTGTACAGATAGAAAAGAACATCTCAAAAGGGGTTCCGGACCCCTACAATACCTGGCAGCCACAGCTTCCTGAAAACATTGCCAATCCCCTGGCTAAAAAAATCGGCCCGGAGACAGAGGTACAGGAGCTTCCCGCCGATCTGGTGGTATTTGCCATGGGAGGCAGGCCGGATGAGAGTCTGTATCTGGAAGGGCTTCGGATGCATGCGGCGAAGGAGCTTTATAATATTGGAGACAGCTTTTCGGGAGGAAGAGTGTTGGAGGCGGCGCGGGCGGCTTATCGTTTGGCACGGGATATTTAAAGATTAGTTAGTTGGCAGGGGGGACGGGCTGGCGGGGGAGGCTGTTGTGGTCTTCTGGCAGCCAGCTTCGTTCCCCTTCAACTAAGCGCTAACTGCGACTAAGACGCTCAGCAGAGGCTTCGCGCCTAAGTCTTAGTAAGCGCTGGATTTTCAGGCTCTCTACCGCAATGTCTGCCAGAAGACCACAACAACCTCCCCCGCCAGCCCTGGCTTTCTCAGCCGATAGGTAATGAGAGAACTGTAAGCCGGGAGTTTATGTTTTTTGTTTCACTTCATTTCACAGACTTGTGGGAGGATGGAGAACAGGAAGGGGTGAGAGGGCGGAGGGGCCGGGGGTGTGGGAAAGGTTTGGGGGATGTATAGTGGAGCGCCGGGGAGATCCACCTGCCCCAGTTACTTAATGAAGAGGCCGTTGCCGATGAATTTAGTAACTGGGAGCAGGTTAGCTCCCTGGCAGCGGAACGCTTCCCCCAAACCTTTCCCACACCCCCGGCTCCTCCGCCCTCTCACCCCTTCCGTCCGCCCTCCCCCTCCCACAAAAAAAATTTCTCTTTTATTTTCTATAGGAATTTGGTATAATAACAACCAGGAGATTTTCCTATAGGAGGTTGAAACTATGGCGGAAGACAGAAATACGTATAAGATACATGATAACGGTTCGCTTGGTGAAGTGCAGATTGCTGATGAAGTGGTTGCCATCATCGCCGGACTGGCTGCTACAGAAGTTGACGGTGTCGGCTCCATGGCAGGAAATATCACCAATGAACTGGTAGGCAAGCTGGGCATGAAGAACCTTTCCAAGGGCGTCAAAGTGGACGTGCTTGAGGACGTTGTATGTGTGGATTTGGCCCTGAATATTGAATATGGTTTCAATATCCTGGAAACCAGCAAAAAGGTGCAGGAAAGAGTAAAATCTGCGATTGAAAATATGACAGGTCTGAATGTTTCCGATGTGAATGTGCGGATTGCCAGTGTGGAGATGGAAAAGACCAAATAAGGTGTAAAGCCGTTAGAGTACCCTGACAAGTGAAGCACAGCATTTTAGAAATGAAAAAATGAAAAGGTGTCTTTTACAAAAAGGGCACCTTTTCTTTATAGAAGATGGAATGGATTACAAACACAAACGGAGGATAACCATGGGTAGAAGAGAAATGAGGGAGCACATTTTCAAGCTCCTGTTTTTGAGAGAATTTAATCCTTCAGAGGAGATGCCGGAGCAGATTCGGATGTATTTTGAATCTCTGGAGGAACTGACCCCGATGAATGAGGTCTATATGCAGGACAAATACGGAAAGATTCTGGAACATCTCGCTGAGATTGACGAAGTCCTGAATCAGGCATCCTCCGGATGGAAAGTGAGCCGCATGAGCAAGGTGGATGTGAATATCCTGCGTCTTGCGGTCTATGAGATGAAATATGATGAGGATGTGCCTGTGAAGGTGGCGATCAACGAGGCAGTGGAGCTGGCGAAGAAATTCGGCGGCGATGATTCCTCCTCCTTTGTCAACGGTATTTTAGGAAAGATTGCCAAGGAGCTGTCATGAACAGCGTCTACTCTGTAGGCCAGGTGAACACCTACATTAAAAATATGTTCACACAGGACTTCCTTCTAAATAAAATCTATATAAAAGGGGAAGTATCCAATTGTAAATACCACACTTCCGGCCATATTTATTTTTCCCTGAAGGACGAGACAGGAGCCATGGCCTGCGTTATGTTTGCAGGAGCCAGAAAAGGCCTGGCCTTCCAGATGAAGAACGGGGATAAGGTGATCGTGGGCGGCAGTGTGAATGTATACGAAAGAGACGGCAAATACCAGCTCTACGCAAAGGAGATCACCCTGGAAGGGGCCGGCCTTCTGTATGAGCGTTATCTGGCTCTGAAACGTGAGCTGGAGGAGATGGGAATGTTTGCCCAGGATTATAAACAGCCCATACCAAAACACATCCGCACCCTGGGTGTGGTCACAGCTCCAACCGGGGCTGCCGTGCAGGATATCAGGAATGTGGCCGGCAGAAGAAATCCCTATGTGCAGATCATTCTCTACCCTGCCCTTGTACAGGGAGAAGGTGCGAAGGAGAGCATTGTGAAAGGGATTCAGATGCTGGATGACTATGGTGTGGACGTGATGATCGTGGGAAGAGGCGGAGGCTCCATTGAAGATCTGTGGGCCTTTAATGAGGAGGAAGTGGCACGTGCCATTTTCAACTGCAGGACGCCTGTGATCTCAGCCGTAGGGCATGAGACAGATACCACCATTGCGGACTATGTAGCAGATCTGCGGGCTCCCACGCCCTCCGCCGCGGCAGAGCTGGCAGTGGGCGATGTGCGCATGCTGCTGAAGACCTTTGAGGATTACAGGGATAAGCTGTCAAGAAGCGTGGAGAACAGAATTTTACTGCTTCGCCAGCATTTGCGCCTGTATCAGAACAAGCTTAGGTTCTTAAGCCCGGAGAATCAGATTCGGGAAAAACGTCAGCACCTGATGGATTTGGAGGATAAGATGGAGGCTGCCATGAAGAATCAGATCTATATGGCAAGAAGAAGCCTGGACATCTATATTGAGAGGATGAAGGGTCTGTCACCTCTTGAAAAGCTGAATCAGGGATTTTCTTATGTGGAAGATGAAAGACATCATGCGGTGACCAGTATAGAGCATGTGAAGACAGACGATATTCTGCGTATCCAGGTCAGTGACGGCTGCATACTGTCACGAGTGACAGGCGTGCAGGCTGTGAGCAGAAATGACCGTCCCGGCAGTTCCGACAGCGCGCAGATGGGACAGTGAACCGAAAGCAGACCCGTCAGTTCCGACAGTGCGCAGATGGGACAGTGAACCGAAAGCAGACCCGTCAGTTCCGACAGCGCACAGATGGGACAGTGATCTGAAAGCAGGCCGGACAGTAGGCGGACCCGACATCGAACCGAAAGCAGACGTGACAAAGAAGGAAAACGCTAAGAGAGGTGTGACATTTGGCAGCGAAAAAAGAAGCAGAAGAAAAGACGATCGAGGAATCCTTAAAAGAACTGGACACCATTGTGGAAAAGCTGGAGAGCCGGGAGATTTCCCTGGAGGACTCCTTTACCATGTACCAGCAGGGCATGGAGCTTTTAAAACAGTGCAGCAATAAAATTGATACTGTGGAAAAAAAGATGCTCAAGATGAATGAGAATGGTGAATTAAGTGAATTTTAAAGAAGAATTACAAATGAGGACGGAACTGGCGGAACAGGTCATCAGAAAATACCTGCCCCGGGAGTCCGGATTTTCAAAAAAGATGGCTGAGGCGGTGAACTATAGCATGCTGGCAGGCGGAAAGAGACTGCGTCCTGTCTTTATGTATGAGACATACCGCATGTTCGGAGGCACTGAGAAACTGGTGGAACCGTTTATGGCAGCCATGGAGATGGTGCACACACATTCCCTGATCCATGACGACCTGCCGGCCCTTGACAATGACGAGTACCGCAGAGGAAGGAAGACCACACATGTGGTCTACGGGGAATCCGCGGCTATACTGGCAGGGGATGCTTTGCTGAATTATGCCTATGAGACGGCATTTACCGCGTTTGATATGGAAAGCGCGCGCGGGGAAGGCAGACAGGCAGAGATCGCCCGGGCCCTTCAGATCCTGGGAAGGAAAACAGGCATTCACGGAATGCTGGGCGGTCAGGGCGTGGACGTGGAAAATGACGGAAAACCTCTTTCCAGGGAAATGCTTGATTACATTTATGAGAACAAGACTTCAGCCCTGATCGAGTGTGCCATGATGATAGGTGCCGTGCTGGCAGGGGCATCCGGGGAAGAGACAGAAAAAATAGAACAGGCAGCAAGCCGTATCGGCATTGCCTTCCAGATCCAGGATGATATACTGGATGTGACAGGCAGCTCAAAGGAGCTTGGAAAAGCTGTGGGCAGCGACGAGAAAAACCATAAAACCACATACGTGACCCTGGAAGGAATCGAAAAAGCGGGAGAGAAGGTCAGGATTCTGACAGATGAAGCCATCGGGCTTCTGCAGGAGCTTCCCGGAGAAAAAGAATTTCTCACAGAATTGCTGATCTCACTTTGCACCCGCAGAAAATAGAGGTGCAGTAAGAAATGCTGTTAGAGCAGATAGAAAAAGAAAATGATATCAAGAAGATCCCGCCTGAGAATTTCCCGCAGCTTGCACAGGAGATCAGGGAATTTCTGCTGGAACATCTGAGCAGAACAGGGGGACATCTGGCTTCCAATCTGGGAGCTGTGGAGCTTACCATGGCTCTGCACTATGTCTTTGACCTGCCCAAGGATAAGATCATCTGGGATGTGGGGCATCAGTCCTATACCCATAAAATCCTGACCGGGCGGAAGGAAGGCTTTGATGAACTTAGAAAATTCGGCGGACTGAGCGGTTTCCCCAAAAGGTCGGAGAGCTCATGTGACGCTTATGATACAGGACACAGCTCCACTTCCATTTCCGCAGGGGTGGGCTATGTCAGCGCGCGTGATCTGAAAAAAGAGGATTACCGGGTGGTCTCCGTGATTGGGGACGGTGCCCTGACAGGCGGCCTGGCCTACGAAGCACTCAACAACGCGGCGCAGTTAAAAAAGAATTTTATCATTGTCTTAAATGACAATAAAATGTCCATTTCCGAGAATGTGGGCGGCATCTCCCAGTACCTGAGCAATCTGCGCACAGCGGAATCCTACACAGGGCTCAAGACAGAGGTGAAGCGCACGCTGAACAAGGTGCCGGGGATCGGCCCTGCCATGGTGCAGAGGATACACAAGACAAAGGACAGTATCAAACAACTGATCATTCCCGGTATGTTCTTTGAAGATATGGGCATCAAATATCTGGGACCCATCAGCGGCCACGACTGCGGGCGTATGATCCAGGTACTCAATGAGGCCAGGAAAGTGGAGGGGCCGGTGCTGGTCCATGTGCTCACGGAAAAAGGCAGGGGATACGAGCCTGCCATGCGGCATCCCGCCAGATTCCACGGCACAGCGGCATTTGACCTGGAACACGGAATTCCCCTTGCCAACAGCGGGAAGGCCAACTACACGGATATTTTTTCCACAGTCATGAGGAAATTCGGCGACAGGGAGGAACGCGTGGTAGCAGTCACAGCGGCTATGCCGGACGGAACAGGGCTGAAACGGTTCCGCAATATGTTCCCGGAACGTTTTTTTGATGTGGGCATTGCCGAGGAACACGCCGTGACCTTTGCGGCAGGCCTTGCCCTGGGGGGATTGATTCCCGTGGTGGCGATTTATTCCACTTTTCTGCAGAGGGCAGTGGACCAGGTGATCGAGGATGTGTGCCTCCAGAATCTGCATGTGATATTCGCAGTGGACCGGGCAGGCATTGTGGGAAGCGATGGGGAGACCCATCAGGGCTGTTTTGACTTATCTTATCTGTCCATGATTCCCAACATGACCGTGATGGCTCCGAAAAACAAATGGGAGCTTTCCGATATGATGAAATTCGCGGTGCGCTACAGCGGCCCTATCGCAGTGCGCTATCCCCGCGGGGAAGCCTATGACGGCCTGGAAGAGTACAGGGAGCCTATGGTGTACGGGAAAAGTGAGCTGATCTATAAAGGGCGCGACATTGCGCTGGTGCCTGTGGGCAGCATGGTCAGGACAGCAGAGGAAGTTTACAATATGCTGAAAGAGGAGGGCAAAGACCCCACTCTGGTAAATGCCAGGTTTGTGAAGCCTCTGGATACCAGGATGCTGGATAGCCTGGCAAAGGCCCATAAAGTGCTGGTGACCATGGAGGAGAATGTGAAATCCGGAGGTTTCGGAAGTGCTGTGCTCTCCTATATGCATGAGAACCATCCTGAGGTAAGGGTGGAGATTGTGGCCATTCCGGACGCATTCATTTCCCACGGCAATCCGGAAGTGCTGAAAAAAGAAGCGGGCATGGATGCTCTGTCAGTATACAAGAAAATCAAGGAGGCATACGAAGGATGAAAGAGCGTCTGGATGTGATGCTGGTTAAACAGGGGCTTGCGCCTTCCAGGGAGAAGGCTAAGGCTATAATTATGTCAGGCAATGTCTATGTGGACAACCAGAAAGAGGATAAGGCGGGCTCTATGTTCGCCGATACCGTGAAGATAGAGGTAAGGGGCAGTACCCTTAAGTATGTAAGCCGTGGCGGGCTGAAGCTTGAAAAGGCTATGGAGCGCTTCGGTGTAACTCTGGAAGGCAAAGTGTGCATGGATGTGGGCTCCTCCACAGGAGGGTTTACGGACTGCATGCTGCAGAACGGAGCTGTGAAAGTCTATGCCATTGATGTGGGGCACGGACAGCTTGACTGGAAGCTCAGAAATGATGCGCGTGTGGTCTGCATGGAGCGTACCAATATCCGCTATGTGGTGCCGGAGGATTTGGGGGAGAGAGCCGGATTTTCGTCCATAGACGTATCCTTTATCTCCCTGACAAAAGTGCTTCTGCCTGTGCGGGAGCTGCTGCTGGAAGGCGGCGAGATCGTCTGCCTGATCAAGCCCCAGTTTGAGGCGGGGAGAGAAAAGGTGGGGAAAAAAGGCGTGGTCCGTGACCCGGGAGTACATGAGGAAGTCATTGAAAAAGTGATGGCATATGCAAAGAGCATCGGATTTGCCGCCCTGCACCTGGACTTTTCACCGATCAAAGGGCCCGAAGGTAATATTGAGTACCTGTTGCACTTAAAGAAAAAAGATGGAGAAGAGCCAGCAGAAGATGCCGCTCTGGATGTTCATACAGTGGTAAGCGAGGCGCACAAAGAGCTGGACAAATAGACAAATGGAAAAATTTTTTATCATAGCCAACTGTGAAAAAGACGAAGGACTGAAAATTTCCAGAAAAGCGGAGGCCTATCTCAAAAGCAAAGGAAAAATGTGTACCATCGGGGCAGAGAAATCCTGCGAAAGAGATGCCGACAACCATTACACGGACGCGTCTGCCATACCGGAAGGGGTGGAGTGCGTCATTGTCCTGGGCGGGGACGGCACACTGCTCCACGCGGCCAGGGATGTGGTGGACCGGCAGATTCCCCTGCTGGGCATTAACCTGGGAACCCTGGGATATCTGGCGGAGATTGACCATTCAAATATTGAGTCAGCCCTGAACCACCTGATGCTGGATGAATATACCATTGAAAAACGCATGATGCTCAGCGGCAGGGTATTCCATCAGGGAGAGCTTATGGCCAGGGACGTGGCACTCAATGATATCGTCATCGGAAGAGAAGGACCTCTTCGCGTCACACGGTTTCATAATTTTGTAAACGGGGAATTTCTGAATTCCTACACAGCAGACGGCATTATCATTTCCACGGCAACAGGTTCCACAGGATACAGCCTCTCCGCAGGAGGGCCTATCGTATCCCCGGAGACGAATATTCTGATCATGACACCGGTAGCGCCGCATACCCTGAATACGAGAAGCGTGATCTTCCCGGCGGATGATGAGATCACCGTGGAGATCGGTGAGGGCAGGCAGAAGGGTATGGCCCGGGCAGTGGCATCTTTTGACGGGGATACCAATGTGACCATGACCACAGGAGACAGGATTGTCATCAGACGCTCCGTCAGGGATACCCAGATCGTGAAGATCAGCAACATCAGCTTTCTGGAAGTGCTGCGGCGGAAGATGAAGAACTGACAATGGCTTGAATCGAAATTTCACACAAGGAGGGAACCATGAAGATTGCCAGACATTCAAAAATCATAGATTTGATCAACCAGTATGACATTGAGACACAGGAAGAACTGGCTGCAAAACTGCAGGAGGCCGGCTTTGCGGTAACGCAGGCCACCGTTTCACGCGATATCCGGGAGCTGAAGCTGATGAAGATCGCCAAGCCGGACGGCGGCTCCAGGTACACCGTTATGGGGCAGCGTGACAGCCAGAACAGCGAGAAGTACATAAGGGTTCTGAAAGATGCCTTTCTATCCATGGAGATGGCACAGAATATTCTGGTGATCAAAACGGTTTCCGGTATGGCAAATGCAGCAGGTGCAGCCCTGGACAACATGAACTACAGTGAAGTGGTGGGCTGCATCGCAGGGGATGACACCATTGCTTGCATCAACAGAAGTACAGATGACACGATCATCCTGATGGATAAAATTAAAAAAATAATCAATGCTTATGAAGAGAGTACAAGGTAGAGAGTATGCTGGTACATTTACATGTAAAAAATCTGGCGCTGATCGATGAGATAGAAGTGGACTTTGCGGAAGGCCTGAATATCCTTACAGGTGAGACAGGCGCAGGTAAATCCGTACTCATCGGCTCTGTCAATCTGGCGCTGGGACAGAAGGCTTCCAGAGAAATGATCCGGGAAGGCGCCGAATTTGCTTTTGTGGAGCTGGTCTTTGAAGTGAATGAAAAAACAGCGGCACATTTGAAGGCCATGGATATTTTTCCTGAAGATGGGCAGATTATTATCAGCAGGAAAATTACCGGGAGCAGAAGTATCTGCAAAATTAACGGTGAGACCTGCACCGTGTCCGCTGTGAAGGAAGCAGCGTCCTATCTGCTTGATATCCACGGACAGCATGAACACCAGTCCTTATTATATCCGGAAAAACAAATGGATATTCTGGATGCATACGGCAGAGAGGATATTCTTCCCTGCAGGGAACAGGTGAGCAGACTTTACAGAGAATATGCAGATATGAAAAAAGAACTTTCCACCTACCAGCTTGACGAGGAACAACGGAAGCGGGAGATGGACTTTCTTGCATTTGAGATTGGTGAGATAGAAGATGCCCAGTTAAAGGAAGGCGAGGATGAAACTCTGGAGACAGAGTACCGCCGCCTGATCAATGGCAAAAAGATCACGGAAGCGTTAAATGAGATCCATGAGCAGACCGGATATGAGAGGGATGGAAGCGCCGACCGAATCGGAAGATCTGTGCGGCGTCTTGCCCAGGTGACAGAATTTGATGAGAACCTGTCCGGGCTGTACGCGTCACTGAGTGATGTGGATGCACTTCTGAGCGATTTTAACAGGGAACTGTCCTCCTATTTGAATGATTTTTCTTTTTCCCAGGAAGAGTTTCTGCAGCTTGAGGAGAGGCTGAACCTGATCAACCACCTGAAGGCAAAATATGGAAGGACCATCCTGGATATCCTCTCTTATAAAGAAGAGAAAGAAAAAGAACTGGAACGTCTTGAGAACTTTGAGCTTTACAGGGAACGGCTGAAAAAAGAGCTGTCCGTGAAAGCGGAGGCACTCACCGGGAAAAGCGATGTCCTGACCAAAGCCAGAAAGACCTGGGCAGAGAAGCTGGAGCGTGAGATCACCCAGGCACTGAAGGATTTGAATTTTCTGGAAGTGGTATTTCGTATCGACTTTGCAAGAAAGGAAGCTTTTGGAGAAAACGGTGTGGACCGTATCTGCTTTATGATCTCCACAAATCCGGGCGAACCGGTGAAGGATCTGACAAAAGTGGTATCCGGCGGTGAGCTGTCCAGAATCATGCTTGCCATCAAGACTATTCTGGCTGACAAGGATGAGAAGGAGACCCTGATCTTCGATGAGATCGACACAGGAATCAGCGGCAGGACAGCTTGGAAGGTGTCTGAGAAGATGGCAGTCATCGGCAGGCAGCATCAGGTGCTCTGCATCACCCATCTGCCCCAGATCGCGGCCCAGGCGGATTTCCATTTCCTTATTGAAAAAAATGTGGAAAATAAGGGGACGCGGACCAGGATATTGAAGCTTGGAAAGCAGGACTCCGTAAGAGAACTGGCAAGGATGCTGGGCGGTGACAGGATCACAGACGCCGTATTATCCAATGCTTCCGAAATGAAAGATTTGGCACGTCAACAAAAAAATACAAGATTGAAATAGATGAATCATCACATACTAAAAAGGGTACACAAGAGTGTATCCTTTTTTCTTTTTAAAAAAATTATGAAAGGATGTGATTTTTTGTCGAAAAAGCGTAATTATCGGCGCCTTCTTTTCGTATTCTTAATAGCAGATATTATTGCAGCCGGCACAATGGGATATAAGGAGGTTAAAGACTCCATACCGGACACCCTGTATGTCCGTTCAGGAAATGAGGATGGGATCAGCAAAATGCTGGATAATCCCCTGGTCACTTACCCGGAAACCCTGAACGTGGCAGACAGCGGCACCTACCGGATTCCCTGCAGCCTGCTTGGAGTAGTTCCGCTTAAGGATGTGAAAGTGGAGACTGTGGAGGAGAAATGGGTATCTGTGTGCGGCATGCCCATAGGCCTCTATATGGACACACAGGGAGTTTTGATCGTGGATACAGGGGAAATCATTGGCAGCGATGGAATTCCCTGTGAGCCGGCCGCTAACATTGCCAAATCAGGAGATTACATCCTGCAGGTTGACGGAGAAGCTGTCAATTCCAAAAAAGATCTGATCTCAAGGATCCATGACTGCGGGGGAAAGCCTGTCACCCTTCTTGTAAAGCGCGGCGAGGAGGAAGTTCCCATCTCCATCGACCCGGTCATGGGGGAGGATCAGGAGTATAAACTGGGCATCTGGGTCAGGGACAATACCCAGGGTATCGGTACCCTCACTTATGTGGAGGAGGATGGAAGCTATGGTGCGCTGGGCCATGGGATCAGCGATACGGATACAGGTGAGCTTCTTGATATAGCCGGCGGGGAACTGTATCAGGCACAGATCGTATCTGTCTTAAAAGGGACAAAGGGAAATCCGGGGGAACTCTCGGGCTATATTGATTATGATGACAGCAAAAGGATCGGCACCATTGACAGCAACACGGAAAAGGGCATATTCGGTTCTGTGGGCGATGGCTGCATGTATAAGCTTCCGCTTACTTCCATAGAGGTGGGCTACAAACAGGAGGTGGAGACAGGGGAAGCCCAGATACTGGCAGAACTGGAAGGTGAGGTAAAGGCTTACCAGGTAAATATCACGGATATTTACAGGGACCAGGCGGACACGAACAAAGCTTTTGCCATACAGGTGACAGATCCGGAGCTGCTTGCGGCAACAGGCGGGATCGTGCAGGGCATGAGCGGAAGTCCTATTGTACAGAACGGAAAACTGATCGGCGCTGTGACACATGTTTTTGTACAGGATTCTACCAAAGGCTACGGCATTTTTATTGAAAAAATGCTGGAGGATTAGGCGAAAAAATATCTGCAAAATCAGGTTAGATGTCGAAAAAATGATGAATGTGGCAGAATACGGTGAAAGTTGTAAGATGATTTAGCTTGATTATGAAAACAACTGATAATATAATACAAGTAGTCTTCAGAAATGACGATTCAACAGGGCGCCCGTCATTTACTGAAGAAAAAGAGCAACATGACATGGAGGACGAGTTATGGAAAAGTTAAATGTCGCTATAGCAGATGATAATGAGAAAATGTTGGATTTACTGGGGAATCTCATCAATGAAGATAAAGAGCTGGAATTGGTAGGTCATGCCAACAATGGCGCCGATATATACGATATAATCAGAGAAAAAGAACCTGACGTAGTACTTTTAGATATCATAATGCCGAAAGTGGACGGATTGAGCGTGATGGAACGTGTCGGAAGGGACGGCAATCTGAAAAAACATCCCGCTTTTATCGTGGTATCCGCTGTCGGACAGGAGCAGATCACAGAAGATGCCTTTAATCTGGGGGCAAATTATTATATTATGAAACCGTTTGACAACAAGATGCTTCTGTCCCGCATCAAGCATATCAGGCAGTCCAGGGACACGAGAGTGAAGGAACTGCGCAAGGTCAATGCATATGAGGATAAGGGTACTTATTTCGAGAGAAATCTGGAAGCAGATGTGACCAACATCATCCACGAGATTGGTGTTCCTGCACACATCAAGGGCTATCAGTATCTGAGAGATGCGATCATACTCTCTGTCAATGACATGGAAATGCTCAATTCTATTACGAAGATCTTATATCCAACCATAGCAAAAAAACACCAGACAACACCCAGCCGCGTAGAACGGGCAATCCGCCACGCCATTGAAGTGGCATGGAGCAGAGGAAAGATGGATACCATCGACGAGCTGTTTGGCTATACCGTAAGTACAGGAAAAGGCAAACCCACCAATTCGGAATTTATTGCCTTAATTGCAGATAAAATCAGATTAGAATACAAGAAATAAAAATCACCGCCAAAAAAGCACTTTTCATTGCACTGAAAATAGGGTATAATCATTATAATAGGCAGGTTGAGATACTGTCTAAAATATGCAGGCATGGCAGACTTGGGAGGTTTGTGAGGAAGGTGCCTGGCTGAAGGAGGGTATTTCAGTGAAGAAGATATTGTTTGTGGCTTCAGAGGCCGTACCGTTTATTAAAACAGGAGGGCTGGCAGATGTTGTCGGCGCGCTGCCCAAGTGCTTTGATAAGAATTATTTTGATGTGCGGGTGATTATCCCCAAATACATGTGCATGAAGGAAGAGTTCAAGAACCAGCTTCAGTATGTTACACATTTTTATATGGACATAGGCTACCGCAGAGAATATGTGGGCATCATGCAGATGGAATATGACGGTGTTCAGTTCTATTTCATTGATAACGAATACTATTTTTCAGGATACCAGCCATATGGTGATATCCGTTTTGACATTGAGAAATTTGCGTTTTTCTCAAAAGCCGCACTGTCCATCCTGCCTGTAATTGATTTCAGGCCTGATGTGATCCACTGCCATGACTGGCAGACAGGACTGGTACCGGTTTACTTAAAGGACAGGTTCCAGGAAGGTGCCTTTTATCAGGGTATTAAGACAATCATGACCATACATAACCTGAAATTCCAGGGTACCTGGGATATTAAGACGATCCGAGAACTGACCGGACTTCCGGCATATTATTTTACCCCTGACAAGCTGGAGTCATTCAAGGACGGCAACCTCTTAAAAGGCGGACTGGTGTATGCGGATGCCATTACAACTGTGAGTAATACCTATGCAGAAGAGATTAAGACTGAATTTTACGGAGAAAAACTGGACGGACTGCTTCGCGCCCGCGCCCATGACCTGCGCGGTATCGTAAATGGAATTGACTATGATGAATACAACCCCGAAACTGACCGTATGATCGCGAAGAACTACAATGCGAAGACGTTCCGCAAAGAAAAAATAAAGAACAAGACAGCTCTGCAGAGCGAACTGGGATTGAACCAGGATCCGAAGGCTATGATGATTGGTATTGTGTCACGTCTGACAGACCAGAAGGGCCTTGATTTGATCGCTTATGTAATGGATGAGCTGTGCCAGGATGCGATCCAGCTTGTAGTGCTGGGCACTGGTGAAGAACGATACGAGAATATGTTCCGCCATTTCGCATGGAAATATCAAGGCAAGGTGTCCGCCAATATTTTCTATGACAATGCGTTATCTCACAGAATCTATGCATCATGTGATGCGTTCCTGATGCCGTCACTGTTTGAGCCATGCGGCCTGAGTCAGTTGATGAGCCTTCGTTACGGAACCATTCCCATTGTGCGTGAGACTGGCGGTTTGAAAGACACAGTAGAACCATACAATGAATTTGAAAGTACAGGAACAGGCTTCAGCTTTACGAACTACAATGCTCATGAGATGCTGAGTACGATTCGCTATGCAGAGTCTGTATACTACGATAGGAAGCGCGAGTGGAACAAACTGATTGACCGCGCAATGGCCAAGGATTATTCCTGGTCCAATTCTGCGAACCAGTATGAAGAAATGTACAACTGGCTGATTGGATCATGACAGGAAGGATTCTTGTAAAAAGCTGATAGTGAACCGGATGCGGCAGAGGCTGCGTCCGGTTTTCTGGTTGTGCAGCCGCGCAGAGAAAAGATCACTTACCCGGCTGCAGAAGAAAGAAGGGATAGAAATGAAAATTCTTTTGACGGAAGACGATGACAAACTGCGCACAGAGCTGGCGCTGTTTTTTAAAATGCACGGATATGATACCGGGGAGATCACGGATTACAAAAATGCAGTGGAGGAGATCTGCCGTGCAGGGGGCGATATTCTGCTTTTAGACCTCTCCCTGCCGGACGCAGACGGAAAATACATCTGTAAGGAGCTGAGAAAACGTCTGGCGATTCCCATTGTCATCATAACCAGCCAGAATACGGAGATGAATGAGCTTCTGTGTCTTAATTACGGGGCAGATGATTTTATAGCGAAGCCGTTTAATCCCCAGATCCTTTTGGCCCATGTGGAGGCAGTGCTGAAGAGAAGCCAGGGAAGCCTGCAAGAGACAGAGGAGATATCCTGCGGTGACTTTATTCTGGATATTTCCCGGAGCGTGGCAAAAGCAGGGGAGCAGGAGGCGGACCTGACGAAAAAAGAGAGCAGGATACTGTACTGCCTTGCGAAAAACAGGGGAAAGATCGTGTCCAGGGATGTGATCATCAATGATCTGTGGGACAGTGAACTGTTTGTAGATGACAATACCCTGACTGTGAATATCACAAGGCTTCGGGCAAAACTGGAATCTATCGGACGAAAGGGCGTGATCCATACCAAGAGAGGGCAGGGGTATCTGTTAGAATGAATCTGAGAGAATATATAAAGGAGCGATGGCTGCAGTTTATTATGCTGCTGGCAGTTCTCACGGTGGTGATCCTTTTCGGTGTGCTGGTCATGATACCGAACTTTTACCTGCTGCTGGTAGGGGTCTCTTTTGTCAGCATCTGGTTCGCGGTGTGGTGCACGGATTATATGAGAAAACGCCGTTTTTACAGGACAGTGGAAAATCATCTGGCACATCTTGACCAGAAATACCTGCTTCCCGAGCTGCTGGAATGCCCGGGTTTTCTGGAAGGGAAATTCATGTATGAAACCCTGCAGGAAATGGCGGAATCCATGAACTGGCGGGTGGGAGAGTACAGACACAAAAGCGATGAGTACAAGGAATACATTGAACTGTGGGTTCATGAGGTGAAGCTCCCCATAGCCACCGGGAAAATGATTCTGGAAAACAACAGGGACAGCTGCAGTGAAAGCCTTTCGGAGGAGCTGGACAAGATCGATGACTTTGCAGAGCAGGCACTTTTTTACGCCAGAAGCAATTACGTGGAAAAGGACTATATACTGAAAAAGCTGAATCTGGAGGAGCTGGCACGCGAGGTTATACGCAAAAACAAGAAAGCACTTATAGGCGGAAAATTCTCCATAGCCCTGCATGACCTGAATGTATGTGTGTATTCTGACAGTAAGTGGCTGGCCTTTATTCTGAACCAGATCCTGGCAAACAGCATCAAATACCGGAAGGAAGACAGCGCGGGGATCGAGTGGTATGCTGCTGCCGAAAAGGAAAAAGTCATCCTGTGCATGAAGGACAAGGGCATCGGTATTCCGGTCATGGATGCAGGCCGTGTTTTTGACAAGGGTTTTACCGGCTCCAATGGCCGTTTTGGCAAAAAGTCCACGGGTATAGGCCTCTACCTGTGTAGAAAACTCTGTGAGAAAATGGGACACAAAATCTACCTGACATCCAGGGAAGGGGAAGGCTGTGAAGTCTTTATTGAATTTCCAAAAGGCAGTATGACCGGATTTCTGGAGTGATCCCTTCTGCCTATGTGACTCTGTTACGGAAAACCCATCCGAATCTGTGTATGATAGTGGCAATGAGAAAACAGACCAACCACAAAAAAGGAGTGTTTCAGATATGCCAAAAAAGACAGTGATAATCGGAGGCGTAGCAGGAGGAGCCACAGCAGCGGCCAGACTGCGCAGAAGAGATGAGAATATGGAGATTGTTGTTCTGGAAAAAGGAGACTATATATCCTTTGCCAACTGCGGCCTTCCCTACTATATCGGGGATGTGATAAAGAGCAGAGATGCCCTTCTTCTCCAGACACCGGAGGCCATGAAGAAAAAATTCAACATTGATGTCCGCACAAAAGCAGAGGCAGCCGCCATTGACCCCAAAGAGCACAAAGTTCTGGTACGCAGTCTTTCCACCGGGGAGGAATACGAGGAAACCTACGACAGCCTTATCCTTGCCACCGGTTCCTCTCCCTTAAAACCGCCTATCCCCGGCATTGACGGGCAGGGTATTTTCACCCTCTGGAATATTCCGGACACGGACAATATAAAGCATTACATGGAACAGCATCATCCGGGCAGGGCAGCCGTGATCGGCGGAGGTTTTATCGGCCTTGAGATGGCGGAAAATCTGCACAGAGCAGGTCTTGACGTGACGATCATAGAGATGCAGAATCAGGTCATGGCTCCTCTTGACTACGAAATGGCGCAGCTTCTCCACGAAAACATCCGCATGAACAACACCAGGCTGATCCTGGAGGACGGTGTCGACCACTTTGAGACACAAAACGGCAGTACAAAAATCCATCTGAAAAGCGGCAGAACCGTGGAGGCGGAGCTGGTGCTCCTCTCCATCGGCGTAAGGCCCAACAGTGCACTTGCAAAAGACGCAGGCCTTGCCTTAAATGCCCGCGGAGGCATTCAGGTGGATGCCTGTCTCAGGACTTCCGAACCGGATATCTATGCAGTAGGTGATGTCATAGAAGTCAACCATCTGGTGACCGGTGAGAAAACTATGATTCCCCTTGCAGGACCTGCCAACAAGCAGGCCAGAATCTGCGCGGACAACATTACGGGCAGCCAAAAAACATACGAGGGTTCCATGGGAACCTCTGTTGCCCAGGTCTTTGACCTGACCGCAGCTGCAGTGGGTCTGAACGAAAAAGCCCTTCTGGCATCCGGCAGGAAAAAGGGAACAGATTATGAGACTGTTGTCATCAACCAGAAATCCCATGCCGGCTACTATCCCCAGGCTACACCCATCACTCTGAAGCTTCTTTTTGACAAGGAGGGAAAGATACTGGGGGCCCAGGCAGTAGGCCAGGATAAAGTGGATAAAAGGATAGATACCATAGCCACGGTCATGAGCATGCAGGGAACCACAGAGAATCTTGCAAAACTGGAACTGGCCTATGCCCCGCCCTTTTCCTCAGCCAAGGATCCTGTCAATATGCTGGGCTTTGTGGCGGAGAATATTCGGAACAACATGGTATCCTTTGTCACCCCCGCGGAACTGGATCTGCTTCTGCAGGCAGAACATGAGGGCGTTACCGTCCTGGATGTTACAGAGGAGGCTGAACGCATGGTATTTTCCATTCCCGGTTCTGTCCACATGCCTCTCGGCACCCTGCGGAGCCGTCTCAGGGAGCTGAATCCGGATAAGAGGATTGTAGCGTATTGTTCCATAGGCGTGCGTTCCTACAATGCGGCCCGCATCCTTATGCAGAGCGGATTTCAAAAGGTAAGTGTCCTGGCCGGCGGTACATCCTTCTACAAATCATATCACCACACTGCATCCGGTGAGACACCGCCGGTTTTAACTTCCGCTGAAAAAAGCCCTGCGGCGCCGGAGCCTGCCAAAGACTCACCGCAGAAGCTTCAGATTCTGGACTGCAGCGGCCTTCAGTGCCCCGGTCCCATCATGAAAGTAAATGAGACCCTGAAGAAGATGCCCGAAGGCTCCAGACTTCAGGTGTCCGCCACAGACATGGGATTTGCCCGGGATATAGACGCCTGGTGCCGGAGAACCGGCAACACTCTATTGTCCACAGAACGCCAGGGCAGAGAAAACATTGTGACTATTCAAAAAGGCACTGCGCCCTCCTCAGCTGTAGACGCAGCCTCCTGTCCGTCCCACAACCGGGATGATTTGAGCGCAGCCTCCTGCCCGTCCCACAACCGGGATGATTTGAGCGCAGCCTCCTGGCCGTCCCATGACCGGGATGACCAGGGAAAGACAATTATCGTCTTCGACGGTGATTTAGACAAAGTTCTGGCCTCCTTCATCATAGCCAACGGCGCTGCTGCCATGGGCCGCCCGGTCACCATGTTCTTTACCTTCTGGGGCCTGAACGCTCTTAGAAAACCGGAAAAAGTCCATGTCAAAAAGCCTTTTATTGAGAAAATGTTCGGTTTCATGATGCCCCGGGGCACCACAAAACTGAAGCTTTCCAAAATGAACATGATGGGCATGGGCACCAAAATGATGAAAAAAGTCATGAAATCCAAAAATGTCTCCTCTCTGGAAGAACTCATCAGGCAGGCCCAGGAAAACGGCGTAAAGCTGGTAGCCTGCACCATGTCCATGGATGTCATGGGCATTACCCCGGAGGAACTCATAGACGGCGTAGAACTGGCCGGTGTAGCCTCCTACCTGGGCGACGCGGAGCAGTCCAACGTAAATCTGTTTGTATAAGCAAAACGTCCGGCATCTGTTTTTTACAGAGTCGGACGTTTCTCTTTGTCCTCCGGAATCACCTGAATTTGGCGTGCGGGAATCCTCAGCTTCAGCAGAATATTTTTACATACAAGAACAGAAAGTATGTTCGAAAAACATTGTCATACTCCTGCTAATCCTGTATACTATAACTAAATTCAGCCCTGAAAAAGCAGCACCAATCCATTTCAAAAATTTTAGGGGCAGCTACTAATATGAACAAAGGACGGTGTTTTGATGATTATTACAAAAGCTACAAAAGAGGACTTATCAGAAATTCTACAACTGCAATATTTGTCTTATCAAAGCGAGGCAAAACTATTAAATAATTTTGATATTCCGCCACTAAAGCAGACATTACAAGAGGTTCAAAACGAATATGATAATGGGACAATATTAAAAGTTCTTGATGATAATAACAGAATTATCGGTTCAGTACGTGGGTATATAGAAAATGGTACTCTATACATTGGAAAATTATTCGTACACCCATTTTGGCAAGGAAAAGGGATAGGCACAAAATTATTAAAAGAAATTGAACACACTTGCCCACATAACCGATGTGAATTGTTTACAAGTTCAAAAAGTGCAAAAAATTTACAGCTGTATGAACAGGTTGGATATGAAATTTTTAAACAACAGGAAGTTTCGAATGAACTTACTTTTATATACTTAGAAAAATAGACAACAATGGAGGATGAATCGTCTGCCTGTTAAATTATTGTGTTATTTTACGGCACATGAGTTTAAGACGCATGATATAAGAATAATGTTGACCGGAAAACCGATAGATATATAAGCGAGGATAAATATGAATACAAATTTTATTAACCTGACAACCGAAAACCTTCCCGCTGAGCATTTATGCTGCATCATCCGCAGCAAAAAGCCCCATCCCGGCGTTGAGGCAAAGCGGCAATGGCTTTCTGACCGACTGAAAGAGGGCCATGTCTTCAGAAAATTAAACGAAAAAGCAGTGGTCTTCATAGAATACGCTCCTCTGGAAACCGCCTGGGTCCCCATAACCGGCTATAATTACTATTATATATACTGCCTGTGGGTCACGGGTGCCCACAAAGGAAACGGTTACGGCAGATCACTGATGGAATACTGCATAGCCGACGCCAAAGCAAAAGGAAAGTCCGGCATCTGTATGCTCGGCTCCAAAAAACAAAAAGCCTGGCTTTCCGACCAGGCATTTGCCAAAAAGTTCGGCTTTGAAGTTGTCGACACCACAGACTCCGGCTACGACCTTCTTGCCCTCTCCTTCGACGGAACCACCCCTCAATTTACCAAAAGCGCCAAAGCCCAAACAATCGAGAACAAAATCCTCACCATCTACTACGACCATCAATGCCCCTACACCTACCAAACCATAGAAACCATAAAAAAATACTGCGAATCCACCAATACCCCCTCCGCCTTCATCCAGGTAGACACACTACAAAAAGCAAAAACCCTCCCCTGTGTATTCAACAACTGGGCCATATTCTACAAAGGAAACTTTGAAACCGTAAATCTTGCAGACCTCAACACCATAAAACGAATCCTAAACAAATAAAAATAATTTTTCTGCATAAAGAAAAGAAGCTTCCACGGTTTTAAATATCAACCGTGGAAACTTCTTTTTTTCTACCACTTTCACTGTCCCTTATATCACATCAAAGAAACAAAGGCGTAAACACCACCGCCACAATCGTCATCAACTTAATCAAAATATTGATCGAAGGCCCCGAAGTATCCTTAAACGGATCCCCCACTGTATCACCGACAACCGCCGCCTTATGCGCCTCGCTGCCCTTACCGCCGTGAGCCCCCTCCTCAATAAACTTCTTGGCATTATCCCATGCCCCGCCGGAATTTGCCATAAAAACAGCCATCAGCACTCCTGTGACCAATGCCCCGGCCAATAACCCGCCAAGCGCTGCCGGCCCCAGAACCAGCCCCACAAACAGTGGAGCCACAACAGCCATAATACCTGGAACCAGCATCTCTCTTAACGCTGCCTGGGTAGAAATCTGCACGCAGGAAGAGTAATCCGGCTTCCCTGTCCCTTCCATAATACCCGGAATCGTCTTAAACTGCCTCCGCACCTCCTCGATCATTTTATTTGCCGCCTTGGAAACAGAATCCATGGTAAGCGCAGAGAATAAAAACGGCAGCATACCGCCAATAAACAGCCCCACAATAACCTGCGGATTCAGAATATCGATGGTATCCAGATTCACCGCCTCCGCGTAAGACACAAACAATGCCAAAGCCGTTAACGCCGCGGAGCCAATGGCAAATCCTTTGCCCATGGCAGCAGTGGTATTTCCCACAGAATCCAGCTTATCCGTAATATTCCGTACAGATTCATCAAGCCCTGCCATCTCCGCGATACCGCCTGCATTATCCGCAATCGGCCCATAGGCATCGATGGCGATGGTGATACCGGCTGTGGAAAGCATTCCCACTGCGGAAAGAGCAATCCCGTACAGTCCGCTGAAATGATAAGCAGCCAGGATTCCGACAGCAATAAAAAGGATCGGGAGCATAGTGGAACGCATACCCACAGACAGTCCGCTGATAATAGTAGTGGCAGCACCTGTCTCAGACTGGGATGCAATCTTCTGAACCGGCTTAAAATCCCCGGAAGTATAATACTCTGTGGTGATACCGATCAGCAGTCCCACGATCAGTCCGCTGATAATGGCGACAGCCGCCTTAAAATTTCCAAAGAACATATGACTTAACACAAGGGAGAGCACCAGCACCACCACACTGGAACCGTAAGTTCCAACCTTCAGTGCTTTACCGGGGTCTGCGCTGCTGCTGGCTTTCACCAGGAAAGTGCCAGCCATGGAAGCCAGAATCCCCACACCTGCCAGCACCAGCGGGAATACGGCACCGGAACCCTGAAAATAGATCAGCCCCAGCGTGATGGCAGATACCAGGGAACCCACATAAGATTCAAACAGGTCAGCCCCCATACCGGCCACATCACCTACATTGTCACCTACATTATCGGCAATAACAGCCGGATTTCTGGGGTCATCCTCAGGAATCCCCGCCTCCACCTTTCCAACCAGATCGGCGCCCACATCAGCCGCTTTTGTATAGATACCGCCGCCCACACGGGCAAAAAGCGCGATAGAGGAAGCGCCCAGGCCGAAACCGGAGATGATTCCGGCATCCTTTGTCACAAGATAAACCAGGCTTACACCCAGAAGGCCCAGGCCGGTTACACACATACCCATAACAGAACCGCCTGAGAAGGCAATAGAAAGTGCCTGTTTCATGCCGGATTCCTTTGCAGCGCCTGCTGTGCGCACATTGGCCTTTGTGGCAACCTGCATGCCGCAGTAGCCGGATACGGAGGAGAAGACCGCTCCCATAAGAAACGCGGCTGCAGTCATCCAGCTTTTCAGAGCGATACCTAAAATCAGGAAGAACACCACAACGAAAATGATCAGTATCTTGTACTCAGCCGTTAAAAAAGCCTGTGCCCCCTCATGAATGTAGGAGGCGATCTCCTTCATCCTGTCATTTCCGGCCTGCTGTTTTTTTATGGTGCAGGTCAGAAAGAAGGCGAAGAGAAGTCCCAGTATCCCTATAACAGGGACGAGATAAAGCAGTTGTTCCATAATATAATTCCCTTCCTTTCCCTGTGAGGACATTTGGCTGCGCAGGGGTGCGGAGGAGTTTCACCCGGCGTGGACGTTTGTCCTGTCACAAATAAGTTTTGTAATATCATTATATAACAAATATGTCGAAAATACATAAAAAAACTTAAAAAAACATGACATTTTTCAGTAAAACGCTAATTTTTATCAAAAACGCATGGAAAACCTTACAAATCTGAAAGATAAATGTAAGTCAAATCGATGGGATGGATTTTTAAACGGTTGTATGATAGAATCATCAATCAAGGAAGGAGTTACCATCATGAATACAGTATTGGAAGTAGCAAATGTGGAAAAATATTATGGAAATAAAAGTAACCTGACAAAAGCCCTGGACGGAATCAGCTTTTCCGTGGAGGAGGGTGAATTTGTGGGGATCATGGGAGCGTCGGGAAGCGGTAAGACAACGCTGCTCAACTGTGTCTCTACGATTGACCGTGTGACCAGCGGAAAGATCATCGTCAATGATATAGATGTGACAAGACTCAGGGGAAATCACCTTAATCAGTTCAGAAGAGAGGAGCTGGGTTTTATTTTCCAGGATTTCAACCTTCTGGATACATTGACCGCCTATGAGAATATTTCCCTGGCACTCACGATTCAGCGCATCAGCCCGGCGAAAATCCATAAGTCGGTAAAAGAGATCGCAGATAAGCTGGGAATTGAGGACATTTTAGAGAAATATCCCTATCAGATGTCAGGAGGCCAGAAGCAGCGTGTGGCCTGCGCAAGAGCCATGATAACAAATCCGCAGATCGTAATGGCCGATGAGCCCACAGGCGCTCTGGATTCCAAGTCTGCCAGGATGCTGCTGGAGAGCTTCCAGTATCTGAACCAACAGATGGCTGCCACGATCCTTATGGTCACGCACGACGCCTTTACCGCCAGTTATGCCAACAGGATTCTGTTTATCAAGGACGGAAAGCTGTTCAATGAACTGGTAAGGGGAAGGGACACGAGAAAAGAATTTTTCAACCGCATCATCGAGGTGGTTACTCTCCTGGGAGGTGAGCTGAACGATGTTATTTAAGCTTTCGGTCAAGAATATCAGAAAGAGCCTGAAGGACTATGCTATCTATTTCATGACACTGATACTGGGGGTTGCCATTTTTTATATTTTCAACTCCCTGGATTCCCAGCAGGCCATGACGGATCTGTCCTCCTCCACAAAAGAGATCATACGGCTCATGATCACCATGTTAGGCGGGGTCTCCGTGTTTGTTTCCTGTATCCTGGCGTTTCTCATCGTTTACGCCAACAATTTCCTGATCAGGAGAAGGAAAAAAGAATTTGGGGTATATATGACACTGGGAATGGGAAAAGGGCAGATATCCAGGATCCTTGTGGGAGAGACCTTTCTCATCGGTCTTCTGTCCCTGGCAGTTGGACTGTTCATCGGTGTTTTGGGAGCGCAGTTCATGTCCGTGCTGGTGGTGAAAATGTTTGAGGTGGATATGGAGTCCTATGTCTTCGTATTTTCCAAAACGGCCTTCTTCAAAACGATTTTATACTTTGGGATCATGTACCTGGCTGTCCTGGTCTTCAATACTGTCAGCATCTCAAAATGCAGCCTCATAGACCTTTTATCTGCCGGGAAGAAGACAGAGCAGATCAAAATGAAAAAGCCGGCAGTCTGCATACTGCTGTTCCTTGCTTCCGCTGCGCTTCTGGGAGTGCTCTACTATCTGGTAGCTGTTACACCGGATAAGCTGGATACCGGTTCCTACGGGATCATCATTTTACTGGGCTGCCTGGCTACATTCCTGATCTTCTGGTCTCTGTCAGGATTTCTTCTGCACATGGTGAAGCGGAATAAAAAATATTATCTGAAGGATTTAAACGCTTTTGTTCTCAGACAGATCAACAGCAAGGTCAATACCACGGTGTTTGCCATGACAGTCATCTGCATTATGCTTTTTATGACGATCACAGTGCTGTCAAGCGGTCTCGGAATAAACCACTCTTTCCGGGTATCTTTAGAGGAAATGACTCCGGTGGATGTGAATACGGAATATATGCCGCCTGAAGGGGAGAGCGCAGGGATTTCTGTTTCGGATAAACTGCAGGAGGAAGGATTTGACCTTACTGCTTTTCAGGATGACTATGTGGATATGGGTATCTATGCCACAGACCAGCTCACCATGGGCATGACTATTGGGGAAAACATAGACGAGGTGACAAAGAATTTTATGTTCCTTGACGCGAATCTGCCGGAGGACATTGTAAAACTGTCAGATTACAACCGCCTTGCAAAGCTTTACGGCAGGGAACAGTATGAGCTTGGGGATGGGGAATATCTGGTGCTCTGCAATATAGATGATGTGAAACTGCAGAGAGACAAAATGCTGAAAAAGGGGGAGAAGATCCGGCTGGACGGCGTGTCCTATTCACCCAGATACGAGGAATGCCAGGACGGTTTTCTCATGATGATGACCAACCGTATTAATCCGGGAATCTATATACTTCCGGACCATGCGGTGAAGGAAGCCTGGAGGACAGGCGGATTTCTGGCAGCCAATTATGCCGTGCAGGATAAAAAGGGCGTGGAGGAGACAGATATCAAGATCAACGCTGTGCGAAGAGAGAGCGGGATTTACAGCAATACCAGGACAGATATTGTGTCTGCCAGCATGGGGCTTTCCACGATCATTACATTTGTAGCCATATACCTGGGAATCATATTCCTGATCTCAGGGGCAGCCATTCTGGCCCTGAAAGAGCTTTCAGAGAGTTCAGACAACCGTGAACGGTATGATGTGCTGCGCAAGATCGGTGCGGATGAGAGCATGATAAACCGCTCCCTGTTCAAACAAATTGGGATATTTTTCCTCATGCCGCTCAGTTTGGCAGTGGTGCATTCCGTCTTTGGTCTGCAGTTTGTTAGGAAGATGATGATCACCATAGGAGAAGTGAACCGTTTCGGCTCTATTGTCACCACAGCGGCCGTTCTGCTGGTTATTTACGGCGGATATTTCCTTACCACATATCTGGGCAGCAAACGAATTATTCAGGGAAAATGAGAATAAGAAAAACCCGGACCTGCCATACTATTTCTGTAGACAAAACGGTGTTAGAACCACCAAAAACAGAAATAGGAGGAAAATGTCATGACAGAACTTTCAGTACTTGACTTACAGAATCTGCGCCATCTGATCGGCGGATTTGAGACTACCCACTGCAAAATGCAGGACTATGCACACGAGGCACAGGACCCACAGGTGAAACAGTTCTTCCAGAAGGCTGCACAGTCAGCTATGGAGAGCAAACAGCAGCTTATGCAGTATTTACAGTAGGAGGTAGGAAAAATGACAGATAAGACAATGGTAGTAGATACCCTGGTTGGTATCAACGGTGAACTGGTACACTATGGTGAAATGATTCCCCAGACAGAAAATGCCCAGTTAAAACAGGCTTTAAAACAGATGAGAAACCAGAGTGAAATGTCACAGGAAGAGATCTATCAGATCGCCAGAGCAAAGAGCTATTACGTTCCCGCTGCGAAAGCGACACCGGAAGAGATTTCTCATGTAAAAAGCGTACTGACACAGTTATCTGCACAGTAGACACATCTCACACCGCTGGCCTGCCGGGCACGGAGTAAACAGCAGTGCACAGGGACATCGGAATACATCCGGTGTCCTTTTTTTCTTGACAAATCCCGCCAGATGCTACATACTGAACACATACCGTCAAAGGCAGCTCTGCCTTTTTTATCTGTTCAAGCAGCATTCCGCTGCGCCGGTATTCCCATAGAAAAAGAACGCGCAGAAAGGGTGTGATGCGTATTGCAGGCAGGAAAATAACAGTTGACAAGGAACGAAAAGTGTACTATTATGATAACAGCAATACGAACATAAGTTCGTAGAAATGACAGAAGAAGAAATTATTGAGATGAATCGAATAAAGGAGATTTCAAATGGTCAAAGAAGATAAATTAAAAGCCCTGGACGCGGCCCTGGGACAGATTGAGAAGCAGTTTGGTAAAGGCTCTGTTATGAAACTGGGCGATTCCTCTGTACATATGAATGTGGAGACAGTACCTACAGGTTCTCTCAGCCTTGACATTGCACTGGGTCTGGGAGGCATCCCGAAAGGAAGGATCGTAGAGGTCTACGGTCCGGAATCCAGCGGTAAGACCACCGTGGCGCTGCATATGGTGGCTGAGGTACAGAAAAGAGGCGGAATTGCCGGATTTATTGATGCAGAGCATGCTCTGGACCCGGTATATGCCAAGCATATCGGCGTGGATGTGGACAATCTCTATATTTCACAGCCGGATAACGGGGAGCAGGCCCTGGAGATCACAGAGACTATGGTGCGTTCCGGTGCTGTGGACATTGTGATCGTGGACTCTGTTGCGGCTCTGGTTCCGAGAGCGGAGATCGAGGGTGATATGGGTGATTCCCATGTGGGTCTGCAGGCGCGTCTGATGTCACAGGCTCTCCGTAAACTGACGGCTGTCATCAGCAAATCCAACTGTATCGTTATCTTTATCAATCAGCTCCGTGAGAAAGTCGGAGTTATGTTCGGCAACCCGGAGACCACCACAGGCGGCCGTGCCCTGAAGTTTTATTCCTCCATCCGTCTGGATGTCAGAAGGATTGAAGCTCTGAAGCAGGCCGGAGAGATCGTTGGAAACCGTACCAGGATCAAAGTAGTTAAGAATAAGATCGCGCCTCCTTTTAAAGAGGCAGAGTTTGATATCATGTTCGGCCAGGGAATCTCCAAAGCCGGTGATATCCTGGATCTGGCAGCAGATCTGGGCATTATCAATAAAAGCGGCGCATGGTATGCATATAAGGACGGAAAGATCGGCCAGGGACGTGAAAATGCAAAACAGTACCTGAAAGAAAATCCGGACGTGGCAGCAGAAGTGGAAGCAAAAGTCAGGGAACACTACGGACTTGTTGAGGGAAATACAGAAGAAGACAAGAAAGGTGCAAAAGAGGAGAAAAAGGCTGACGCCAAAGCCTCTGACACAAAAGCACCGGATATGAAGGCCGCGGAGGCACCTGCAGCGCAGGGCACGAAAAAGGAAAATGGGGTTGTATAATGCTTGTCACAAAAATACAGGCTGTAACAAAACAAAAATACAGGATTGAACTTGACGGACAGCCCGCCTTTGTTATTTACAAAGGCGAGCTGTCTCGCTATGGAATAAAAGAAGGACAGGAGATTCCAGGACCGGTTTATCAGGAGCTTGTGGGACAGGTCCTCACCAAACGGGCCAAACTGCGCGCCATGCACCTTTTGGAGAGCATGGACCGGACCAGAGCGGAGCTTGAGAGAAAACTGCAGGCAGGTGAGTACCCCAGGGAAGCTGTGGAAGCGGCACTTGCGTATGTGGAATCTTTTGGATATCTGGATGACAGAAGATATGCCCGGCATTATGTGGAATGTAAAAAAGAGGGCAGAGGAAAAGCAAGGCTGAAGATGGAGCTGGCCCAAAAAGGTGTGGACAGAAGCATCATAGAGGAGGTTCTGGAGGAGGCGGAGCTGGATGACTGCAGGGACACGATCCGGGAACTGGTAAGGAAGAGAAGAAGGGGTAGCGGCTCCATGGATGACAGAGAACGGCAGAGAATTTACGGCTATTTAATGAGAAAAGGTTTTTCCTCCTCTGAAATTTTGTCCGTATTAAAAGAAAAAGAGGATTTTTGCTGAAAAATCTTGGACAGATTTCACATACTTGTCTTTTAGAAAAATAGGTTTTATGTTGACTTTTCAGTAAAAACAGTATAAAATTAAACTGTTGTATTTGTACAATGAAAACTAAATAAGGAGGTGCTCCTGTGGCAATCTATGTAATAGTTGCAATTGTTGCTGTGGTAATCACGCTGCTGATTGCAGTTCCTGTTACAGCCAACATTTCAGTTAAGAAAAAAACTGAAAAAGATGCTGAGACGATCGGAACGGCAGAAGTAAAAGCAAGAAGCATTATAGATGAAGCATTGAAATCTGCGGAAACGAAGAAACGTGAAGCTCTCTTAGAAGCAAAAGAAGAAAATCTCCGTACTAAAAATGAGTTGGAGAAAGAGACAAAAGAGAGACGGGCAGAACTTCAGAAGTATGAGAAGCGTGTTTTATCCAGAGAAGAAGCAGTGGACAAGAAGGCTGATGCCCTGGAAAAACGAGAAGCAGATTATACAGCAAAAGAAGCCGAGCTAAAAAAGAAAGAAAAGAAAGTCGATGAATTACATGACCAGAGAGTACAAGAGCTGGAGAGAATTTCCGGCCTGACCTCCGAACAAGCAAAAGATTATTTGTTAAAAACTGTTGAGGACGAAGTAAAAATTGACACTGCCAAGCTCTACAAGGAATTGGAGAGCAAAGCAAAAGAGGAAGCCGATAAGAAGGCCAAGGAATACGTGGTGACAGCCATTCAGAAATGTGCGGCAGACCATGTATCGGAAGCTACAATTTCCGTTGTACAGCTTCCAAGCGATGAAATGAAGGGCCGTATTATCGGTAGGGAAGGACGCAATATCCGAACTTTGGAAACACTTACGGGCGTAGATCTCATTATTGACGATACCCCGGAAGCAGTCGTATTGTCCGGTTTCGATCCGATCCGGCGTGAAGTAGCACGTATTGCGCTGGAAAAACTGATTGTGGACGGAAGAATTCATCCGGCCAGAATCGAAGAGATGGTGGAAAAGGCACAAAAAGAAGTAGAGACCATGATGAGAGAAGAAGGTGAATCCGCAGCCCTGGAAGTTGGCGTACACGGTATTCATCCGGAATTGATCCGTCTGCTGGGACGTATGAAATTCCGCTCCAGTTACGGCCAGAATGCTTTAAAGCATTCTATTGAGGTGGCACAGCTTGCCGGCCTTCTGGCGGGTGAAGTTGGGACAGACATTCGCATGGCTAAACGTGCAGGTCTGTTACATGACATCGGAAAATCCATCGATCATGAAGTAGAAGGTTCCCATATTCAGATCGGTGCTGACTTATGTAGAAAATATAAAGAGTCCCAGGTGGTAATAAATGCCGTGGAATCCCATCATGGAGACACGGAACCCACATCACTGGTGGCTTGCATTGTACAGGCTGCTGACGCGATCAGCGCGGCAAGACCTGGTGCTAGAAGAGAAACTTTAGAAACATATACCAACAGATTAAAACAATTAGAAGACATAACAAACTCTTTCAAAGGAGTGGACAAATCTTTTGCTATTCAGGCAGGTAGGGAAATTCGAGTGATGGTAGTACCGGAACACGTAACAGATTCCGATATGGTACTGCTGGCACGGAATATTTCAAAACAGATTGAAGCTGAACTGGAGTATCCGGGACAGATCAAGGTTAATGTGATTCGGGAGAGCCGCGTAGTAGATTACGCAAAGTAGGCTGGACCGGGAAAGATGTGCAGAATGCTGCGATGATATTTTATATATCACTGCAGATTCTGCACTTTTTTATTGCAGAGAAAGATGGCTGCAGGGCCTGTTTGCCCGGGAGCAGCGGCGGAAGAAAAAAGATGTGACAGACAGGAGCGTACTAATGGCAGGGGGCAGGGCATAGAATATATAGGGTGAGATTATGAAAAAATATTTGAATGTGTTTTTCCTCCTGTACTTAGGAGGATTTGTAGTGGGGGTGCTTTGTTGTAATTTTTTGAGGAGTTATGCGGGGTATCAGACCAGTCTGCTGGGGGTCTATCTGGCAGACAGGGCGGCGGGAAGTGTTTCCGGGAGCGGGATCTTTCTGCGGTTGTTTGAGAGAAGAGGTGTCTGGTTTTTGTTGTATCTGATCAGCGGGGTGACGCCTTTTGGGATTCCGCTGGTGCTTGGGGGACTGCTTTGGCTGGGGTTTCTGGGCGGGAATCTGCTGACTGTGTTTTTGATGGAATATGGGATTCGCGGAATCGGGGCCGCGCTTGCCTGCTTTTTCCCTCAGGGGCTTTTTTATGTGCCCTCTGTGCTGCTGTTTTTCTTCTTCATTGTGCAGATGAGCCAGAAGTATTGGGGGAAGGGGATTCGGGTGAAGGCGGACTACAGGGCATACCTTTTTTTTATGACCGGGATTGGTATATTATTCCTGCTGGCTCTTTTTATGGAAAGTTATGTCAACCAAAATGTGCTGAGTTTTGTAATTGAGAGGTTTTTATAAAAAATTAACAAAATATTAACAATTTCAAATTTACCACATCTGGTAGACATAAATAGAGCTTTTTCGATATGTTGTGGAAATGTAAAAAAAGCCTGAAAAACAAGAAAAACTTTGGAAAAATCCGTTTGCTTTTTCTATGGAAGTTGATATATAATTTCATTATGATTTGGAAAGGTATGGCCTTTTACAATTAACTTAACGAGGGATAATCATACATGAAGTGCGAGATTGAAGAGTTTATAGCCTATTTACATAACACCAAAGGCACTTCCAAAAATACAGAAGTATCCTATGAGCGGGATTTGCGTAAGATGGATCAGTTTCTGAGGAACGAAGGAGTGGACAGGGTTCAGGATGTGACTGCCACGAATCTGAATTCTTATGAGATGTATTTGGAGCGGGAGAAGTTCGCTGCTTCCACCATTTCCAGGAGTATCGCGTCTATGCGCGCTTTTTTTCAGTATTGCTGCCAGCAGGGAATGCTTTCGGAGAATCCGGCAGACATATTGAAGGCGCCTAAGATCGAAAAGAAGATGCCTGGGATTCTTACTGTAGAAGAAGTCGATTTGTTGTTGAACCAGCCAAAGGAAAATACAGCCAAGGGTGTCCGGGATAAAGCCATGCTGGAGCTTTTATATGCCACAGGAATCCGGGTCAGTGAGCTGATCGGACTGAAGCTGGAGAATATAAATTTAAAACTGGGATACATCACCTGCGAGGCCAGCGAGAAGGAGAGGGTAATACCTTTCGGAAACGCAGCGAAGAAGGCGGTGAAGGAGTATCTGGAGCAGGCAAGGGAGGAGCTTTTAAGCCATAAGGAAAGCGACTGCCTCTTTGTTAATTGTTCCGGAAAACCTATGAGCCGGCAGGGATTCTGGAAGGTGCTGAAGACCTATGCCTCTTCTGCCGGGATTCAGCAGGATATCACACCACATACGCTGCGGCATTCCTTTGCAGCCCATCTGGTGCAGAACGGTGCGGATCTGAAAAGTGTACAGGAAATGCTGGGACATTCTGATATATCCACCACCCAGATTTATCTGAATATGAATGTGAATAAAATCAGGGATGTGTATCTGAAAGCGCATCCGAGAAAATAGAGGACCTGAAAAGATATGAGTTTTCGGGTTCTTTCTTTTTGGCAGGAGAAACAGGAAAGGCATTTGCCTCCGAGTGTGATGTTCGGAAGCAAATGCCTTTTGTTTTTGAACATCGGAAAGTTCAAAAAGCGTGGCTTTCCGATAATTTAACACAGTTCCGCGATGGTATAGAGGAGTTTCTCTGTCTCCTCCCAGCCAAGGCAGGGGTCTGTGATGGATTTTCCATAGATATGGTCAGGGCCGATCTTCTGGCAGCCGGATACCAGGTAGCTCTCAATCATGACACCTTTTACCAAATGGCGGATATCACGGGATACCAGGCGGCTGTGCAGCACTTCTTTGACAATGCGGACCTGCTGTTCGTATTTTTTGCCGGAGTTGGCATGGTTGGCGTCAATGATGACTGCCGGATTTTCCAGGTCACGGTCATTGTACATTTCCAGAAGAAGCTGCAGATCCTCGTAGTGGTAGTTGGGCAGGGTGTTGCCGTGTTTGTTCACAGCACCCCGCAGGATGGTGTGGGTGAGTGGATTGCCCTCTGTCTTGACTTCCCATCCTCTGGAGATGAAGTCATGTCCCTGCTGTGCGGCAACTACAGAGTTGAGCATAACAGAGAAGTCCCCGCTGGTGGGATTTTTCATACCCACAGGAACGTCAAGGCCGCTTACCATGAGACGGTGCTCCTGGTTCTCCACAGAACGCGCTCCGATCGCCACGTAGGAGAGCAGGTCAGATAAGTAGTGGTAGTTGTCCGGGTACAGCATTTCATCCGCGGAGCTGAGCCCTGTCTCCTGCAGGGAACGGATGTGCATGTGGCGGATGGCCAGAATGCCTGCCAGTACGTCCGGCTTTGCCTCAGGGTCCGGCTGGTGGAGCATACCCTTATAGCCCTCCCCTGTAGTACGCGGTTTGTTGGTGTATATACGCGGAACCAGCACCAGACGGTCTTCCACTTTATCCTGAAGCTTTGCAAGGCGGTTAGTGTAGTCACATACAGAATCTTCATTGTCTGCAGAACAGGGGCCGATGATGACAAGGAATTTGTCGGAAGCACCTGTGATGACATCGCTGATCATTTTGTCTCTTTTAGCTTTTATCTGTTTCAACTCTTCGGACACGGGTGCCTGTGCTTTGATCTCATCCGGAGAGGGAAGCTGTTTTACGAATTTGAAACTCATAATTATCTCCTTTGTTTGACTTTCCAGAGCGTGTTTGAAAATTTATTCCGGCAGTCTGTACGCCGCACATCTTGCCGAAAGCAATTTTCAAACACGTTCTAGTTGATTATTATAATACAAAACTTTCCGGTTGTCGACAGTTTTGGATAATTTTTTGCTTTAAAGCGTCTAAGCGGTAAAGATTAGAACTGCATGGTACGGGAGTCTGTGGGGGTGATCTTTTCCCGGATGCGAAAAGCACCGGGTTTATTCACCCGGTGCTGTTTTCATGTAATCTTTTAAGAAAAATAAAGTGAGGAGCGTGATTGCCAGTTCACTGATCAAAAGCCCCCACAGATACCCCAGAATACCGAAACGCGGAATCACGAAAAAAACAAAGAGCAGGCGGATGGAGAGGCCTAACAGGTTCTGGGCAAAGTATTTTCCCGTCTCCCCCAGACCGTTTAAGATTCCGCTCAGCGTGCTGGAGAGATACAGGCAGGGGCAGATAAAGGAAAGCGTTTTGATAAAAGTCCCTGCGAACTCATTTTTGAATAAAAACAGCCCCAGAAAATCACCGGAAAAATAAAAAAAGGCGGTGGAGAGGAAACCCAGCAGCAGGCAGTAGCGGGTGGTGGTAAAAATGCTTCTCCGTATATTCTTATAATTCCCCACTGCCTGGTCCTGTGCCACAGAGGGCAGAAGCATGGCTGAGACAGCGTTGGTGATCGCGGAGGGAAACAGTATGAGCGGCAGTGCCATACCGTTTAACACCCCGTAGATGGAGAGTGCGGAGGCGCTGTCCATGCCGAAAAGCCGCAGATGCCCGGGGATCAGCACAGACTCCATACTGTGCAGGATATTGATAAAGAGCCGGTTTCCTGTAAGGGGCAGAGACAAAGACACAATGTCCTTTAAATCCTTACCCGGCGCATGGATATTGCTGATTTGGTAATGATACTTTCTGTAATCCCACAGAATGAACAACAGAGAGAACAGCATGGAGACCAGTTCCCCCGCGAAAAGCCCCACAACAGCCAGCATGGGTGTGAGCGGATGCCCTTCCCCGGTCCACACCAGGTAGAGAAGGTAGGTTGCGCTCATGCGCGCTGTCTGCTCCACAAGCTGCGACCAGGCCGGGATTCCTGTCTTCTTCCTGGCCAGATAGTAGCCGTAGGCACAGGAATGAAAAGTTCCCATGGGAATTGACAGGGAGGAGACACGGAGCAGGTCTGTACACTGTTCCTCCAGCAGGATATGTACGGCAAACCAGGAGGCATGTCGGTACAGCAAAAAGGTGACGGCAAAAGATATGGCCATGGACAGGGAAGTGGCGATGAGAAAAATATCACGGGCGCCCTGTTCATCCTTTAAAGCTACCCGGGCAGCCACGAAGCGGGAGATCGCGGTCTGGATTCCTCCGACTGTCAGTGCAAAACAGAGGGTGTGGATGGGAAAGATAAGCTGGTAGATACCCATCCCCTGTGCACCAATTGTCTGCGACAGGAATATTCTATAGAGAAACCCAAGGATTTTTGTAAGGAAACCAGCCAGGGTCAGGATGAGTGTTCCTTTCAGCAAAATATGTTTGTTATCCATAAGAAGTCCTTTATAGTCACTATTCGCAGAGAGAGCAATAGTAACTTTTATAGCCTTTTTCACAATATATTCCAAAAAGTATCTTGACAGAACAGGATAAGAATGATATTCTACAATCAAATCCGAGTAAAACAGTCGGAATTTGAAAAGGATGGTGATGATTTGAAATTATCAACCAAAGGAAGGTACGGCTTGAGAGCCTTGATCGATTTGGCTTTATACAGCGAATCTGAGGCTGTTTCCATACAGAGCATTGCCACACGCCAGAACATTTCTGACAGTTATCTGGAACAGCTGGTGCGCAAGTTAAAGAGTGCCGGGTTGGTAGTGAGCGTCCGCGGTGCACAGGGCGGATATAAGCTTGCCAGACCTGCCGGTGAGATATCCGTAGGGGATGTCCTTCGGGCGCTGGAGGGCAGTCTGGATGCCGTTACCTGTAATGGAGGAGGAGAACATAGCTGCCAGGGTGCGGATTTGTGCGTCACCCGCTATGTATGGCAGCGTATCAATAATAGTATAAAAGAAACTGTAGATTCCATCATGCTGGATCAGCTCGTAGAGGAAAGCCGCAGGATGCGGGATAAGGGGCAGATTCAGGTGCAAAAATGTGACAATTAGGAGAGAGGAATTATGAAGACAACAATATATCTGGATAATGCAGCAACAACAAAAACAGCACAGGAGGTTGTAGATGCCATGCTTCCGTACTTCACAGAGAGCTACGGAAATCCATCCAGCATCTATGAGATCGGACAGAGAAGCAAAGAGGCGATCACAAAAGCCAGAGAACAGATCGCAGAGGTGCTGGGCGCAAAGTCAGAGGAAATTTACTTTACAGCAGGCGGCAGTGAAGCGGATAACTGGGCTTTGAAAGCGGCATTTGAAGCATACAAAAGCAAAGGAAACCATATCATCACCACGAAGATAGAGCATCACGCTATTCTGCACACCTGCGAATATCTGGAAAAACGCGGAGCAAGGGTGACCTATCTGGATGTGGATGAGAATGGTATCGTAAAGCTGGATGATCTCTTAGAAGCCATCACACCGGAGACGATCCTGATCTCCATTATGTTTGCAAACAATGAGATCGGCGCTGTCCAGCCCATCAAAGAGATCGGAATGATCGCCAAAGAACACAATATATTATTCCACACAGATGCGGTACAGGCATTCGGACAGGTCCCGATTCATGTGGATGAGATGAACATTGATATGTTAAGCTCCAGCGGACATAAGATCAACGGACCAAAGGGCATTGGTTTCTTATATATCCGCAAAGGCGTAAAGATCCGCAGTTTTGTACACGGCGGTGCTCAGGAGAGAAAGAGAAGAGCAGGTACAGAGAACGTGCCGGCCATTGTGGGATACGGTGTGGCAGCAGAGCGAGCAGCCAGAACCATGGAGGAGCGTACGAAGAAAGAGATAGAGCTGAGGGATTACTTTATCGGCAGAATCTTAAATGAGATTCCCTATGTCCGCCTCAACGGTGACGCCAAAAGACGTCTGCCGAACAACATTAATGTGAGCTTCCAGTTCATTGAGGGTGAGTCCCTGCTCATTATGCTGGATATGAAGGGAATCGCGGCGTCAAGCGGTTCTGCATGTACCTCCGGATCCCTGGACCCGTCCCATGTACTGCTGGCCATCGGTCTGCCTCATGAGATTGCCCATGGTTCCCTCAGAATGACCATCAGCGAGGAGACAACAAAAGAAGATCTGGACTACACACTGGACCAGATCAAGGAGATTGTAAACCGTCTGCGTGAACTCTCCCCGTTATATGAAGATTTCATAAAAAAACAGAAACAGAACAGAGCGTAAGATCAAAAAAGACAAATTATGGAGGAAAATAAATTATGTACAGCGAAAAAGTAATGGACCATTTTCAGAACCCGAGAAATGTAGGAGAGATTGAAGGCGCCAGCGGTGTCGGAACCGTAGGCAATGCAAAATGCGGAGACATTATGAGAATGTATCTGGATATTGATGAGGACGGAATCATCCGGGACTGTAAATTCAAAACCTTCGGCTGCGGCGCCGCAGTGGCAACCAGCAGTATGGCTACAGAGCTTGTGAAGGGCAAAACCATTCAGGAGGCCCTGCAGGTGACAAATAAAGCGGTTATGGAGGCTCTTGACGGCCTTCCCCCGGTAAAAGTACACTGCTCCCTGCTTGCTGAGGAAGCAATCCATGCAGCACTCTGGGATTATGCGGAAAAGCACGGAATTAAGATCGAGGGTCTGGATAAGCCAAAAAGCGATATTTCTGAAGGGGAAGAAGAGGAAGAGTATTAATGGAAAAAAAGAAGGTAGTTGTGGGGATGTCCGGCGGTGTGGACTCCTCAGTGGCGGCCTATCTGCTGAAGGAACAGGGATATGATGTCATTGGAGTCACCATGCAGATCTGGCAGGATGAGGACAATGCCGCACAGGAGGAGAACGGCGGCTGCTGCGGCCTGAGCGCAGTGGACGATGCCAGAAGAGTGGCGAACATGCTGGAGATTCCCTACTACGTCATGAACTTCAAACATGAGTTCAGAGAAAATGTCATTGACTATTTCATTCAGGAATATCTAAAAGGCCGCACACCCAACCCCTGTATTGCCTGCAACCGTTATGTAAAATGGGAATCCCTTCTAAAAAGGAGCATGGAGATCGGTGCGGATTACATTGCCACAGGCCATTACGCCAAGATCGTGCAGACAGACAGCGGCAGGTATTCTCTGAAAATGTCGGATGCCACAGGAAAAGACCAGACCTATGCCCTTTATAATCTTACCCAGTTCCAGCTTTCACATACGCTTATGCCTGTTGGATTCTATGAGAAGGATGAGATCAGAAAAATAGCGGAACAGATTGGCCTTCCCGTGGCGAAGAAGAAGGACAGCCAGGAAATCTGCTTTGTGCCGGACAAGGACTATGCCGGATTTATCGAGGAGAATACAGAGCATAAGATAGAAGAGGGCAGCTACGTGCTGGCAGACGGTACGGTGATCGGGCGCCATAAAGGAATCACCCATTATACCATTGGTCAGAGAAAAGGCCTGGGCCTGGCAATGGGACATCCTGTCTTTGTGACAGAGATTCGTCCTGAAAGCAACGAGGTGGTGATCGGAGAAAATGAGGACCTGTTCCAAAGAGAACTGATCTGTAACCGGATTAACTTTATGTCCATTCCTGACCTGAAAGAGGACATGCATGTTATGGCTAAAATCCGGTATAACCACAGAGGTGCTTCTGCTGTCATACACAGAGAAGAGGAAGACAAGATTCGGGTAATCTTCGATGAACCCCAGAGGGCCATCACTCCGGGACAGGCAGTTGTCTTTTATGACGGAGAATATGTAGCCGGAGGCGGCATTATTTTATGACTTTTTTGGAGTATAAAATTGCCCGGGAGACAGTTTTTGCATGAAGCTGTTTTCCGGGCAGTTTTTTCTTTGGGCCGGTACAGATCGTATGCAGAGCACGCGGCCGAAATATTGGGTTTTAACCGGGAGGTAAGGATTAGATGAATGTGAGAGCAGAGAGACTGGATAATGAAAGCATTCGGTACATATATAAAACCTACATGAAGAAAGATTTTCCAAGGTCAGAACTCAAACCTCTGAAAAGTATTCTGGCGCTGACAGAGAGCGGCAGAGGGGATGGGTATGGGTTCTATGACGGGAATGCACTGGCAGGATATGCGTTTTTGATAAAGGCACCCTCCGGGAGGGCATACCTGATCGATTATCTGGCAGTGCTGCCGTCTGTGAGAGGCAGAGGGTATGGGAGTGCATGTCTTCTGGCACTTCAGTCTATTTTAGATAAAAGAGACATGTACAGCGATAAAGAAGCCGTACGGGAGAACGAGGGGTATATCATCATGGCAGAGACCGAAGACCCATCCTTTGCAGCCCGGGAAGAGGAACTGCAGGTCCGCAGAAGAAGAATCCGCTTTTACGAAAAGAATGGATTTTTTGATTCCCGGAACACCTGCCGCCTCTTTGGGGTGGAATACAGAATTTTAGGAAAGTCCTCCGCTGCAGCCGAAAAAGAGGAGATACAGATACGCTGCAGGGAGGAATTGGACAGCATTTACCGCACCGTCATTCCTAAGATCGTATATGGCAGCCAGGTGATCTGGCTGTAAGATTCCGGAATTTCTCTTACAATTACAATGGAAGAAATTCCGGTTTTCTGTTCCTGAAAACCGTATAATAATGAAAACCACATTCCTTTAACAATGCCCCTGCGCGCTCAAAGTCATAGGCAATGTGTTCCGGCGCATGAGCGTCAGAGCCAAGGGTGAGGATTTCGCCTCCCAGTTCCCGGTAGCGGCTCAATATCTTTTCCGTGGGATTGGGATGCCCGAGACCGTATTTGAACCCCGCGGTGTTGCATTCCAGTCCGATGCCCTTCTGCACCAGAACGCGGAGAATTTCGTCCAGGATATCTCTGTATTTTTCATAGGTATAATACAGGTTGCGGTTGGGGCCGTAGCGAACCACATAGTCAATGTGACCGCATACATCGAAACAGGAGAAGACTTTTAAGTTTTCCAAAAGGCAGGTAAAATAGCTGCGGTATGCCTCCTCCTCGCTGCGGTTTTCAAAAAATATCCTGTCATAGGGGTCACATCCGTCCGCAACATGCACGGAGCCGATGACAAAATCAAAGGGGTAACCGGCTGCGAAGGACGGCAGTTTCCCGGTCAGATGGGGCTGGAGTCCAAGCTCGATACCGAAATTTATCTCTATTTTATCTTCATACTTTTTTCTGAGTTCCAGAAGTTTTTCCCGGTAAGCCGGCATATCCACAAGAAAATCAAATTCTCCTGTGGGAAAATCGAAATCCATATGCTCTGTAAAGCAGACCCGGGGCACATTTCTGTGAATGGCACCGAGGATCATGTGCTCCATAGGAGCTTCGCTGTCGCTGGAAAATGATGTGTGCATGTGATAATCTGCGTACATAGATGACATCTCCTTTTCATTTGCTGCCCTAATTATATAGGAAAGAGAGGGAATTGTACATAAAGAGAATGTAAAACTGGTACGATTTTTCATTTTATGCTTGAATTTTTGTCTCAGATTAGGTACAATATCAAATAGGTTGATGTTTCTTTAACAATCTTAATAGAAACCTCACGGAATACAAACACTTTTAGGAGGAATGAATAACATGGCAGTAAAAGTAGCAATCAATGGATTTGGACGTATTGGACGTCTGGCTTTCAGACAGATGTTTGGAGCAGAAGGATTTGAAGTTGTAGCAATCAATGACTTAACATCTCCGACAATGTTAGCTCACTTACTGAAATATGACTCTACACAGGGAAGATATGCACTTGGCGATACAGTAACAGCAGGTGAAGATTCCATCACAGTTGATGGCAAAGAAATCAAAATCTACGCAAAAGCTAACGCTGAAGAACTTCCTTGGGGAGAAATCGGTGTAGATGTTGTTCTGGAATGTACAGGTTTCTATACATCCAAAGCAAAAGCAGAAGCTCATATCAAAGCAGGTGCTAAGAAAGTTGTTATCTCCGCTCCGGCTGGAAATGACCTTCCGACCATCGTTTACAATGTAAACCATGAGACACTGACAAAAGATGACAACATCATCTCCGCAGCTTCCTGTACAACAAACTGCCTGGCTCCGATGGCAAAAGCATTAAACGACCTGGCTCCGATCAAATCCGGTATCATGTGCACAATCCATGCTTACACAGGCGATCAGATGACACTGGACGGACCGCAGAGAAAAGGCGATTTAAGAAGATCTCGTGCAGCTGCAGTTAATATCGTTCCGAACAGCACAGGTGCTGCAAAGGCAATCGGTCTGGTTATTCCGGAACTGAACGGCAAACTGATCGGATCTGCTCAGCGTGTTCCGACCCCTACAGGTTCTACTACAATTCTGACAGCAGTTGTTGACGGAACTGTAACTGTAGATCAGGTTAACGCAATCATGAAAGAGCAGGCTACAGAGTCCTTCGGATACAACACAGACGAAATCGTATCCAGCGATATCATCGGTATGAAATACGGTTCTCTGTTTGATGCAACCCAGACAATGGTTCTGCCGTTAGACAATGGCACAACTGAGGTTCAGGTTATTTCCTGGTATGACAATGAGAATTCTTACACAAGCCAGATGGTAAGAACAATCAAATACTTCGGAAAATTATTAGAGAAATAATATTACAAATAAAGACTCATTAAGGGGTCCGGTCTATTTTGGACCGGGCTCCTTTTGTCCATTCTGTTATTTAACAAGAACAAATATTAAAGGAGGCATCATCCAATGCTCAACAAGAAATCAGTTGATGACATCAACGTAAAAGGAAAAAAAGTTTTAGTCCGTTGTGATTTCAACGTTCCCCTTCAGGAAGGTAAGATCACAGATGAAAACCGTCTGGTGGCAGCCCTTCCCACTATCAAGAAGCTGATTGCTGACGGTGGAAAAGTAATTCTGTGCTCTCATCTGGGCAAACCTAAGGGAGAAGCAAAACCGGAGTTATCTCTGGCTCCTGTTGCCAAGAGAATGTCAGAATTACTGGGCCAGGAAGTAAAATTTGCAGCAGACCCGGAAGTAGTCGGACCGAATGCAAAAGCTGCTGTCCAGGCAATGAAAGACGGAGATGTTGTTTTACTGGAAAATACACGTTACCGTGCAGAAGAGACAAAGAACGGAGAAGCATTCAGCAAAGAGCTGGCATCTCTGTGCGATGTATTTGTAAATGACGCATTTGGTACTGCCCACAGAGCACACTGCTCCAATGTCGGTGTGACACAGTTTGTAGATACTGCGGTTGTCGGATATCTGATGCAGAAAGAGATCGACTTCCTGGGAAATGCCGTGGACAACCCAAACAGACCGTTTGTTGCAATTCTGGGCGGCGCTAAAGTTTCCAGTAAGATTTCTGTGATCGACAATCTGCTTGATAAAGTAGATACTCTGATCATCGGCGGCGGAATGTCCTACACATTCTCAAAAGCTCTGGGCGGACACATTGGCGTGTCTCTCTGTGAAGACGATTATCTGCAGTATGCACTGGATATGATGAAAAAGGCAGAGGAAAAAGGCGTGAAACTTTTACTGCCGGTGGACAACCGTATTGGTGATGATTTCTCCAATGACTGCAACATCCAGGTTGCAAAACGCGGCGAGATCCCGGACGGCTGGGAAGGCATGGATATTGGACCTGAGACAGAGAAAATCTTCTGTGACGCTGTAAAAGATGCTAAGACTGTTGTGTGGAACGGACCGATGGGATGTTTCGAGATGCCGAATTTTGCTCATGGTACAGAAGCAGTTGCAAAAGCACTGGCTGAAACAGACGCTACCACCATCATCGGCGGCGGTGATTCTGCAGCGGCTGTCAATATCCTGGGATATGGTGACAAGATGACCCACATTTCCACAGGAGGCGGCGCTTCCCTGGAATTCTTAGAGGGCAAAGAACTGCCGGGCGTGGCAGCAGCTAATGATAAATAAAAGTAACTGTGAAAACACTGGACAGTTGCAGATAAAGAATAAGTGAAAGAAGGAAATAAAGTCATGGCAAGAAGAAAAATTGTTGCTGGTAACTGGAAGATGAATATGACTCCCAGCGAAGCTGTTGAATTAGTAAACACATTAAAACCTCTGGTAGCAAACGAGGAAGTTGACGTAGTATTCTGTGTACCGGCAATTGATATCCTTCCGGTTGTAGAAGCCTGCAAAGGCACAAACATCCAGGTTGGCGCTGAGAATATGTACTATGAGGAGAAAGGTGCCTACACAGGTGAGATCGCTCCGGGCATGCTCACAGATGCCGGTGTAAAATATGTTGTTTTAGGCCACTCTGAGAGAAGAGAATACTTCGCAGAGACAAGCGAGACTGTAAATAAAAAAATGCTGAAAGCATTTGAGCATGGAATCACTCCGATCATGTGCTGCGGCGAGACTCTGGAGCAGAGAGAGCAGGGCGTGACCATGGACTTCATCCGTCAGCAGGTGAAAGTTGGATTCCAGGGCGTAACAGCAGACCAGGCTAAGACAGCAGTGATCGCTTACGAGCCGATCTGGGCTATCGGAACAGGTAAGACAGCTACCACAGAGCAGGCACAGGAAGTTTGTGCAGGTATCCGTGCATGCATCGCTGAAGTATATGACGAGGCGACTGCAGAAGCTATCCGCATCCAGTACGGCGGATCCGTAAATGCCAAGACAGCTCCGGAACTGTTCGCTCAGAACGATATTGACGGCGGCTTAGTAGGCGGCGCTTCCCTGAAACCGGAATTCGGACAGATTGTGAACTACAAATAATATGTAACAGCAGAAAGAAAGCCTTCCACGGTAAACACGGGGAAGGCTTTTTTGACGCTGTCTATATCCCCTCCAGATTAAAGGGCGGGGTGTATTCCTCTTTGGCACTGCTTTTTTCCTGCATATATCCGTCTGTGAGCCCAAGACGGACAGCCTCCTCCAGTACGCTCTCGTATTCATAAGTTGTGATCCTGCGGTTGATCTCAGGATACCCGCTGCTTTTATAGAATGGGGTAAACTGGCTCAGCAGGCTGATGAGATAGTGGTTGTCCGGAAGATTTTCCTTGATCCAGTGCAGCAGCCGAATGGAATCTTTTCGACAGCCGGGGAGGACCATATGGCGGATGATGACACCGCTTTTCAAAAGTCCGTTATCGTCAAATCTGGGAGCACCTGTCTGCTCTATCATATATGGTATGGCATTGGACGCGGCGGAAAAATAATCGGGGGCCATGGAGTAGCGCATGGAGAGCGCGGAATCATAATATTTTAGATCCGGCAGATAAATATCCACATAATCCCTGAGGCGTGCCAGGGTTTCCGGTTTTTCATATCCTCCGCAGTTGTACACAACGGGAATATGCAGGCGGTCCTTTACCCTGTCAAGGGCAGGCAGGACGGAAGGCAGGTACTGGGTGGCTGTCACCAGATTGATATTGTGGGCACCGGCATCCTGCAGTTCCAGGAAGATTTCGGACAGCCTCTCCTCTGTGATCTCCTTTCCAAAGCCTTCACTGCTTACGGAATAATTCTGGCAGAAACAGCAGCGGAGCGTACAGCCCGTAAAAAATACAGTGCCGCTGCCGTTGGTGCCGCTGATACATGGCTCTTCCCAATGGTGCAGGGCAGCTCTTGCGGCCGTCAGCCTGTCGGTACATTGACAGTAACCTTTACGCAAATGACGGTCTGCATGGCAGTTCCTTGGGCAGAGTGAACAATTTTTATATTCGTCAGGCTGGTTCATCAGCGATTTTCCTCCAAACATTTCAAATCTCTTCCAAAACTGTTTCGTTTTATTAACATCATAATGAAAATTTCCTAAAATTTCAAGTGTGTGCCTGAAACCTCTTCCTTTTTGTCGTATTTTGCGTTAAAATAATTCATGTGAAACTTTTTAGGGGAGAAATGCGTCTAATAATTAAGGGTGTGAAAATGAGTAAAAAAACGAATGAAAAAAAGAAAACAGAAAAAAAGAATAAGGGAAAAAGCAAGGTCGTCAAAAGGATACTGCTGGCGCTTCTGATCGTGCTGCTTTTGGCAGTGGTGGGTATCTATTGTGCTGTGGGCTATTATTACCAGGACAAGTTCTACAGCGGCACTACCATCAACGGATATGACTGCAGTGAAAAATCTGTGGACTACATCAAGGAGATCATTAAAAAAGAGGCGGAGACATATTCTCTGACGATCAAAGAGAAAGAGGATAAGCAGGATGTGATCCAGGCGGCAGATATTAAGCTGACTTATAAGGACGACGGTGAACTGGAAAAGCTTATGGAGGACCAGAACGCCTGGCTGTGGATTTTCAGCCTGACAAAAGACAAGAATTATGAGGTGAGTCTGGATAATTCTTATGATGAGGCAAGTCTTGACACGGTCATCAGCAGCCTGGCCTGTCTCAAGCCGGAGAATATGACAGCGCCGCAGGATGCTTATCTGGAGGATACAGGGGAAGCATATCAGATCGTTCCTGAGGTGGAAGGTAATACGCTGGATCAGGAAAAGACAGTAAAAGCCATCAAGGATGCCGTTAACGGACGAAAAGGAGAAGTCTCCTTAGAAGAGTCAGGCTGTTATCAGGCACCGGCAGTGCGGCAGGATGACCCGGGGCTGACCCAGGAAAGAGATAAACTGAATGCATTGACCACCATGCAGATCGTTTTGGACTTTGGGCATGGACAGGAAACCATCACAAGGGACCTTTTGAAATCCTGGCTGAAGAAAGACGATGCAGGCAATTATTATTTTGATGAACCTACTGTGAAGCAGTATATTATCGATCTTTCCGCAGTATACAACACAAAGGGCAAAGCAAGGGACTTTGTTACTACAGGCGGAAGTACGGTCCATCTTACCGGAGGCGACTATGGCTGGCAGTTATGGCAGGATAAGACTACAGAGTCTCTGATGAATACTCTCAATGCAGGGGAAAGCACAACCTTGGAAGTGACCTGGCTGTACAAGGCGCAGAAGCATGATGGCAATGAGATTGACGGTACTTATGTGGAGATATCCATTTCCCAGCAGCATATGTGGTTCTATAAAAACGGCAGTCTTATTGTGGATACCCCGGTCGTGACCGGCAATCCCAACACAGGACATGCAACACCGGCAGGGGGTGTCTGGAATCTGAAAGATAAAAAGAGTCCTTTCACTCTGGTGGGCAAAAAACCGGACGGAAGTATTGACTATGAAGAGCCGGTTAACTATTGGCTGCCATTTAACGGAGGCGTGGGAATCCATGACCTTGTAAAGAGAGATGCTTTTGGAGGCGATATCTATCTGTCCAATGGTTCTCACGGATGTGTCAATACACCCATAGATGCGGTGCAGATGATCTATAATAATATTGAGGTGAATACACCGATTGTGGTGTACTGACGAAAGACGGCCGGAGCGGAAGCTTCGGCCGCAGCTATATCCGGAAATATTTGGTGCTCTCTGTGTGCGTAACAGCATCACTGCGGCGCGGGAAGGTGTGAATGTGTATCTTGTTTTTGCAGTTTTTCTGTTGAAATTTGCCTGCAAAGCTGATATAATGCTAATCAGTTGAATAAAAATACATAATATACATTAAAAATGCATAAAAATGAATGCGTAAGGAGAGAGAAAAATGAAAAAATTAGCAGCAGCAGCTTTAGTTGCTGCCATGGTACTGTCTTTGGCAGGATGCGGCAGCAGCACAAAGAAGATTGAGTCAAAAGAGGATTTAAAGGATGCCGTTATCGGCGTTCAGCTTGGAACAACAGGTGATACCACAGTATCAGAGGCGTCAATCGGCGCAAAAGAGGTAAAGCGTTATAACAAAGGCGCTCAGGCAATCCAGGCGCTGAAAAAAGGCCAGATCGACTGTGTGGTGATCGATACAGAGCCGGCCAAGAAGTTCGTTGAGCTGAATGATGACCTGAAAATGATTGAGAACCAGTTTGAAGACGAGCAGTATGCCATCAGCATGAAAAAAGGCAACACAGAGCTGAAAGATGCATTTAATAAAGCTCTGGGCGAGCTGGAGGAGGAAGGTGTTCTTTCCGATATCGTAAACAATTATATCGGTGATGAGGCGGGTAAAAATCCTTATGAATCACCGGCAGATGCGGATCGTTCCAAAGGAAAGCTTGTGATGGCTACCAACGCGGAGTTTGAGCCGTGGGAGTATCATGACGGTGAGGCTATCGTAGGTATCGATGTGGATATCGCGCAGGCAATCTGTGATAAGCTGGGTTATGAGCTGGAAGTGTCCGATATGGAGTTTGACGCCATCCTTCCTGCAGTACAGTCCGGAAAGGCAGACTTCGGTGCAGCCGGCATGACAGTAAACGAAGAACGTCTGGAGAGCGTTGATTTTACAGACACGTATGCAAACGCAAGCCAGGTAATCATAGTAAAGAAATAAGTTGAAAGATGACCCATGAAAAGAAAAGCTGCTGACAATCCTGCCGGCAGCTTTACTTGCGGGAGAAAGTAAGACAGGTGGAAAAATGTGTGTATTAGGGATTTCACAACAGCTTTATAACAACTTTATCAAGGATGACCGGTATATGTGGCTGCTGGAAGGTTTGAAAAATACTCTGCTCATCACACTTCTGGCAGTGATCATCGGTATCATCATCGGATTTGCGGTGGCCATTGTGCGTTCCAGCCATGATAAAAACGGTTCCTTCGGTGTTTTAAACGCCGTATTTAAGATTTATCTGACCGTGATTCGCGGAACACCAACCATGATCCAGCTGCTGATCATGAACTTCGTTATTTTCGGCAGCCTTTCTCTGGACCCTGTGCTGGTGGGCGGCCTGGCTTTTGGTATCAACTCAGGCGCCTATGTGGCGGAGATCGTCCGTTCCGGTATTATGTCAGTGGATCAGGGACAGTTTGAAGCAGGGCGTTCTCTGGGACTTAATTATTCCCAGACCATGAAGTCCATTGTCATGCCGCAGGCATTTAAGAATGTACTTCCGGCACTGGTCAACGAGATGATCGTGCTTTTAAAAGAGACTTCCATTGTGGGCTACATCGGAATGATGGATTTGACAAAGGGCGCTATGCTGATCCAGAGCCGTACCTACAACGCATTCCTGCCTCTGCTGGCAGCAGCGCTGATTTATTTGATACTGGTTATGATTTTAACAGCATGTATGAATAAGCTGGAAAGGAAGTTGAGGACCAATGAGCGATAACAACATTTTACTGGAAGTGCAGGGGCTTGAGAAAGCCTTCGGAGATAATAAAGTGCTGGACGGCATAACCACGGATATCCGCCAGGGTGAAGTGGTTGCGGTCATTGGACCTTCCGGATCCGGTAAATCCACTTTTCTCCGCTCCCTGAATCTGCTGGAAGTGCCTACAGGGGGAAGGATTCTCTTTGAAGGTACGGATATTACAGATCCCAAGGTGGATATTAACCGCCATCGCCAGAAAATCGGTATGGTGTTTCAGCAGTTTAATCTTTTCCCTAACATGACTGTGAAGGAAAATATCATGCTTGCGCCTGTGAAGCTGAAACTCATGTCACAGAGTGAGGCGTCAAAGAAAGCGGACGAGCTGCTTGCCAGAGTTGGGCTGCCGGAGAAGGCTGACACATATCCGGAAATGCTCTCCGGAGGTCAGAAGCAGAGGATCGCCATCGCAAGAGCTCTGGCAATGAATCCTGATGTTATGCTGTTTGACGAGCCTACATCAGCCCTTGATCCTGAAATGGTCGGGGAGGTTCTGGAGCTTATGAAGGAACTGGCACAGTCGGGAATGACTATGGTCGTGGTGACTCATGAAATGGGATTTGCCAAAGAGGTGGCTTCCAGGGTGATCTTCATCGATGAGGGGAAGATCCAGGAGGAAAACAAACCAAAGGAATTTTTTGAAAATCCGAAAAACCAGAGATTAAGGGACTTTTTGTCAAAAGTATTATAAATTCAAATCTTCCTGCCCTGTCATTTTTTTAACAAAATCCGTCCAAATCTTGCAATTAGGATTGAAAAATTCTGGATTTCTGTTAAAATGAAAAAGGTATGAGATGCAGAAATGGAATTTGACATATAAAGGAGAGAAAATATGAGTAAAAAACCAACCGTATTAATGATTCTCGATGGATATGGCCTGAATGATAATTGTGAGGCAAACGCTGTATGCGAGGCGAAGACTCCTGTTATGGACCAGTTAAAATCCCAGTGCCCCTTTGTAAAAGGCAATGCAAGCGGAATGGCCGTGGGCCTTCCGGAAGGACAGATGGGCAACTCTGAGGTGGGTCACCTGAACATGGGTGCAGGACGTATTGTCTACCAGGAGCTGACGAGAATCACAAAAGAGATTGAAGACGGGGATTTCTTCCGGAACGAAGCACTGCTGAAGGCAGTACGCAATGCCAAAGAGAACGGCTCAGCACTGCATTTATTCGGACTTCTTTCTGACGGTGGTGTGCACAGCCATAATACCCATGTGTATGGTATTCTGGAGCTGGCTAAGAGAGAAGGTCTTTCCAAAGTATTTGTACACTGCTTCCTGGACGGACGTGACACTCCGACCACAGCAGGAAAAGAATATATCAAAGAGCTCAATGACAAGATGAAAGAGCTGGGTGTTGGCCAGGTGGCATCCGTTATGGGACGTTACTATGCTATGGACCGTGACAACCGCTGGGATCGTGTGGAGAGAGCCTACAATGTTATGACTAAGGGAGAGGGCAAGCAGGCAGAGTGCCCTGTATGCGCTGTCAAGGACTCCTATGCGGCAGAGAAGACTGACGAATTTGTAGAGCCTACAGCCATTGTAAAAGACGGCCAGCCGGTAGGAATCATCAGGGACAAAGATTCTGTCATCTTCTTTAATTTCCGTCCTGACAGGGCGCGTGAGATCACGAGAGCCTTCTGTGATGAGGAGTTTACAGGTTTCGCAAGAGAGAAGAGACTGGATCTGACCTATGTATGCTTCACAGAGTATGACCCGACTATCCCGAACAAAGACGTGGCTTTCCATAAGGTAGCCATCAGCAATACATTCGGTGAATTCCTGGCTGCCCATGGCATGAAACAGGCACGTATCGCAGAGACAGAGAAGTATGCGCATGTGACCTTCTTCTTTAACGGTGGTGTGGAAGAGCCTAATGAGGGCGAAGACAGAATCCTGGTGAAATCACCCAAGGTTGCTACTTATGACCTGAAACCGGAGATGAGCGCTTATGAAGTCTGCGACAAGCTGACAGAGGCCATTCGCTCCGACAAATATGATGTTATCATCATCAACTTTGCCAACCCTGATATGGTAGGCCATACAGGAGTGGAAGAGGCAGCGATCAAAGCAGTGGAAGCCGTGGATGAGTGCGTAGGCAGAGCCGTGGACGCTGTGAAGGAAGTGGGAGGCCAGATGTTCATCTGTGCGGACCACGGAAATGCAGAGCAGTTGAAAGATTATGTGACAGGGGAAACCTTTACGGCCCACACAACGAATCCGGTGCCGTTCATTCTTGTCAATGCAGACCCCTGCTATGGTCTGAGAGAAGGCGGATGCCTGGCAGATATTGCACCTACACTGATTGAGATGATGGGGATGGAACAGCCGAAAGAAATGACTGGAAAATCTCTGCTGATCAGGAAATAAATGATTCAGTATGCCTGAATGAGAAAGGGCGCTGTTTCCCAAAACGGTTATAGGAACCGGGAGGGAACAGCGCTCTTTTTGCTGTACCGGAACAGTCTTCCGGACAGGATGTACGTAGATCAGGGGGATTTCTGAAAGCCGGAGGGGTCGAAGAATTTGCGGTAAACAGCAGGAGTGAAATCCAGGTCTTTTTTAAAGGCGCGGATAAAGTGGGAGGTGCTGGAAAAACCGCATTCCACGGCGATGGCGTCTATGGAGCGTGTGGTCTCCATAACAAGCTCCCTGGCCCGCCGGAGTCGGAGGGTGGACAGGTACTCATGGGGAGAGGAGCCGGTTTCGGCCTTGAATACCCGTGAAAAGTGGTATTTGCTCAGAGCTGTCTGGCGGGCAGCGTCCTCCACGGTCACTGGCTCCTGGAAATGGGTTTCCAGATAGAGGCAGGCTTTTTGAATGGAGGGGCTTAATGGTTTTCGGATTTTGGCAGCCAGAGAACCGAACAGGGTGTGGACCAGGGCGGAAAGACGGTGGTCATCAGGCTGGGGAAGACGGAGCTGATCCAAAAGCTGTTGGAAAGTTAACGCGGCCTCGGATTTATTACGGAACAGTGCTCCGTCTTTTTGGTAGAGATATTCACAGTAGTCAGAGGTGATGTTGCCGTCAAAGTGAAAAAACTGGAACCTTACCTGTTTGGGTGTGTAATAGTGGTGAGGATACATACAGTCTAAAAGAACAATATCCCCGGTAGCTGCTGTGAAAGAGTGATCCCTGTATGTAAAATGCAGTTCCCCTGACAAAATGCAGAAAAAAAGGTAAGAGTGCAGACCCTTTCGGCTGACCTGGTAGGGCGGTGCACAGAGATATTCAGCTCCCCAGTATACGCAGAAGAGATGCTCCTTCGCAAAGGGGGAGGGGGAATGAAAGTATATCCCTTTTTTGCTCATGATTCCCCGTTCCCCCGGTATCATGCCTTCCTCGTGTATTTTTTCCAATATCATAAGCAGCCTCCTGACAGCACAAAATGTATATTAATGAGCATGATTGAGTAGTGAAAAAACTATAAGAATAGTATATATTATGAATTAGAAACAAGCAAGACGGAATTACAGAGACATGGGAGAAAACTATTTTGTATGCGCACGATTTGTTAATTATGGGTAAACTGCGCATGTTGGGACGTACTTTTTGAAGTACGGGAAAGGAGAGGTAAGGATGACATCAAGAGAGAGAGTTCGCGCGGCGTTTGAACACAGGCAGCCGGATAAAGTGCCGGTGGATTTTGGGGGAATGTGCTGTTCCATGATCAATGCCATTGTGCTGAAGGATCTGCGGGCATATTACGGGCTGGAGTACCGTCCGCCGAAGATCAATGACATGTCCACCATGACAGCCTTTGTGGAGCCGGATCTGGCAGACTGCCTGGGATGTGATGTACAGCAGCTTTATAACTATGGGGACACTTACGGACATATCAATACAGACTGGAAAGAGTGGAGATACCGGGGAGAGACTGTGCTGATTCCCTCCAATGCGGTGGTAAAGGATGACGGAAAAGGCGGATATTTCGTCTATCCGGAGGGAGATGATTCCCTGCCCCCGTCCGGCCACATGCCCGCCAATGGATTTTACTTTGATAATCTTACGCGCACGCCGGAATTTGATGAGGACGAGGCTAATCCGGATGACAACGTGGAGGATTATACCCATGTGACAGATGAACAGATCGCCTACCACAAAAAAGTGCTGGCTCAGGTGAAAGGTTCACAGAGGGCCATACAGGTAGGCCCAGGCTATTTTGGCCTTGGGGATGCCAATAATATACCGGGACCAAATCTGAAGAATCCCAGGGGAATCAGAAGCATTCAGGAATGGTATATGGCGCCCCTTCTCTATCCGGATTACGTGGAAGAGGTTTTTGAGAAGGGAACAGATATTGCCATAGAGAGTTTTAAGAAATACTGGGATGCATTTGGTTCGGATATTGATATTCTCTTTATCTGCGGTACGGATTTCGGAACCCAGAGAGGCCCTTTTATGAGCCCGGAAGTGTTCCGCGACCTGTATATGCCGTATTATAAAAAGATGAATGACTGGGTGCATGAGCACACAACGTGGAAGACACTGAAACACTGCTGCGGGGGTATTTTCCCCATTCTTCCGTATATGATCGAAGGCGGGTTCGACGCCATCAATCCGGTGCAGTGTTCTGCAGAGGGAATGGACCCTAAGACACTGAAAGATACATACGGCAAAGACATTGTATTCTGGGGCGGCGGTGTGGATACACAGCAGGTACTGCCCTTTGGCAGGCCGGAGGAAGTGCGCAGACAGGTTCTGGAAAGACTGGAGATCTTTTCAAAGGACGGCGGCTATGTGTTTAATACCATACATAACATACAGGCCAATACCCCAATTGAAAATATAGCTGCCATGATTGAGGCTGTGAAGGAGTTCAACGGGGACAGGTAATAATATTTCAACAAAAATGCAGGGTAAAACAAGACGGGAATTTGTGAAAGTTTCCGTCTTGTTTTCATGAATTTCGTATGCTATGATTTATCTACAAATCAAATCTCGGAGCGATTCCGAAAATCTGAAAAGGCCGTTCGGCCGAAGTTTCCAAATGTAAAGTAAAAGCAGAAGGGGTAAAAAGATCCTTATAGGGGAATTTTGCGCCCTGAAGCGGAAAGGGGCATTGTTTTTATGAAAAAATGGAAGAAGGTTCTGGCAGCAGGGCTTCTTACAGTCCTTTTTTCCTGTGCTGTCTGTGCACAGGCGATTTCTGCCGGAAACGGCAGGGATATGCTGCATACGGATGCGCACGGTTTGGCTGTGGGGACAGCAGCGGGGGGAAAAGGCCCTCCGTCCAAATTGTCAGGAGGACAGGAATATGGACAGAAGTCCATAGGAGCAGAAAAAACTGCAGTTCAGAAGGAGGTTGCAGAAAATGATCACAGCAAGAAAGTGGGATTACACGGATGTACAGGAGAAAAGACAGAATATCAGAGCTCATCAGGCTATGAAGAAGACATGGAATCCGGCCAGATGCCGGGAACAGGCCAGATTTCCGGTCTGGAGACAGGGCGAGGGGAAAAGCCTGCCTGTAGTACATCCGCAGTACAGAAAGAAATGTCCTGTGATCCAGGTGTGGAGGCACGGGGAATATACAAAGCTGCCGGTCACCCGAAAACACAGTATATATCCGGCAAAGGATATGTACAAAAGAGACAAGAGCAGGAAAATTCTGACCTGGAACCCGGATATAAACAGAAAAACGGGCAGGATAGCTGTGAGGAAACCGAGATCAGTCTAATGGCTGAAGGAGGTGCAAAAGAGTTCGGCAGGCAGAAAAAGACGGACGGTTTGGAAGAGCCTGCAGGTTCTGCTTCTGCGCAGAAGCAGCCGGAGGATGTCAGCACGCCCGGTGAAAAGGACAAAAAGGAAAACCCGGAAAAGCAGCCGGAACAGGGTAATCAGCCAGAGCAGGAAAAACAGCCGGAACAAGAGGAACAGTCGGGGCAGGAGGCACAGCCGGAACAGGGTAATCAGCCAGAACAGGAGGCGCAGCCGGAACAAGAGGAACAGCCAGGGCAGGAGGAACAGCCAGAACAGGAGGTGCAGCCGGAACAGGATACATCCGGGCCGCTGTTGGAGGAACAGATACCGGGACAGTATTCCAGAATCTCGGATATGTACCTGAGGAGTGCGGCCACCAGTACCATACAGGTGGGATGGCAGGAATCCTTAGGTTCCATTGACCCCGGCCTTTTAAGCCTGGACGATCCGTATAATGTCTCGATCAAGTATGTGGACTCCAGCGATTCTGACAACCAGGATATGCGGGGAAAGTGGCGCCTTCTTTACTGTGTGCAGTATCAGCACAATGCGCCGGAGGGGCAGATTACCTGGGATGGAGCAGGGCGTGTGTCACCGTCTATTGCCTATCTTATGTACTGGGGCTGCCGCTACTGGGGCCAAGAGAGCCTGTGGCCAAATTACAGGACAGGATACGGATGGAAATATGATGCACTGGCTACCCAGTATGCTGTCCACATAGTCAACGGGGAATTCTCCCTGAACACACTTTATAATCATCTCAAAGGATCTAAAAAAGAACAATTCTACAGCATCATCAACAAGATGGTAAATGATGCAAATCATCCCCCCTATTACACACCGTTTGCTGACGGATGGAGAGATTTTGACTACGCATTGTCTGACTCCAGTGTGACCTGGACAGCTCAGGATTATAACGGCAAGGCCGGTTTCACAACAAAATGGATCAGCCAGAACCTGTCGGACGGCCTCACAGACTGCAGCGAGTACATCACATCCAAAAAGGGAACGGCGGACAACGGTGCCACCGTGATCTGGAAGGACAGCGGCGATGCGTCCGCATTCCGGATCTGGATTCCCAAAACACAATATCTGCTGCTGCAGGAAAAAGGGGCCAAGGTCACAGCAACAATCTCAGGAAACCATTCCCTGTATCTGGCGGGATGGGTATATAAAAGCAGTAATTCCAAATATCAGATGGTGACCATGCTGGAGGGCGGCGGCGGTTCCGCGGCACATAAAAAGACAGTTACAGCCCAGATTCCCAAAAAGGCGGTAAGCTGCTACATTGATCTTCAAAAAGCGGACAAGGATACCGAAGAAACAAAACCACAGGGCAATGCGGAATTTTCCGGTGCGGTATATGAAGTGAAAAATAAAGCAGGGACCGTGGTGGACAAAATGACCACAAATACATCAGGGAAAGCCACCAGCGTACCGCTTGCTACAGGAACTTATATAGTTAGGGAGGTTACCGCGCCAAAAGGATATAACCTGGATAAAAATACATATACGGTTACCTTTACAAACACGGATTTGAATCAGACCGTATACCGGAAAAGCGTCCGCTCAGAGGAGCCTGTGAAAAAGGGAAATGTGACTTTGAAGAAATTATCATCAGAGTCTGACAAGACCTTAAAAGGTGCGGTTTTTTATCTCTATACAAGTAAAAACAAAAAAGTAGGAGAATACACTACAGATGATAAGGGATGTATCACAGTCAAAAATTTACCATGGAACAGTTACTTCTTCATTGAGCAGACTGCGCCGGAGGGATACGAACTGTCCGATGAGAAGATCGCGTTTTCTATAAATAAGGAATCCGCGGGAAAGACCCTGGAGGTTGCGGCCAGGAATACACCGAGAAAAGTAAAACTCATTCTGGAAAAAGAGATCCGTGCGGATGAGATCAATTTTGCCAACGGCAACCCCATTTTTCTGTTTGAGGTTAAGGGGGTGGATCTGGAAGGAAAGACACATATTCTGCATAGAACTGCCGAATTTACCAGGGAGTATACGGAACAGGAGAAAAACAGTGATGGTACGATCCGAAAAACTGTCACATTTTCGGAATTACCTGCCGGTACCTACACGGCATATGAGATGGAAGTTATGCGGTATTCACTGGAAGATATTACAGAAATAACAGGAGGCACCAGGAAGGAAGATACCGTGGTATTTGACCTGATCCAAAACGATGCCGGCCGCGCAGTCTTTATCAATCATAAAGACGAATGGCAGGACTGGTCAGATACGTCTGTCTGTGAAAATATTATTTTGAAGAGGGAAAAGGAAGAACATGAGTGAAGTCAGAAAAAAAGAACGGCTGAAGGAAGCCGCGGCACTGCTGCTGCTGATTCTTCTGCTGACAGCAGCTGGTCTGGCTGTGGGTGTGGGGAGTGCTTATTTCAGTGACCAGGACGCGCGCAGCAACCGAATCAGACCGGGTGACAGCAATCTGGAGATCACAGAGGAATTTCATCCCCCGGATGAGTTAAAGCCCGGGGAGGTCATAGCAAAAAGCGTGCAGATTGCCAACAAAGGCAAATCCAGTTGTTTTATACGGTGCAGGCTTCTTATGGATGATGAGGAAATCCTGCCCTATCTGCATCTGGGAATTGATTCAGAAAACTGGGAAAAGTCAGAGGATGGATACTATTATTACAAAAGCGCACTGGAGATGGGAGAGATCACAACAGAACTGCTGAGACAGATCACCGTGTCAGAGGATGCACCGGAAGAATTGTTAAAGCGGGGATTTTCCCTGAGTGTCTATGCGGAATCTTACCAGCAGGGCCAGTTTTTAAAAGAAGCCTGGCAGGAAGCATGGAAACATTTTGACAGGAATAAAAAAACAGGGAAAGAGGAGGGGAATGTATGAAAAGAAAGAGATATCATCCGCTGTTGTGCATCTGCCTCCTGTTTGTAGGATTGAGTCTTCCGGTCCCTGTCCTGGCAGAAAAGGCCGAAGGTCTGGAAAAGGCCAGGGGAAAGGTGGATATCAGGCTCGAAGAATTCACCCTGGATAGAAACGGCCGGGAAGTACCCTGGAAGGACCTGGAGGCAGTTATGCCCGGACAGGAGATTATAAAGATTCCCAGAGTCACCAATCTGCAGAATGAATGTGAGATTCGGGCTAAGATTGAAGTGACCATGGGAAAGGAGGTGAAGCTGCCCGTCACAGAGGATATGATAAAGGGAATGCCAAAAGAATGGAAACGACGGGAGGATGGCTGGTATTACTATGAGAAGAAACTGAAAAAAGGTGAGAAAACAGACATCTTCCGTTCTTTTACCATTCCTTCTGCGTGGGATACAAAATATGACAGCAGTGGAAATATCATAAAATACTACACGGAGAACAGCCTGGATATTGTTGTAACCGTGGAGGCTGTGGGAGATGGAGACTGGACAAAAGAAAAAGCCACAGTACGCTCCCCGAAGACAGGTGATGATACAGCCCTCTTTTTGACAGCGGTTCTGTGTCTGGGATCTGCGGCTGCGGCCTATGCGGTGTGGAAATGGAGAAAACAATGAAAAAAGCATGTTACCGCATAGGGGAAATCTTGTACTGGGTACTTTGTCTGCTTTTGATAGCCAACATAATCTTATGTATTTTCGGTATTCGTCCATTTGTTGTTGTCAGCGGATCAATGGAACCGGCTATTCAAACGGGAAGTATATCCTGGGTAAATCTCCGCGCGGATGCCGATCACCTGCAGCAGGGGGACATTCTGGCTTTTGAAAGAAATGACGGAGAACTGGTCCTGCACCGGATCGTCCGAAGAACAGAAGCGGGAATAGTGACAAAGGGGGATGCCAATCCGGTGCCGGATGCGGCTTTGGTGAGAGTACACCAGATAAAAGGTAAGGTTTTGTTTAGCGTCCCGTATGTGGGAAAGGCGTTTATGAAAAACGCAGAAGAGTTTGCCGTATTTTTTTTAACAGGCAGTGTGATTTTATTTATTTTATTAAAAACAGTGAAAATTTCAGGAGGAACGTATTATGAGAAACATAACACGGAAGAGTAAAAAACAAGCATTTCTTTTATGTCTGGCACTGGCAGCCATACTTTTGGCCGGAAGTGCGGCGGCGTACTTTACGGACAGGGAACAGGTGAAAAACCATTTAACCATCGGTAAAGTGGATATTACCCTGACAGAACCGAAGTGGGACGCTGTGCCTGAGAAAGAAAAGCAGGATATCACGCCCAATAAAAAGCTGATCAAAGATCCTAAGGTGACCAATGTGGGGATAAATGACGCTTTTGTCTTTGTCACAGTACAGGTGCCGGTGGCAGATGTCATTACTGCAAACCAGGACGGCAGCAGGAATCCAAAGGCACTTACGGAACTTTATTCCTGGACCGTCAACAGCGGTTGGACAAGGATGGGAAATGCGGCAGACATTAAAAATGAGAGTAATGTGGTGGTAGCCCATGAGTACAAATATGTATACGGCACAGAGTCTGCCTGCACCGCGCTGGCAAAAGGAATCACAACACCGGAGCTTTTCAGTTCCGTAACTTTTGCCAATGTGATCGAGGGCGAAAAAATGCCGGATGGAACTGCCATGGAGGAGGCAGCAACGGATATTGATCTGAAGGCTTTTGCCATTCAGACTACGGATCTTACGGAGAAGGATGTGACGGACCCTGCAAACGTCTGGAAAATTTTTGAAACACAGAATAAATCCTGACAGCGTAAAATAATTTGTCAAGGCATATTTTTACCGGAGCCAGACAATACTAGTTTTGTATGAAGAAATTGCAGGAGGTAATGCCATGTATCGTTATTTACCAATACGAAAGGTATACGCCAGAGAAGTATTAGACTCCAGAGGAAATCCGACTGTGGAAGTGGAAGTGACAGTCGGTGAAGGAATAGTGGGAAAAGACGGGGTGACAGGAAGGGCGATCGTACCCTCCGGCGCATCTACGGGAAGATTTGAGGCAGTTGAGCTGAGAGACGGAGAAAAAAGGTATAGAGGCCTTGGTGTACAGAAGGCTGTGAACAATGTCAATGTGAAGCTGGCAGACGCTGTGCTTGGAGAAAACGCGCTGAGGCAGAGTCATATTGACAATCTCCTTCTGGAAGCAGACGGAACCGACAACAAGGAGCATATAGGTGCCAATGCGGTGCTGGGTGTGTCGCTGGCTGTGGCGAGAGCGGCTGCCAAAGCCCTGAAGCTTCCTCTTTATCAGTACCTCGGAGGATGTCACGCAAAGAGAATGCCGGTTCCCATGATGAATATATTAAACGGAGGAAAACATGCGGACAACACGGTAGACTTCCAGGAATTTATGATCATGCCGGTGGGAACAGAGAGCTTCCATGAAGGTCTGCGCATGTGTACAGAAATCTATCAGGCTCTGAAAAAGATACTGAAGGACAAAGAGTTATCCACAGGAGTAGGGGACGAGGGCGGCTTTGCGCCAAATCTGAGCAGTGCCGGGGAAGTATTTGAAATCCTGAATCAGGCTGTGGAAAAGTGCGGTTATGCACCGGGGGAACAGATCTGCTATGCTATGGATGCTGCGGCAAGCGAACTGTATGACCAGGAAAAAGACTGTTATTACTTTCCAGGGGAATCCCAGATGAACGGCAGTGAAGTACAGAGAAATTCCAGGGAAATGGTAGAATATTACCAGGAGCTGCTGGATAAATTTCCGATTGTCTCGATAGAGGACGGCTTACACGAGGATGACTGGGACGGATGGCAGCTCATGACGCAGGAGCTTGGTGAAAAGGTGCAGCTTGTGGGAGATGACCTGTTTGTCACGAACGTAAAACGACTCAAATGCGGTATTAAGTTAAACGCGGGAAATGCCATATTGGTGAAAGTAAACCAGATTGGCACTCTGACAGAGGCTATGGATGCTGTGGAAATGGCCCAGAAAGCAGGATATCGGGCAGTGATATCCCACCGCTCCGGTGAGAGTGAGGATACTTTTATTGCGGATCTGGCTGTTGCAGTGAATGCGGGACAGATCAAAACAGGTGCTCCCTGCCGTTCAGAGCGTACAGCAAAATATAACAGACTTTTAAGGATTGAGGATTCTCTTGGCGCGCAGGCTTGTTATGAGACACCATTTGAGAGATAAAATCCCGAGACATCCGGCGCGATACAGAGCAGAATGTTCCATATCTGTGCATCGCGAAGCGTGATACTGGGCACGCAGTGAACAGTAACTATAATATTTCCAGAAACAGGCTAAAATCGCTAAAAACAGTTGAAATCTCGGAAATACTGTGATACACTAATTTTGTTTGACGATTAGGAGGTGTAATCATGGAAATTTTGAGAATTGTACTTACGATTTTATTCGTTATTGATTGTATTGGGTTGACCGTTATTATTCTGATGCAGGAAGGAAAATCTCAGGGACTTGGCACAATTGCTGGTATGGCTGATACCTATTGGGGTAAAAACAAGGGCCGTTCTATGGAAGGGGCACTGGTTAAAGCCACTAAGATCATGGGAATTTTATTCTTTGTTCTGGCACTGGTTTTGAATCTGAAATTTTAAGAGATGGCACTCTTGCAGTCACGCAAGGGTGTCATATTTTTATAGGCGAAAGACGCCTTTAGTTAGGAGTAAATATTTGAAAAAAAATGCGCAGGTTAAGAAACGCAAAAAGATGCTGTATGAGATCATGTGCTGCAAGGAGTATACGCCTATGCGGGCGAAGGAACTTGCAGTGCTCTTACAGATTCCGGCAGGAAAAAGAGAGGAGCTTCATAAGACTCTGGACATGCTGCTGGAGGAAGGAAAAATAAGCATCAACAAGCGGGGCCGCTACGAGGCGGTGAGAAAAGAGAGCGGGAAGAAGGAAAAGGAACCTTCCCGTGAATATGAGAAGAAAAACAAAGCAAAACGTGAATTTTATCTGACAGGAACCTTTGTGGGCAATGCCAAGGGATTCGGCTTTGTGGAGGTGGAAGGTGAAGACGAGGATATTTTTATCCCCGAGGAACACACCGGTGATGCGCTCCACAAGGATACCGTACAGGTAAGAATCCTGAGAGAGGAAAGAGACGGAAGGCGCAGGGAAGGCGCAGTGGTCAAGGTACTGGAACACGGAATGAAAGAGGTTGTCGGCACATATGAGAAGAGTGACAGCTTTGGCTTCCTGGTTCCTGACAACAGAAAATTTTCAAAAGATATTTTTATCCCCATGGAACACTCCATGGGTGCTGTCAGCGGTGATAAAGTAGTGGCGGCTATCCGCAGTTACGGCAGCAGAAGCAGAAACCCGGAGGGAAAGGTGAAGGAGATTCTGGGCCATCTGGGTGAAAAGGGCGTGGATGTCATGTCTGTGGCCAGAAGCTATGACCTGCCCATGGAGTTTCCGGAAAAGGTGCTGAACCAGGCGGAAAGAATCAGGGAAACCCTCAATGAGGGTGACTATTACGGACGCATGGATTTGAGGGATTGGACCATGGTCACCATTGACGGGGAAGATGCAAAGGATCTGGATGATGCGGTGTCTATTACGAAAGAGGGAGAGTTCTATCATCTGGGCGTGCATATTGCCGATGTGAGCAATTATGTACAATACAACAGTGCCCTTGACAGAGAGGCACTGAAAAGAGGAACCAGTGTCTACCTGGTTGACCGTGTCATTCCCATGCTCCCCAAGAAGCTGTCCAATGGCATCTGTTCCCTGAATGCAGGGGAAGACCGCCTGGCACTCAGTTGTCTCATGGATATTGATAAGAAGGGAAATGTGATTGGGCATAAGATCGCAGAGACTGTCATTCATGTGGACAGAAGGATGACATATACGAATGTGAAAAAAATCCTGCTCCACGAGGATGAGGAGGTTACCGGGGAATACGCGGAACTGGCCCCCATGTTTTTCCTTATGCAGGAATTATCAGGGATATTGAGAAAGAAAAGAGGAAAACGGGGAGCTATTGACTTTGATTTCCCGGAAAGCAAGATAAAGCTGGATGAAAACGGCAGGCCTACAGAGATATATCCCTATGAACAGAATGTGGCAACAGAAATTATCGAAGATTTTATGCTGCTGGCGAATGAGACGGTTGCGGAGGAGTATTATTTCAGGGAGATTCCCTTTGTGTACAGAACGCACGATAATCCGGACCCGGAGAAGATGGAGGCAGTGCTTTCCATGATACGCGGAACGGGGATCAAAGTGAAAAAGGCAAAGCAGGAGATCCATCCAAAAGAAGTGCAGCGGATTCTGGATGAAATCGAGGGAATGGATTGTGAACCTTTCTTTTCCAGACTGCTTCTGCGCTCCATGAAGCAGGCAAAATACACCACTGACTGCAGCGGGCACTTTGGACTGGCAGCCAGATATTACTGCCATTTTACCTCTCCGATCAGGAGATACCCGGATCTGCAGATACACAGGATCATCAAGGAGACCATCCATGGAAGAATGACCCAGGATAAGAAAAAACATTATGGGGATCTCCTGGACGCGGTTGCCAATCAGTCCAGCACCTTGGAGCGCAGAGCAGAGGAAGTGGAGCGGGAAACTGTGAAGATGAAGAAAGCAGAATACATGGAATCTCATCTGGGCGAAATCTTTGAGGGCACCATATCCGGCGTTATGGAATGGGGCTTTTACGTGGAACTGTCAAATACAGTGGAAGGGCTGGTGCATGTCAATACACTGACCGATGACTACTATATCTTCGACAGGGAGCATTACAGCCTGACCGGCGAAACGACAAAAAGACAATATATCATGGGACAGAAAGTAAAGGTGCGGGTTGAAAATGCGGATATTGTCACAAAAGCAGTGGATTTTTCACCTGTGATCGGGGAAAGTGAAGAAATGGTGAGAGGAAAGGATTAAAATTATGGGAAAAGAATCAGGGATTCGTCTGATCGCAAACAATAAAAAAGCCTATCATGATTATTTTATAGAAGATACCTATGAGGCGGGTATCGAGCTTGCAGGCACTGAGGTAAAGTCCATGCGCATGGGAAAATGCAGCATTAAGGAGTCCTTTATTCAGATTGACAGAGGCGAGGTCTTTGTCTACGGCATGCATATCAGCCCTTATGAGAAAGGGAATATCTTCAATAAAGATCCTCTGAGAACCAGAAAGCTTCTCCTGCACCAGTATGAGATCCGTAAGATCGCAGGAAAAATAGCAGAGAAGGGTTATACCCTGGTACCGCTTAAGGTTTACTTCAAAGGCAGCCTTGTGAAAGTGGAAATCGGCATCGCGAAAGGCAAGAAGCTGTATGACAAGAGGCAGGACATTGCCAAGAAGGATCAGAAAAGAGAAGCTGAGCGGGAATTTAAAGTAAAAAACTTATAAAAAAGCGCGGGAATAAATTCAGTGAAAAGCGAGGAAACCAACATGAAATTTTGTGATATGCCGTATGAGAGAATTGACTTTGGAAAAGTAAAAGAGGAACTGCTGGGACTGATGAAGGCTTTTGAAATGGCAGAAAGTGCACAGGAACAGTTTGAGATCCACAAAAAGTATTATGCCCTCTCTGACCGGGTTTCCACACAGGTCACCCTGGCATCCATCCGGCACAGCATGGATACCACAGATGCGTTTTATGAAGAAGAAAAGGCTTACTACGATGAGCAGGTGCCTGCTTACAGCAACCTGTCTGTGGAGTATTTGAAACTGCTGTATCATTCCCGGTTCAGGGAAGAGCTGGAGCAGATCATCGGGCCTGTAGCATTTAAAAATATGGAGCTTTCCTTCCGCTGCGTAAATGAATCCGTGATACCGATCATGCAGGAGGAAAACGCGCTGGTGACAGAATATGAAAAACTCCTGGCCAGTGCCAAAATAGACTGGGATGGGGAAATATTAAATCTGTCTCTTTTAGGTCCTTATCTCAAGCATAAAGACCCGGAAGTCCGAAGACGGGCATATGAAAAGCAGAATGCATTCTTCATGGGTATTGCGGATAAACTGGATGAGCTGTACGACAAGCTGGTAAAGAACAGGACACGCCAGGCAAAAGAGCTGGGCTTTGAGAGTTATACAGAGCTGGGGTATCTGCGTATGCAGCGGAACAGCTACCAGAGAGAACAGGTGGAAAATCTGAGACGGCAGGTAAAAGAGGTCTTTGTGCCATTTGCGGAGAGTCTGTATGAGAACAGAAGAGAGCGCCTGGGTCTGGATAAGATGTATTTTTCAGATGAACAGGTCTATGGAAAGGATGGAAATCCCCAGCCGTTTGGGACACCGGAAGAGATTCTGGAAGCCGGACAGAAAATGTACGGAGAGCTTTCAAAAGAGACAAGGGAATTTTTTGACTTCATGATGGAGAACGAGCTTCTGGATGTGTTCGGTAGAAAGACAAAGGCAGTGGGCGGATATATGACATATATACCGGATTATAAATCTCCGTTTATTTTTGCCAATTTTAACGGAACCAGTGATGATGTGAATGTCATTACACACGAGTGCGGGCATGCTTTTCAGGGGTATCTGGCATCAGAGGACCCTATTCGGGAGCATGCTGATATCGGTATGGAGACTGCAGAAATCCATTCCATGTCAATGGAGTTTTTCACGGAGCCCTGGTATCCTCTGTTTTTTGCCGGAGTCAAGGCTGAGGCATACCGGGAGATGCATCTGGAAGATGCGGTATTATTCATTCCCTACGGCTGTATGGTGGATGAGTTCCAGCACAGGGTCTATGATGATCCGGATATGACGCCAAAGGAGAGAAAAGCCGTTTGGAAAGAGCTGGAGAAGACCTATAAACCGCATTTGGATTATGGCAGTCTGCAGTTCTTTGCAGAGGGCGGTTACTGGCAGCGGCAGCATCACATTTACAGCTTCCCTCTCTATTATATTGACTATGTGATTGCACAGCTCTGTGCCTTTGAGTTCAAAAATAAGATGCAGGAGAATTATGAGGAAGCGTGGAAAAGCTATCTGCAGCTCTGCAGACTGTCTGCTTCGGATTATTTTGAAAATCTTCTGCGGAAAGCCGGACTGAGCTCCCCCTTTGAGGATGGATGCATTCAGGAAATCGTGGATAAACTGAAGAAGGATATCACCAGGTAAGAAAAGCTGCGGCCGGGATAGGATTCCGGCCGCTGTAAAGCAGTGATCAGATGTATGCTATGACTTTCTTTGGCGGCACATAAGAAGATACGCAGCCAGCCAGATGATACTGTGCAGCAGAAGTACAAGGATGTATTCCTGCATATGTCCGCAGTATCCGTTTATAAGGTCCAGGATGCCATAAAAAGCAGCGCTTGAGGGAAGCAGATATGTTATGGTATGCAGGAAACTGTCTTCCGGAATGACCAGATAGAACAGCACCGGGGGTGCAAGGAACAGTATCATAACCATTTTAATACAGACAATCCCGGACATTAGCCCGTCTGAAAAATGTCCGATGAACAATCCCGCAAGAGCGGCAAGAAAAGCAGACAATAAAATGACCAGAAGCAGCGGGATTATCATATCCGGGGATATGCGTATGCAGATAAAGGCAGTAAGCGCGGCGGACAGAACGGCACCTATATATCCCAGAGAGAGTTTCTGCAGCATATAGCCCATCTTAGTCATAGGCATCACTTCATTCACAAATCCGATTCCCTCTTCCTTTTCATTGATCATATTCATAGCGTTGAATGTACATCCCATGAACAGAGCAGTTGCCATGGTGATGGCTGTCAGCAGCGGTTTTAAGCTGTCACTGCTGCCTCCCGGCACAATATCTATCTCGTAGGAGGAAAGTGCTGCCCGCTCCTCATACATCTTAGGAAGGGTATTTCCGATTACGGTATTTACTTCCAGTTCATCTCCGGAGAGAACGGCAGTGAGGCTGTCTCCGTTTTGGATCACACCGATCAACTGTGAGGCTGGCTGGTTGACTGCAGTTTCCATAGACTGTCTGTTTTCATACATTTCCAAACGCCCCATGCTGCGGAGCCAATGGACAGCGTCAGAGGTGAGGCTGTCTTTGACTGCGGCGAAACCTGTCTCACTGACTGAGGATAAGTTTATACCTGACAGCAGGTTGACAGCCAGTCCTGCAAGGATGGGAAGCAGAAAGGTCAGGATACACATTTTATCGCGGCGGACATTTTTTAACTGAAAGGTTATTCCTGTCATGTTACCCCTCCTTTGCCATTTCATGTTTCAGAGTCCGGCAGATCAGCATAAACAGTGACAGAACCGCTGCTGCACAGACTGCATAATATATGTTACCTGCAGGTTTCATGCCGAAATATGCGTTTTTCAGAGCCATAAACAAGTGATACATAGGATGGTATCTGATCCATTTCCAGGATATACCGGTCTGCCCCGCAAGAAAAACCGGTGTTGTGACAAATACGGCAAGTATTAGATACAGAAGGGAAAACTGCCGGAAACCCTGCAGGCATACGGCGCAGAAAAAACCTGTAAGTGCCATGACAACGGACAGAATACCTGCCTGGATCATAACAGCAGGCAGTACGGATAGTCCCTGTGAAACACCAAGATTAACTAAAGTCAGTAATGCCGCGAAGATCAAATCTGCCGCGAGAAAGAGCACCAGTTTGGAGAGCACTATGTAAGTCTGACTGACCGGCAGCGTACTGTGCACCCGGATGACACCCATCTGCTTTTCTTTAAACAGGGTGGAAGCCAGTCCGAGAAATCCCACTGCAGACAGTTCAAAGAAGAGAAATTCACAGGTGATCTCCCGCCTGTTTTTCATTTCCTTTGTATTGGTGCCTATGACTACAGTTTTCGTTTCAGAATCTGGGAAAAGCAGGGATACCGCATAGGCTGCCCTGCTGTTGTCGGTGCGCCTGATACCGGAGGAGACCATGTAGATGCGGGGAACACGGCCGGAGGCGTCAATCCCTACAGAATAACCGTCTGAACAGGCCTGATGCATTTGCTCTGCACTCTCTGATCTTATAGCTGCAGAGGAGGCAGTGCTCTGAACCCCCATGGGGTCATAGAGGTATACAGGGTAGATTTCCTGGTCCAAACGGACATAGACCAGGTTAATATAACAGGAATAGAGAATAAGGGATCCAAGTGCCAGCAGGAAAAATTTTGATGCCAGCATCAGGCGGAAATCTTTTTTGAGAAGAGAAAATACAACATATCTCATGAAATCAGCCCCTTCCCTGTATATTGGATAAAGATATCTTCCAAAGTGGGTTCCTTTGTATGGATACTGATGATTTTATCATGTGGGAAAGGGAAAACCCGGGATAGGCGGGACAGCTCCACGCTGACAGTACAGCGCTTATTTTCATAGAGATAAGTGACCTCTGCCATATTGCTGTTCTTTTGTTCTTTCAGCTTTTGCGGCGTATCCAGTGCATTGATCTCCCCGTCCGCTATAAATGCGACCCTGTCGCAAAGCAGGTCGGCATCCAGCATATTATGGGTGGTAAGAAAGACGGTAGTTCCTTTTCGGCGTTCCTCCTCAATGATTTTCCGAAACAGCACAGCTCCGGATGGATCAAGCCCGCTGGTCGGCTCATCCAGAAACAGCAGCCTGGGATTGTGTATCAGCGCTCTTGCCATGCTGACCCGCTGCCTCATGCCTTTTGAATAGGAAGATACCGGCTTTCGCAGAAAATCCTTTTTAAATTCCAGCATTTCCAAAAGTTCTGCAGCATTTCTGCGTCTTCCGGCGGGATAGAAAGAAGCAAAATAATTCAGATTGTCAAGAGCACTCAGATTTGTATACAGGTAAGGAAATTCAAAGAGCACACCGATCTGACTTCGGAAATCCATGGGATGTGCATCCGGTTTCTGCCCAAAAAGGAGTGCTTCGCCGCAATAACCGCCAAGAATCCCTGTCAGTATTTTCTGTGTTGTGGATTTGCCTGAACCGTTGGGCCCCAAAAAACCGAAAATTTCTCCGTCATCCACAGCAAACGTCAGACCGCGCAGCGTTTCATGGCCCTTTTTATAAGAAAAACGAAGATTCTTAACATCAATCATGATTCATCCCCCCATTTGTCGTTATCGAACTTTCTTTTTTCCACTCTGCGTTTGTTCCACCATCTCATAAATTTCACTTTCAGAGGTATGGAAAGTGCAAAAATCACAGCGATTATGAGCCACCAATACCATGCAAGACCAAAGAACATAAAATCACCTCCCTTGTATAAGATAGTCTATACAGGGAAGGTGAAGTCAGTGTGGGACTGCTGTGAAGTTCATGTGAAATAACTGTCCGCTGCAAAAGGGGAATCGTTGTCCGGGAATCATGTGATAATAGGGAAAGAAAAATAGAATTCCACTCCGTTCTTATGATTACGGACGCCATAGGAAACCCGGTATGCTGAGAGCACCTGGGCTACAATCGCCAGCCCCAGTCCGGAACCGCTGCCGGCAGTATTCTGTCCGCGGTAGAACTTGGACCAGATTTTTGGAAGTTCCGGCTCCGGAATGGGGGCGCACTGATTGAACAGGGAAAAGGACACCTCCTTTTCAAAACAGCTTATAGTGAGGCGGATTTCACCGCCTTCCCGGACATTTTTTCTCGCATTTTCAATGAGATTGTCCAGCACCTGTTCCATGCGTTTTGAATCTGCCCGAATCAGAACAGGAGTATCAGGAAGCCGGTAAGTGAAATGGTAATTTCCGCCCGGGGTGCCGAGGAGCAGGCGTCCGGCACACGTCTCTGCCATTTCAATAAAATCAAAGGTTTCATCAGAAAGTTCCGCGGAACCGGACTCCAGTGCGGACAGATCCAGCAGGGATACCAGCATATGGCTGATTCGGTCTTCGGCAGATAGTATGGCATCCAGATACTGCTGTTTTTTTGTCTCATCCACCTCATCCTTTAAGCCTTCCGTATAAGCGCGTATGAGTCCAAGGGGTGTTTTCATCTGGTGTGACAGGTTATCGGTCAGCTCTTTTCTCTGAGCCTGCAGAAGACGCTCTTTCTGCACATCTTTTTCAAGCTGGATATTTGCCTGCTCCAGCTTTTGCAGTGCGTCCTGCAGATTGGCGGACATGGTATTCAGGCTTTGAGAGAGTCTGCCGAATTCGTCGTTGGAGTTTATGCGGCAGCGTGCTGTGAAGTCCAGATGTGCCATCCGCTCTGCCTCCCGGTTGATTTCGTTTAAGGGGGTGGAGATGAGGCGCCCCAGCAGAATATCCACACAGATGATAACGGCTGCCATAAGGCAGAACCATATGAGAAAAGAAAGACTGCTGTCTGCAGGCAGCTCCGAAGTGAGCAGATAGAATAAGACAATGCTTCCACCCATGAGTTTTGAGAGCAAAAGTGTTTTTTTACGGATCGTGGTCAGTTGAAATGCAGATAGTATTTTTTTCATAGTCATACCTCAAACTTATAACCGGAACGGATGAGGGTTACAATATGCTCTCCTTCGCTGCCGAGCTTTTGGCGCAGAGTTTTGATGTGGGTATCCACAGTTCTTGTATTCCCTTCAAAATCATATCCCCAGATACGGTTGAGGAGCTGTTCCCGGGAAAAGACCTGGTTTTTGTTCAGCATGAAAAGGCGCAGCAGTTCAAATTCTTTATGGGTCAGTACAGTTTCCGTGCCGCTGACGGTAACTGTATGGGAGGAGAGCTGCAGCACTATGTCTCCGGCGCTTAGGATATCCTGCGGATGGACAGACGCAGCGCGGCGCAGGAGGGCATTGATTTTGGCGAGCAGTATTTTGGGACTGAAGGGCTTCGTGATATAATCGTCGGCGCCGTATTCATAGCCTTTTAATTTGTCTGTCTCGCTGTCTTTTGCCGTGAGAAATATAATAGGGATACTGCACATTTCCCTGGCGATCCGGCATACGGAAAAGCCGTCCAGATGGGGCATCATAATATCCAGGACAGCCAGATCCACAGGATTATTTTTCAGGATCGTCACAGCGTCTATGCCGTCATCTGCCGTTATACAGGTGTGTCCTCCGTGGCGCATATAGTCTGTCAGGATATCCTGCATACCTTTTTCATCCTCAGCAATTAAGATCAGTGCCATTTTTGTCTCCTTTTGTTTTTGTTCTTTAGTACAGGCTTTTATAACTGCCTGATCAGATTTTATTATATTACGTTCCAAAAGGGAATGCAAACAGAATGAAAAAGAGCTGCCCTATGCGGACAGCCCTATGTTACTGTTCACGGCAGAGCCGTAATCATTCATGGAAAAGTCCGCGGCGTTTTGCTTCAGCGGATATCTTGTCAAACAGCTCCTGTTCGCTCTGCGTCTCTTTAGGAACAGCTTCGCGTCTGACTGTTTCGGCGATCCACGCTTCAAATGCTTTGTCTGCCTTTTTATCAGAGTTTTCCAATCAAATCACCCCTGCCTCCATTATAAAACCGTAAGTCTGACAGATAAACTGGTAAATAATGGAAACAGCAGACTGCCATCCGAGGCAGTCTATTGATTCCGGTATACAGTGTAGGCGATAATATCTATAAATTCGCTGTTTGAGGGGCATCTGGAAAGCTTGTAGCCGGACAGCTCCTGCAGATATGTTTTATTGTTGTCCCAGCACTTCTCGATCACAGTTCTTATGTCACGTTCTACACTGACTTTGGTAACCCCATACTTATGAGCAATGACAGGATAGACATCCTTTGTCACCTTGAGACATTCATCGTAATTCTCGGCAGCAATGTGAATTGCGTCCAGCAGATAGCGGTATCCTTTATATTTTGAAGTAATGCCAAATTGCCTTATGATTTTATCTTTTGTATGCATGATTATTTACCCTCCTCATATGTTCTATAATATTATAAAGGAGATTCGTATAGAGAAAGGAAAGTTCGACATTATAATGCAAAAAAAGACCTTCGTTACACTGAATGTACAAAGGGAATGAAAATGCAGAGTGTCCTGGAAATAAAAAAAGACCCGGATGCCGGTAAAACCAGGCATTCCGGGTAAAATAAAAGTGGAGCTGATAAGTCAATATCCGAACACTCCGGATTCGGATGGCACTATTAAGTGGACCTGGCGGGAATCGAACCCGCGTCCGAAAGTCTATCCCTTGAGGCATCTCCCATCACAGTCATTCTTTTAACATTCCCTCATACAACCGCCGGATGACAGGCTGATGTACTTAGTAGCTTCATGAATCTTTTACTTTCTCAAAGCTTTGAAAGTAAAGGGCCCTGCAAAGTCGATGCCGGATTCCCGGGCAGCAGGTGACCCGGGGCCGACAAGCTGCAATTAGGCAGCTAACGCTAAATTATTATTGTCTGCGTTTATATTTAAGTTCCAGGTTGTTGCGCAGTCCCGGAGTCTGCGGATGGCTTCCCCAACTTCAAAACCCCCGTCGAAACCAGTACAAGCCCATAACTGGACTTCACTGTGGAAGTATACTATAGAATAGCGTCTTTTTATGGTTTTGTCAAGGGAAAAGCGTAAAAAAATTGTTTTGTGGATAGGAGGGAAGCAGCAGGCTTGACAGATAAATCTGTCTGGGATAGACTGAATTTAAATGAATCACAAGGGGAAAGCAGGGGGAGGGCCCATGGGAGACAGTTTCCCTGCAGACAGAAGAGATGATGAAGTTATCAAATAAGAAAAGAAAGTATAGGAAGTTCTGGCACAGCTGTTTACTTCTTGGAATACTTCTGACTGCTCTGGCTGTGCCTGTCTGGGGACGGGCCGGCGGCGGAAGTTCGGGCGGAGGCGGCGGACACAGCGGAAGTTCCGGGGGAGGCAGTTACCACAGCGGCCGCTCCTCATCCCGCAGCAATCTGACGGGGAATATTCTTTTCGGGGTGAATGCTATTGTCGTTACCTGCGGCGGAGCAATCGCGTTTACAATAAAAGCCAAAAAAGCTGCTGCAAAAAGCAGAAATCTTATGCGCCAATATGAAAAAATCGGAGGAAACTGGGATTACCGGGAAGTACAGCGTCAGGTGGAGGAGGCTTATTATCAAATACAGGAGTGCTGGAGACGGATGGACGCCGGTTATGCGGCTGCCTATCTCAGTGAGGAACTGCTGGAAGATTTTAATATGAAGATTCAGTGGATGGAAGTGAGGGAGGAAGAAGTGGTACAGAAGCATGTAAAGCTTCTGAGCGCAGTGCCGGTAGGTGCCTATGACGAACTGGGAGAGGAGAATGACTGTATCTGGTATCTGATTCACGGCAGCATGGTGGGGTACTATATTAACAGGAACACAAAAATCTGTGTGCGCGGCAACACGAAAAAAGAGAGCTTTTATGAATACTGGAAATTTATTTACCGGAATGAGCGGTGGGTTCTCCAGGAGATCAGACAGCAGGATGAAATAGATATCGATCAGTTTGTATAAAAGCATTTGTTCACAAATTCAACAAATTTTTCTGCTATATTTAACTGAAATGGCAGGGATATTACGGTTTCTGCCGGTAGTACGAGTCAAACAGGTACATAAAAAACAGACAGAAATAGTCTGTAGGAATAGAGAGGGAACGGATATGGAAAAATGCAAAATACTGGTAGTGGATGATGAGAGCAGGATGCGCAAGCTGGTGCGCGATTTCCTGGTTAAGAAAGATTTTGAGGTGCTGGAGGCCGGCAACGGTGAGGAGGCACTGGATATATTTTATGCCACAAAGGACATTGCCCTTTTGATCCTGGATGTCATGATGCCGAAGATGGATGGCTGGGAGGTATGCAGAGAAATACGCAGGGAGTCAAAGGTGCCCATTATTATGCTGACAGCCAGGGGAGATGAGAGGGACGAGCTTCTGGGATTTGAGCTGGGCGTGGATGAGTATATTGCAAAGCCTTTCAGTCCGAAGATATTGGTTGCCAGGGTGGAGGCTATCCTGAGAAGAGCAAATATCTGCGGAAGCAGTGATGTTCTGTCAGCAGGCGGTATTGAGGTGAATAAGGCATCCCATATTGCAACCATTGACGGGCAGCCCATGGAGCTGAGTTATAAGGAATTTGAGCTGCTGACCTATTTCCTGGAAAACCAGGGAATTGCGCTTTCCAGGGAGAAGATTCTGAATTCTGTATGGAATTACGATTATTTTGGCGATGCCCGCACCATTGATACCCATGTAAAGAAACTTCGCAGTAAACTGGGGGACAAGGGTGAATACATCAAGACCATCTGGGGCATGGGATATAAGTTTGAGGTATAAGACATGAGAAAATCAATTAAGGTGCGTCTGGCAGTTTCTTTTATCGGGATCACGCTTTTGTCTCTTTTGTCCATAACGGCAGTAAACCGGCTGTTCTTGGAGAAATATTACATTTCCAGAAAAGCGGACTCGCTGGAAACGGTCTATAAAGCATTGAATGAGCAGGCCTTCAATGACCCGGAGGGCAGGACGCATCTGCAGGGGCTCTGTATTGAAAAGAATATATCCTGGGTACTCGTGGACGTGAGCTCTCAGGACTGGACCATCATAGCCAATGACGGCCGGAATCCGGATCTGCTGGCAACCAGGCTTCTCTTTGGATATATCTGGGGCATGATGCCGGAAAACAGGGAAGTCATCTCGGCAAATGATTCCTATACGCTGGAGCAGAACACAGATGATAAGGAAAATGTGGTGTATCTGGATATGTGGGGCGTGATGGAAAACCGAAACTGCGCGTTTCTGATTCGTATGCCCATGGCGAGTATCCGGGACAGTGTGGAAATCTCCAATATGTTTTACGTCTATATCGGGCTTCTCGTGATTATGATAAGCAGCGGGATCATCTGGTTTATGAGCAAGCGGATCACAAAGCCTCTTTTGGAACTGACGGAAATCTCCAGGCGTATGAGCAATCTTGATTTTGAGGCCAGATATGAAGGCGGCGGGGAGGATGAGATCGGCACTCTGGGGCAGAATTTTAATAAGATGTCCGAGGAGCTGGAACATACCATATCCGAGTTAAAGACCGCCAACAATGAGCTGCAGGAGGACATTGAGCAGAAGAAACAGATTGATGAGATGCGTAAGGAATTTCTCTCCAATGTATCCCATGAGCTGAAGACGCCCATCGCTCTGATCCAGGGCTATGCGGAGGGCCTGAAGGAGTGTATCAATGACGATGCGGAGAGCAGGGAATTTTACTGTGATGTCATTATGGACGAGTCTGCCAAAATGAACAATATGGTGAAAAAGCTGCTGTCTCTCAACCAACTGGAGTTCGGCAATGACCAGACTGCCATGGAACGTTTTGATCTGACGGACCTTGTGAGAGGCGTCGTGCAGTCTGCGCAGCTTCTGGCAGACCAGAAAGGCGCGCAGATTTCCTTCCCTCAGGATGAGCCTGTATATGTGTGGGGCGATGAGTTCAAGGTGGAGGAAGTGGTGACCAACTATGTGTCCAATGCCCTGAATCACGTGGATGGGGATATGAAGATCGAGGTGAAGATGAGAAGAAGAGACAATCATGTGCGCCTCTCCGTCTTCAACACAGGCAGACCCATTCCGGAGGAGGATCTTGATAAGATCTGGATAAAATTCTATAAAGTGGACAAAGCCCGTACCAGGGAATACGGCGGAAGCGGTATCGGTTTGTCAATTGTCAAGGCTATTATGGAGGGAATGCACCAGAAGTTCGGCGTTGTGAACTATGACAACGGGGTGGAATTCTGGTTTGAGCTGGAAGAAAAGTAACCGGGGGTTCTGCGACAGCTCCTTGCATTTTTCGATGGATTCTGCTAAACTAGAGGACATGATAAAAATGCAGGAGGGATGTTTTTATGCCGCCTTTACAGGGAGAATGGCTGGAGGCTTTAAAGCCGGAGTTCGGAAAACCATATTATAAACAATTGTTCGCGAAGGTGGGGCAGGAATACCAGACAAGAAAGGTATTCCCCGCACCGGACGATATTTTCAATGCATTTCATTTTACCCCCTTGGACCAGGTGAAAGTGGTCATACTGGGACAGGATCCTTATCACAATGACGGACAGGCTCACGGCCTGTGTTTTTCTGTGAAGCCGGATGTGGAGATTCCTCCTTCCCTGGTGAATATTTACCAGGAACTGCAGGAGGACTGCGGCTGTTATATACCCAACAATGGATATCTGGAAAAATGGGCAAAGCAGGGCGTACTGCTTCTGAATACAGTGCTGACTGTGCGCGCCCATCAGGCAAATTCCCACAGAGGGATCGGCTGGGAGGAGTTTACGGACGCAGCGATCCGTATTCTGGATGAACAGGACAGGCCCATGGTATTTCTTTTATGGGGAAGACCGGCGCAGATGAAAAAGAGTATGCTGCACAATCCCGGCCACCTGATCCTGGAAGCACCTCATCCCAGTCCGCTGTCTGCGTTTCGCGGATTTTTCGGATGCCGTCATTTCAGCAAGGCAAATGCTTTTCTGCAGGAGCAAGGCCTGGAGCCAATTGACTGGCAGATAGAAAACAGATAGAGGAATTTGGACAAATGGGTAAAAAGAATAGTAATACATTAGTAAAAAACGCGTCTTTCTTAATGGTTGCAGCACTGATTTCAAAGATCATCGGAATGATTTACAAAAGTCCGCTGTCTTCTCTTTTGGGAAGAGAGAGCTTTGCCTGCTTTCAGTTTGCGCAGAATGTCTATTTTATTCTGTTGATGATCGCATCCTTCAGTATTCCGCAGGCTGTATCCAAGATCATGTCAGAGAGGATCGCATTCAAACGGTACAGGGACGCGCAGAGGGTTTTTAAAGGTGCCCTTTTATATGCAGTCATAGCAGGAGGCATTGTGGCGCTCATATGTGTGTTCGGCGCTTCTGTCTTAGTGCCGGACAGTGTGGCAAATGCCAGACTGGCGCTTCAGATGCTGGCCCCCACCATTTTCATTTCGGGTATCCTGGGTGTGTTCCGCGGATATTTCCAGGCTTACAGGAATATGATGCCCACGTCGATCTCACAGATCGTGGAGCAGATAGCAGTTGCGGTAGTGGCGCTTTTGATGGCAAACTTTATGGTTCACCATTTCGCAGGCGCAGGTGAGGATACGCTGCAGAGATGGAGTGCAGCCGGAGCGACCATCGGTACGGGCGCAGGTGTTACGGCAGCGCTTCTTTTTATGCTGTTTGTATACAGTGTGAACAGGAAGACCATCAACCGCCGGATTGCCAGGGACAAAGTGTCTGTGGATGAGAGTTATCAGCAGGTTATGAGAAACATTGTGCTGATTGTGGCTCCCATTATTCTCAGCGCCTTTATTTACAATGTGAACGGCTATATCAATGGTGTGATGTACACAAGCATTTCCGATTTCAGAGGGATGGACAACAGCCAGGTGAAGGTGCTGTACGCGGAGTTTGGATTTTTCATGACGCTGATCAATATCCCCCTGACACTGGCAAGTACGGCGCCAACCTCCATGATTCCGGAGGTCTCTGCCCACTATGCCACCGGTGATGTGAAGGGGGCTATTGAAAAGATAAACAATGCCACATGGATCAGTATGCTGATTTCCATGCCGGCCTCTGTGGGTCTTGCTGTGCTGGCACAGCCGGTGACCTCCCTGCTGTTCCCCTCCACAGAAGGCGTGGCAGGAAAGCTCATGGTGCTCGGTGTCATCACGGTTATTTTAAACAGTACATCCAATATATCAAATGGTGTGCTGCAGGGAATCGGAAGGGCCAATATTCCTATGATCAACGCAGCTGTTTCCCTGGCTGTGGACGTGGTTTTTCTTGCGGTACTGCTGTTTTTCACCAATGCGGGCATCTATGCCGTGGTTATTGCCATGATTGTCTATGCCATAGTGATGTGTGTGCTCAATGACAGGGCGCTGAAGAAATATCTGGGATATCAGAATCCCTGGAGATATGCTTATCTGCCTCCGCTTTTAGCTACCATTCCCATGGGAGCAGTGGCATTCGGGGTGTACAAGGGAGTGCGGTTTCTGGCAAAAGCTCTGCCCCATTCCAATTTGCTGGCATTGATTCCCTCCATTGCGCTGGCTGTTGCTGTGTATTTTATTGCATATCTCTTTATTGCGAAACCATCCAGACAGGAACTTTTGTCTCTGCCGGGAGGAACAAAGCTGGCTGTGCTGGCTCAGAAACTGAAGATCATTTAAGAAAAATAAATCTGCAAACAGAAAAAAGCTTTCGGGCCGCATAGAAGACGGCGGCCCGAAGGCTTTTTTTATATTCCGGAGCATTTACATTTTTTTGAATGCAGTGGAGAGCATCAGCTTAATACGATTTAACTGGTTTACCTCGCTGGCTCCCGGGTCATAGTCAATGGCAACGATATTGGCGTCAGGGTAATCCTTGCGGATAGCCTTGATGACACCTTTGCCCACAATATGGTTAGGCAGGCAGCCAAATGGCTGTGTACATACAATATTGGGCGCTCCGCTGTGGATCAGCTCCATCATTTCTCCGGTCAGGAACCAGCCTTCCCCGGTCTGGTTGCCGATGGACACAATGGGTGCTGCCATTTTTGCCAGATCTTCAATGCTGGCAGAGGGCGTAAAGTGCCTGCTTTTGGCAAATTCTTTGTTGGCGGCGCCTCTGATAAACTCAATGGCTTTGATACCCAGATTGGCGGTTTTCGCGGAAGATTTCTTGAAGCCGAGATATTTTGCCTTAAAGTTCTGGTTGTAGAAACAGTAGCATAAAAAGTCTATGAGATCAGGGCATACAGGCTCTGCGCCTTCTTTTTCCAGAAGTTCTGCCAGATGATTGTTGGCAGCCGGAAGGAATTTGACCAGAATCTCACCTACAATGCCGACCCTCGGTTTTTTCTCACCGGTGATGGGGAGAGTATCAAACTCCCGGATCATCTGGCGGCAGATACGGTTAAACTGTCCGAAGGTGATATGTTTCGCGCTCAGGAAACGGATGCAGCGTTTCTCCCATTTGCGGTGCAGGGCATTTGCGGAGCCTTTGACTGCTTCGTAGGGGCGCATGCGGTAAATGCATTTCATCAGGATATCACCGAACACTGCGCCGAAAGCCAGCCTGGTGGCCAGTTTTGCCGTGATCTTAAATCCCGGATTTTCTTCCAGCCCGCTTAAGTTGATGGAGATGACCGGTATGTAGGACATGTTTGCCTTGGCAAGTGCCCTTCGGATAAATCCGATGTAATTGGAGGCACGGCATCCGCCTCCTGTCTGTGACATGATGATCGCTACCTTGTGCAGATCGTATTTGCCTGACAGAAGTGCCTGCATGATCTGGCCCACCACCATGAGGGAAGGATAGCAGGCATCATTGTTCACATATTTTAAGCCTACATCCACGGCTTCCTTGTTGTCATTGGGAAGCACCTCCAGATTGTATCCGCTGGCGTTGAAAGCTGCCTGCAGGATAGAAAAATGGATGGGTGACATCTGGGGGCAGAGAATGGTATATTTTTTTCTCATTTCCGGTGTGAACACCACCTTTTTGATGGAGGAGGGTGATATTTTCCGTTTGATATGCTGCTCTTCCTTGACGCGGAGGGCAGCAATCAGGGAGCGGACGCGGATACGGGCAGCGCCCAGGTTGTTTACCTCATCAATTTTCAGGCAGGTGTAGATCTTGCCGCTGCCAGCCAGAATTTCATTTACCTGGTCAGTGGTCACGGCATCCAGGCCGCAGCCAAAGGAGTTTAACTGGATCAGATCCAGATTATCTTTTTCCTTCACAAAGTTGGCAGCCGCATAAAGTCTGGTGTGGTACATCCACTGGTCATTGACACGAAGCGGGCGTTCAATGGGAGCCAGATGGGAAACGGAATCCTCAGTCAGTACGGCGATACCGTAGGAATTGATCAGATCCGGGATGCCGTGATGGATTTCCGGATCAATGTGGTATGGCCTTCCTGCCAGCACAATGCCGTGTCTTCCTGTCTTATCCAGGTAGCGCAGGGTTTCCTCGCCCTTTCGGCGGATATCCTCCCGGCATCTGGCCATTTCCTTCCAGGCAGCGTGGGCGGCGTCAGAGACTTCCGTGGAGGGAATGTTTTGGAATTCTTCCAGCAGTCGCTCTGTGATGGTCTCCTCATTCGTCATGGCTAAAAACGGATTGTGGAATTTGATTTCCGGGTCATTCAGCTCGTCAATGTTATTCTTAATATTTTCCGCGTAGGAGGTGACGATTGGACAGTTGTAATGGTTGATGGAGTCCTCAAATTCCTCACGCTCGTATGGGATACAGGGGTAGAAAATGTATTTCACGCCCTGTTTGATCAGCCATGACACATGTCCGTGGGCCAGCTTGGCCGGGTAGCACTCGGACTCACTGGGGATGGACTCAATGCCCAGCTCATAAATCTTTCTTGTGGAGGTGGGAGAAAGCACCACCTGATATCCCAGTCTGGTGAAGAAGGTATACCAGAAGGGATAATTTTCAAACATGTTGAGGACCCTGGGGATTCCCACTTTTCCTCTGGGGGCTTTGTCCTCTGTCAGCGGTTCATAGGAGAACAGCATTTTATATTTATAGTCAAACAGGTTGGGAATATGATCCTTGTTCTTCTCCTTGCCGATGCCGCGCTCGCAGCGGTTGCCGGAAATGAACTGGCGTCCGCCTGAGAATTTGTTGATGGTCAGACGGCAGTTGTTGGTACAGCCCTTACAGTTTGCCATAGTGGTCTTATACTGAAGGCTGTTGATCTTCTCAATGGGCAGCATGGTAGTGTCCTGTCCTGCCGTATAGCGCTCTCTGGCGATCAGGGCAGCACCGAAAGCTCCCATGATCCCGGCAATATCCGGACGGATGGCCTCACAGCCGGCAATACGCTCAAAGCTTCTTAAAACAGCATCATTATAGAAGGTTCCGCCCTGTACCACAATGTGTTTTCCAAGTTCGGAGGCGTCGGATACCTTGATTACCTTATACAGTGCGTTCTTGATGACAGAATAAGCCAGGCCCGCTGAGATATCCGACACCTCGGCACCCTCCTTCTGTGCCTGTTTTACCTTGGAATTCATGAAAACAGTACATCGTGTTCCAAGGTCAATGGGGTTTTTGGCAAACAGGGCAGCTTTTGCGAAATCCTGCACACTGTAGTTCAGGGAGTTTGCAAAAGTCTCAATAAAGGAGCCGCAGCCGGAGGAGCAGGCTTCGTTGAGCTGCACACTGTCTACGGTCTTGTTCTTTATCTTGATACATTTCATATCCTGTCCGCCGATATCCAGGATGCAGTCCACCTCCGGGTCAAAGAAGGCGGCAGCATAATAGTGGGAAACAGTCTCCACTTCCCCTTCGTCCAGAAGGAGAGCGGCTTTTATCAGTGCCTCGCCGTATCCGGTGGAGCAGGAGTAGGCGATCCTTGCTTCCCGCGGAAGGTGGCTGTAAATCTCCTGGATGGCGCGGATACTGGTAGCCAGGGGATTGCCGTTATTGTTGCTGTAGAAGGAATAGAGCAGGGAACCATCCTCACCGACCAGGGCTGCCTTTGTTGTGGTGGAACCCGCGTCAATGCCCAGATAACAGTTTCCGCTGTAGCTGGAAATGTCTCCGGTTATGACATTGTAGTGGCTCTGGCGCTCATTGAATTTGTCATAATCCTCCCTGGAGGCGAACAGAGGCTCCATACGGTTCACCTCAAATTCCATATGTATATTGGCTGACAGCCTGTCGCGCATGGCAGTGACAGAGACAGCAGGCGTTTCTTTTTTCGCATTCAGCGCGGAACCGATAGCCGCGAACAGATGGGAATTGTCAGGCACAATAGTGTGCTCCTCATCCAGCTTCAGTGTGCGGATAAACGCTGTCTTGAGTTCAGATAAAAAGTGAAGCGGACCGCCCAGAAATGCCACATGGCCGCGGATGGGTTTCCCGCAGGCAAGACCGCTGATGGTCTGGTTTACCACAGCCTGGAAAATGGAGGCGGAAAGGTCTTCTTTGGTGGCGCCCTCATTGATCAGCGGCTGGATGTCTGTCTTGGCGAACACACCGCAGCGGGCTGCAATGGGATAGAGGGCTTTGTAATTCTTTGCGTACTCATTCAGCCCCGCAGCATCTGTCTGCAGCAGAGAAGCCATCTGGTCAATAAAAGAGCCGGTACCGCCGGCGCAGATACCATTCATACGCTGTTCAATATTTCCACCCTCAAAGTAAATGATCTTTGCATCTTCACCGCCCAGCTCTATAGCCACGTCGGTTTTGGGTGCCAGTTCCTGTAAGGAGGAGGATACAGCGATAACCTCCTGTACAAAGGGAACCTCCAGATGCTTTGCAAGTGTCAGTCCGCCGGAACCGGTGATGACAGGGAGGACTGAAAATTCCCCCAATTGTCTGTATGCCTTGTCAAGCAGCCCAGCCAGTGTATTCTGAATGTCTGCAAAGTGGCGTTCATAATCAGAGAAAAGGATTTCTTTTTCTTCATTTAAAACTGCAATTTTTACCGTGGTGGAACCGATATCAATGCCAAGACGGTATGCGGCTGCAGTATTTTTATTATCTGCTGACATAGTCAGGAGACCTCCTTCATAAAAAATGGACGGTTTTCAAGCCGTCATATATGCGTTTCTTCTTATTTATATAGTGCTATAGAAAATCATTTAACATTATACGACAATATTTCTAAAAATACAATTGCTAATTTGAAATTGGATTATTTTAGTTATATATATGGCTGAAAGAAAATATTCCTTCCGGTTGCGTTTATATTTTCCATATGGTAGAATAAGCCAGACACAGATGCCGGAAACAGCCGGCAGAAGAATTATTTTTAGAAAGAGGAAATTGCTGTATGTATAAGATATTGAAACAGGAAGGCATGGCAAAACGCGCCCATTTTGAAACTGTGCACGGGTCAGTGGAGACACCTGTCTTTATGAACGTTGGCACAGTGGCAGCCATCAAAGGCGCTGTAGCCACAACAGACCTGCATGAAATAGGAACCCAGATAGAACTGTCAAACACCTACCATCTCCATGTGCGTCCCGGTGACCAGGTGGTGAAGAAGCTGGGCGGCCTCCACAAGTTCATGAACTGGGACAGGCCGATCCTCACGGACTCCGGCGGATTTCAGGTGTTTTCCCTGTCAAAGTTAAGGAAGATCAAAGAGGAGGGGGTTTATTTCAATTCCCACATTGACGGTCATAAGATTTTCATGGGACCGGAGGAAAGTATGCAGATACAGTCCAATCTGGCATCCACCATTGCCATGGCTTTTGACGAGTGCCCGTCCTCTGTGGCGGACCGGAAATATGTCCAGGATTCTGTTGATCGAACCACAAGGTGGCTTGCAAGGTGTAAGGATGAGATGGCAAGGCTGAATGCGAAGGAGGACACCATCAATCCCCAGCAGATGCTGTTCGGCATTAACCAGGGCGCAGTGTATGATGATATCCGTATTGCCCACGCAAAAGAGATCGCCAAAATGGACCTTGACGGCTATGCGGTGGGAGGACTGGCCGTGGGAGAGAGCCATGAGGAGATGTACCGGATCCTGGACAGTGTGGTTCCCTATCTTCCGGCAGACAAGCCCACATACCTGATGGGTGTGGGAACACCGGCTAATATTCTGGAGGGTGTTTCCAGGGGCGTGGATTTCTTTGACTGCGTATATCCAAGCCGGAACGGACGCCATGGCCACGTGTACACCAACTTTGGAAAACTGAATCTGTTCAACGCCAAATATGAGCTGGATTCCCGTCCCATTGAGGAAGGTTGCCAGTGTCCTGCCTGCAGAAGCTACAGCAGGGCATATATCCGACATCTGCTGAAGGCAAAGGAGATGCTGGGCATGCGTCTGTGTGTGCTTCACAATCTGTACTTCTACAATACAATGATGACGGAAATCAGGCAGGCACTTGATGAAGGGCACTATGAGGACTATAAACAGCAGAAACTGGAGCGCATGGCAGCAGGCCCAAAGGCATAAAAACAGAAAAAATGTGTAAAATATATAAAAAAACCTGAAAAACACTTGAAGAAATAAGAGAAATTGTGTATTATTGTAATAGCGTTCAATATAGCAGTCCGGGTGATCGGATGAAACAGCGGTGTAGCTGCTGTTTCATACCGAGTTTATATGGGAACTCGGCATATAAGTTGAAAGAACTAAAAAGTTTATTTTGCAGGAGGAGCTAAAATGTTTTTAGGACAGGCAAGCGCAGGCGGTGCAGGCGCATGGGCAACTATGTTACTGCCCCTGGTTGTATTTTTTCTTTTAATGTATTTCATGATTATGAGACCGCAGAAAAAGGAACAGCAGAGAGTAAAATCCATGTTATCCTCTATGGAAGTGGGAGACAGCGTGGTAACAACAAGCGGTTTTTACGGAATCTTAATTGATATTACAGATGAAGATGTGATCGTAGAATTCGGAAACAACAGAAACTGCAGAATTCCCATGAGAAAAGCGGCAATCGCAGAAGTTGAGAAAGCCGGAGACGGAATCGCAGAAAAAGAGTGATCAGAAGATTGAAAAGTAAGACAGGTGTTGCAGGAAAAATAGTTCTGCGGCGCCTGTTTTTTCGTCTGTCAGAAGGTATTTGAAAATAGTGTTCTGCAGTCTTCGCCAAATGGGATACAGGCTGTGGAGATGAATCAGAAATGGAGAAATAAACATATGGCATTTATCAGTTTATTTGATGTGATCGGTCCCAATATGGTAGGGCCTTCCAGCTCTCACACGGCAGGAGCGGCGTCAATGGCCCTTCTTGCGCGGAGGCTTTTTCCGGGGAAAATAAAGAAGGTACGCTTTACTCTGTATGGCTCCTTTGCCCAGACATACCGGGGACACGGCACAGACCGTGCACTACTCGGGGGAATCATGGGATTTCAGACGGATGACCTGCGGATCAGGGATTCCCTGACACTTGCCCGTGAACAGGGACTTGATTATGAGTTTATCATCAGTGATAAGCTTGGCGACGAACATCCCAATACCGCGGATATGGATATGGAGGGTACCGGCGGGGAGCATCTCTTTGTGCGGGGTGTGTCGCTGGGCGGCGGTAAGGTAAAGATCGTCCGGCTGAACCAGATAGAGGTGGATTTTACAGGGGAGTACAGTACCCTGGTGGTGAGCCAGACGGATAAGCCGGGTGTGGTGGCCCATATCACCAAGGTACTGAGCGAAAGAAATGTGAATATTGCGTTCATGCGCCTCTACCGGGAGGAGAGAGGAGCCAGGGCATATACCATTGTGGAGTCGGATGAGAAAATACCGGAAGATGTGACAGAGAAGATCAGGGAAAATCCCTGTGTCTCCAATGTGATTCTGGTACAGATATAGGAGGATAGGATGGAATTCAATCAGGGCAGTGAGCTTTTAGAGATATGCAGTGAGAAGAACATACCCATTTCCAGGGTCATGAAGCTGAGGGAGACAGAGTTTTCCCGGATTTCTGAGGAGGAAGTGGATGAGAAAATGAAGAAATCCCTGGCGATCATGCGCCGTTCCGCAAAAGAACCTCTGACCAATCCAAAACCGTCCGTGGGCGGTCTCATCGGCGGAGAGTCCGGGAAGCTTCACCGCCATGCAGAGGCAGGAAAATCTGTCTGCGGGACTGTGCTGCAGCGTGCGGTCACATACGCCATGGCGGTTCTGGAGGTCAATGCCTCCATGGGTGTGATCGTGGCTGCGCCCACAGCGGGCTCCTCAGGTGTGGTGCCGGGCGTGCTCCTCTCTCTGGAGGAGGCGTATGATCTGTCGGAAGAGGTGATCTTAAACGGGCTGTACACAGCAGGAGCTGTGGGATATCTGCTTATGAGGAATGCCTCTGTGGCAGGCGCGGAAGCTGGCTGTCAGGCAGAAGTGGGCGCCGCGTCCGCCATGGCTGCCGCGGCAGCGGTGGAGATGATGGGCGGTACACCAAAGCAGTGCCTGGACGCGGCTTCTGTGGCAATGTCCAACCTGCTGGGCCTGGTCTGTGACCCCATAGCCGGCCTTGTGGAATACCCGTGTCAGAACCGGAACAGTGTGGGAGCCGCCAATGCGCTGATCTGCGCGGAGCAGACACTGGCAGGGATTCCGGCTCTTATTCCCTTCGACGAAATGGCACAGGCCATGTATCATGTGGGCAGAAGCCTTCCCTTTGAGCTGCGGGAAAGCGCGCTGGGAGGCTGTGCGGCAACCCCGGCGGCATGCAGGCGTACCTGTGAGATCTTCGGCGGCTGAAAACGGACAGACGCATTTTCCGTGCCGATATTTTCCGTAGAAAAATTGTCGGGCAGACAGAATCTGGATAGCTTATACTATGCGTAAGGCAGGTGAGAAAATGGAGTGGATGCAGCGAATCAACCGGGTGATGGATTATGTGGAGGACCACCTCCGGGATGATGTGGATGAGGAGGAAGTCAGCAGGATCATGGCGTGTCCGTATCAGAATTTTCAGAGTCTTTTCGGACAGGTGACTAATATCAGTTTTTCTGAATATGTGAGAAGACGCAGGCTTACCATGGCAGCCTATGATCTGCAGAATACAGAGGAAAAGGTAATAGATATCGCGTTAAAATATGGCTATCAGTCAGGTGATGCCTTCCGGGTGGCGTTTCGCAAAATGCACGGCGTCAATCCCTCAGAGGTAAGGCAGAGTGCTGTTCCGCTGATGTTTTACTGCAGGCTGGAATTTCAGGTGACTGTGAAGGGAGTGGAGTCTATGAAGTATACGATTGAGGAAAAAGGGGCTTTCCGGGTATTGGGAACAAGAATGACAACGCCGTATGGCGGCGGTACCTGGGCAGTGGTCAAAAGTGACGGCACCAATGAGAAAATGAAAGCCGTAAGCGGAGATTTCTTTGATCTGGGACTGTGTTTCGGATTTCAGGAGGATGGCAGCAATGATTATATGTGCGCTGTTTTATGGGACGGGCCGGAGATAGATGGTTTTGTGACATATCAGTATCCCCCGGCAACGTGGCTTATTTTTCAGGCCAGGGGTAAGATTTCTGACAATGTTCTGGGAAATCTGTGGCGGCAGATCAATCAGGAATTTCTTCCGCAGAGCCAGTATGACAAGTGCGGACTGCCCACCATTGAAAAGTACGTTTTCTGGATCGAGGCGGAAGATTTGGGAGAAGTGGAAGTCTGGATACCGGTGAAATATTGAAAAAGAAGGATGCCTCATATCTGTAAAAAGATATGGGGTATTTTTATATGAAAAATATAGATAATAAAGCATTATTATTGGAAAATAAATAAAAATAACTGAAATAGTATTGATGATAAAGCTGTAAAATGGTAATTTTAAATTATAACTATATCCCGTTAATATGATAAAGCGAAAGGGTAACTGTCATATCATTCTGAGATCATATGGAGCCCGGAATGTATATGGGCGGCAGTTCAGAACAGTTATCTGAACTGCCAGGTATACAGAAGCAATTGGAGGTAGATATGAGCAGATTAAGTATCATTACGCAAAACAGCGCGCAGCGGACAGTGGAGGAACTCTATAAGGACCTGGAACGGCGGATTGTTGCCAGCCCGCCCGGGTTATGTCCGGTGGATATGGCGGCATCTTTCCTGAAAATGTGCCATGCTCAGTCCTGCGGAAAGTGTGTTCCCTGCCGTGTCGGACTGGGGCAGCTGGAAAAATTATTTGATGATGTGCTGGATGGTGATGCCACTCTGGAGACCATTGCGGTTATTGAGCGGACAGCCAGGAGTATCTTCTATTCCGCGGACTGTGCCATCGGTTATGAGGCCGCCAAGATGGTGCTGAAGGGAATCCGGGGATTCAGGGAGGATTTTGAAGAGCATATTTTAAGGGGGAGGTGCTCCTGTAACCTGAACCAGCCCGTGCCGTGTGTATCCCAGTGTCCGGCTGGTGTGGACATTCCCGGTTACATTGCCCTTGTCAGGGAGGGCAGGTATGCAGATGCGGTGCGCCTGATCCGGAAGGACAATCCCATGCCGGCAGTCTGCGGCCTTATCTGTGAGCATCCCTGTGAAGTGCGGTGCCGCAGGACCATGTTGGATGACCCCATCAATATCAGGGGACTGAAACGTTTTGCAGTGGAGCAGGCAGGGGAAGTGCCGGTACCAAAGACAGCCCCTGCAACGGGTAAGAAAGTTGCAGTGATCGGGGGCGGTCCGGGAGGCATCAGCGCAGCGTATTACCTGGCTTTAATGGGCCATAAGGTGACAATCTATGAAAAGGAAAAACAACTGGGCGGCATGCTGCGATACGGCATTCCCAGCTACCGGCTTCCCAGAGAGGTTCTGGATGGGGAAATAAGCCGGCTTTTGAGCGTGGGGATTGACGTGGTCACCGGGGCAGATGTGGGGGAGGAGCCGTATCTGATACAGGATATCCGTCCCCGGTATGATGCCGTCTACATAGCCATCGGTGCCCATACAGACCGAAAGATAGGAATGGAGGGCGAGGATGCCGAGGGCGTTATGTCCGCAGTGGAAATGCTGCGAAGCATCGGTGACGGAGAGATGCCGGACTTTAAGGACAGGGATATCATTGTGATCGGCGGCGGCAATGTGGCTATGGATGTGGCGCGCTCCGCGGTGCGTCTGGGTGCAAAACGTGTGCGTATTGCCTACAGAAGAAGGAAAGTGGATATGACGGCTCTTCCGGAGGAAGTGGAAGGAGCCATTGCGGAGGGGTGCGAGGTGCTGGACCTTCATGCGCCGCTGTCTATAGAGAAGGACGGACAGGGCAAGGTTTCCGCGCTCTGGGTACAGCCTCAGATCATCGGTAAAATGAAAAACGGAAGACCCACACCGGGAGACGCGGATGTGGCAAAGCTCCGTCTGCCCTGTGACCGGATCCTGGTGGCGATAGGACAGGGGATTGACTCCCGGCATTTCGGGGAATCCGGTATTCCCATTACAAGAGGTGCTGCCATTGACGCCTTTGACTGGAGCGGTGTGAAGGATGCTGCCGGCGTATTTGCCGGAGGTGACTGTGTGACCGGTCCGGCGACTGTGATCCGTGCCATTGCGGCGGGGAAAGTGGCGGCAGCCAATATTGACGAATTTCTGGGATATAACCATACGATCACAAGCGGTGTGGAGATTCCAAGGGTCCGTCTCCATGACCGTCCCACCTGCGGCCGTGTGAATATGAAGGAGCGCGAGGCATCCGTGAGAGTGAAGGATATGGAACTGATCGAATGCGGTATGACTTCTGAGGAGGCTTCCCAGGAGGCAAGACGCTGTCTGCGCTGTGACCACTTCGGTTTCGGTGTGTTTAAGGGAGGCAGGGTGGAAAAATGGTGAATACAGAGAGAGTTAAACTTACGATTGACGGCATACAGATAGAGGCCGACAGACGCAGCACGATCCTACAGGCGGCTGCCCTTGCAGGAATCCGGATTCCCACTCTGTGCTATCTGAAGGGTATCAATGAGATTGGAGCCTGCCGTGTCTGTGTTGTGGAGGTGGAAGGTTACGCAAAGCTGGTCACGGCCTGCAATAACCGGGTAAAAGAGGGAATGATGGTGCATACGAACAGCCCCAAAGCCCGGAAAACCAGAAGAACAAATGTGCAGCTTATTTTATCTCAGCACAACAGCAACTGCGCCTACTGTGTCAGGAGCGGGAACTGTTCCCTGCAGAGCGTGGCAAACGATTTGAACATCATGGATGTTCCTTTTGTTAAGGAGCTGCCGAAAAACTGCTGGAATATGGAGTTTCCGCTGATCAGGGATTATACGAAATGCATCAAATGTATGCGCTGTGTACAAATCTGTGATAAAATCCAGTCTGTTAATATCTGGGACGTGGTGAATACAGGCTCAAGAACCACAGTGGATGTGTCAGGCAACCGGAAAATTGAAGAATCGGACTGCGCTGTGTGCGGCCAGTGCATCACCCACTGTCCGGTGGGGGCGCTTAGAGAGCGGGATGATACGGAGCATGTACTGGATGCCATTGCCGATAAGGACAAGATCACAGTAGTTCAGATCGCGCCTGCCGTGCGTGCGGCATGGGGAGAATCCATTGGCCTGGCGCCGGAATTTGCAACCGTAAAAAGGCTGGCCTCGGCTCTGCGCAAAATGGGATTTGACTATATCTTCGATACGAATTTCAGTGCGGATCTGACAATCATGGAGGAAGGCAGTGAGTTTCTGGAGAAACTGAAGAACAGAGAAAATGAGACATTCCCTATGTTTACCTCCTGCTGTCCGGGCTGGGTCCGGTTTATGAAATCCCAGTATCCGGATATGGTGGACCAGCTTTCCACAGCCAAATCACCGCAGCAGATGTTCGGGGCTGTGGCAAAGACCTATTATGCAAAGCTGCTGGATGTGGACCCGGAGCGGATCTTCTGCTTGTCTGTGATGCCGTGCGTAGCCAAGAAACAGGAATGTGCCCTTCCGACCATGAGGGATGCGGGTGCAGGGCAGGATGTGGACGCTTCTTTGACTACCAGGGAAATAGACCGGATGATTCGTATGTTCCATATACTTCCTGAGACGCTTAGAGAGGAGGAGCTGGATATGCCTCTGGGCGTGGGCTCCGGCGCAGGCGTCATTTTCGGCGCCACAGGCGGTGTTATGGAGGCTGCACTGCGCAGTGCGTATTATCTGGTGACCAGTAAGAATCCCGAACCGGATGCCTTCCGGGCAGTCCGGGGCATGGACGGCTGGAAGGAGGCAGAATTTAATCTGGCAGGCACGATTTTAAAGGTGGCGGTTGCCAGCGGACTGGGCAATACCAGGAAATTGATGAAAGCGCTAAGAAAGGGCAGGGTTTCCTATGATTTTGTGGAAATCATGGCATGTCCAGGCGGATGCGCAGGCGGAGGCGGCCAGCCTATCCACGACGGCCGGGAGCTTGCCGGGGACAGGGGACAGATCCTATACGGCCTGGATAAGGTCAGTCACATCCGGTTCTCACATGAAAATCCCTCTGTGATAAAATGCTACGAAGATTTTTTGGAAAAACCATTGTCCCACAAAGCCCACGAGCTGCTGCATACAGACCATCACGGATGGAAAATGCCGGGAGAAACGTGAGCTTAAGCGGCATACATAAAAACCATAGCCTTTGGGAATACTGAAGTGTAAGAATAATATGTAAAAACACTTTAATGCCGAGGTGAATAAGATGGATAAAAAGCAGCAGGAAGCGTTAAACAGAAAGAGATCAAACGAGACTTTCAACAGCATTACCCAGAAGGTAAAACCGGAAAACCAGAATCAGCAGCACAATGCCAGGTCTGAGGCCGTGGAGCCGAAGATCAGACAGGTATAAAGAGCTGTCGGCAGGGGCGGAATGCCGCCCCTTTCACAAAGCAGTGTCAAACAATTATATCTGTGACAAAAAGTCACTGAAAATATTATAGTGCAGTTTTTCATCGAGGGCCAGTCTTGCCAGCATTTTTGAAACAAGAGGATCTTTTATTTCTCTTGACTGTTCCAGATATGCTTTGGCAGCAAACTTCTCTGATTTAGCGTTAACTGCAAGTATGGTGTAAATATCAGGGCTGTAATCCACCATATCCCCGCACCAGAAAGATTTGGATTCTGAAGAACGGCATTCCGGCTGTCCGCCGAGAAGGGCGATCAACTGTCCAATGACAGAGAAATGGTGTTCCTCGACCACGGCAATGCGTTTGATTATACGGCGGATATTACCGTATTCGTTATTGATTGTCCAGGATTGGAATAGATATTGATGTACAGTTGTCATTTCACTGACCGCAGATGCAAGATCCGGCATGAGCAGCTGTGCGTAATCTGTATTTTTTTCAGTGACTTTGACCGGGGGATACCAGTTAGAGTATTTCACTGGTATGGAATCGGGATTAGCATGGATATTATACTGGTATTTATTCATATTTGATTTCCTAAATGGGATTAATAATTTTTATGTGGGAAGGTTCCGGGATAGAACTATATTTGCAGGTAGTTCCGGATAACTCAACAGGCAGTATAAAAACGGACCCAGCAGCACTGCTGAGTCCATTTTTATTTGGCTATAAGTCCAATAGGATATTTAACGGAATTACATTAATGAAGAAGCAAAGAAAAAGCAGTAAAAACCTTTAAATTCAAGATTTTTACTGCAAACACTTAACAGCAGATAACGGGAATCGAACCCGCCTCTCCAGCTTGGGAAGCTGGCGTTCTACCGATGAACTATATCTGCATACATGTATAATTGAGGAACCTGAACATTTCCAGGCATGCACCAGCCTGCGCGTGTTCCTCCGGGATATTCATATGTGTGAACCGAGACACCGCAGATACGGGCGTAACCGCACTCCTCCCGGAACTGATGCGTTGAAAATATTATAATCCAAATTATTTTTATTTGCAAGAGGGTTTTTAAACTGTTATAGCTTATATAACGAAAAAGAATAGCAGACTGCCTTATTATGCCTTGAAATATAAGCGAAAAAGGATTATCATAATTAAAATACTATAATGCGATAACATATGACAATTGTACGACAGGAGGAGAATCTCATGAACTATAAAATTGCATTGATACCGGGTGACGGAATCGGACCGGAGATTGTGGCAGAGGCCAAAAAAGTGTTGGATAAGGTCTGTGAAACATACGGACACAGCTTTTCCTATGAGGAAGTGCTGCTGGGCGGGGCATCTATTGATGTACACGGTGTACCGCTGACAGAGGAGGCTGTGGAGACGGCAAAGGCTTCTGACGCAGTGCTGATGGGTTCCATCGGAGGGGATGCCAAGACTTCTCCCTGGTATAAACTGGAGCCGTCAAAACGCCCTGAGGCAGGACTTTTAGCTATTAGAAAAGCCCTGAATCTGTTTGCCAATCTGCGCCCGGCGTATCTGTATGATGAGCTGAAAGGTGCCTGCCCCCTGAAAGAGGAAGTCATCGGAGACGGATTTGACATGATCATTGTCAGGGAGCTGACCGGCGGCCTGTATTTCGGTGAGAGAAAGACTGTGGAGGAAAACGGTGTAACTACAGCCGTTGACACACTTACATATAATGAAAATGAAATCCGCAGAATCGCTGTCAAGGCATTTGATATTGCCATGAAGAGAAGCAAAAAAGTTACAAGCGTGGACAAAGCCAATGTACTGGACTCCTCCAGACTCTGGAGAAAAGTAGTGGAAGAGGTGGCAAAGAACTATCCGGAAGTGACACTGGAACACATGCTGGTAGATAACTGCGCTATGCAGCTTGTCCATAACCCGGGTCAGTTTGACGTGATCCTCACAGAGAACATGTTCGGCGATATTCTGTCTGATGAGGCCAGCATGGTGACAGGTTCCATCGGAATGCTCTCATCAGCCAGCTTAAATGAGACAAAATTCGGCCTTTATGAACCAAGCCACGGTTCAGCGCCTGACATTGCGGGAAAAGGCATCGCCAATCCCCTGGCAACCATTCTGTCTGCGGCTATGATGCTGCGCTATTCCCTGGACCTGGACAAAGAGGCAGATGCCGTGGAGGCAGCCGTACAGAAAGTCCTCACAGAGGGATACCGCACAGTGGATATTATGGCAGAAGGTATGAAGCAGGTGGGAACCAAAGAGATGGGAGATTTGATCGCAGAGCGGATCTGAGATTGGAATGAGATAGATAACGGACAACAGAAAGGATTGTGAATGATATGAGAAGTGATGCAGTAAAAACAGGTATGCAGCAGGCACCGCACCGTTCCCTGTTCAATGCCCTGGGAATGACAAAAGAGGAACTGGAACGGCCGTTGGTAGGTATTGTGAGTTCCTACAATGAGATTGTGCCGGGTCACATGAATCTGGACAAAATCGTGGATGCCGTAAAATTAGGTGTTGCTATGGCAGGCGGAACGCCCATTATGTTTCCGGCTATTGCTGTCTGCGACGGCATTGCCATGGGACATACGGGAATGAAGTATTCCCTGGTGACAAGGGATCTGATCGCGGATTCCACAGAGGCTATGGCTATGGCCCATCAGTTTGACGCCCTGGTCATGGTGCCAAACTGTGACAAGAACGTGCCGGGACTTCTGATGGCAGCAGCCAGGATCAATGTCCCCACTGTATTTGTGAGCGGCGGCCCCATGCTGGCAGGCCGTGTGCATGGCCAGAAGAGAAGTCTCTCCTCCATGTTTGAGGCCGTGGGCTCCTACAGCGCAGGAACCATGACAGCGGAGGAAGTGGAAGAATTTGAAAATAAAGTCTGCCCCACCTGCGGCTCCTGCTCCGGCATGTACACTGCCAACAGCATGAACTGTCTGACAGAGGTGCTGGGCATGGGATTAAAAGGAAACGGCACCATTCCGGCTGTATATTCCGAGAGGATCAAGCTTGCAAAACACGCGGGCATGCAGGTAATGGAAATGTACAGACAGAACATCCGTCCAAGGGATATCATGACAAAAGACGCCATCATGAATGCCCTGACTGTGGATATGGCACTCGGATGTTCTACCAACAGTATGCTGCATTTGCCGGCAATTGCCCATGAGATCGGATGGGATTTTGACATTACATTTGCAAATGAAGTGAGCGCAAAGACACCGAACCTGTGCCATCTGGCACCGGCAGGCCCCACCTACATAGAAGACTTGAATGAGGCCGGCGGCGTGTATGCGGTCATGAATGAACTGACCAAAAAAGATCTGCTGAACCTGGACTGCATGACAGTGACAGGAAAGACAGTGGGTGAAAATATCAAGGACTGTGTAAACAGAAATCCGGAGGTGATCCGCCCTGTAGAAAATCCCTACAGCCAGACCGGCGGCCTTGCGGTTCTCACAGGCAACCTGGCTCCGGACTGCGGCGTGGTAAAACGCTCCGCGGTCTGCGAGGAGATGATGGTACATGAAGGCCCTGCAAGGGTATTTGAGTGCGAGGAGGATGCCATTGACGCCATTAAGGGCGGTAAGATCGTGGCAGGTGATGTAGTTGTGATACGCTATGAGGGACCAAAAGGCGGCCCGGGTATGAGAGAGATGTTAAACCCCACTTCCGCCATTGCAGGTATGGGACTCGGCTCCAGCGTGGCACTGATCACGGACGGACGTTTCTCCGGTGCATCCCGCGGAGCTTCCATCGGACATATTTCCCCGGAAGCAGCCGTAGGCGGCCCCATTGCCCTTGTTAAGGAGGGAGATACCATCCGCATCAATATTCCGGAAAACAAACTGGAACTGGCCGTATCGGATGAGGAGCTGGCAAGGAGAAAGGCTGAGTGGCAGCCAAGAGAGCCTAAGGTGAACACAGGATACCTGGCACGCTATGCGGCTATGGTGACCAGCGGCAACAGAGGGGCTGTTCTGGAAATCCAGAAATAAAAAGAAAAAGAAAAGATAACGGTTGGGAGGATTTCAATATGCAGTTGACAGGAGCAGAAATAGTAATCGAATGTTTAAAAGAGCAGGGTGTAGATACCGTTTTCGGTTATCCGGGCGGAACGATTCTGAACATTTATGATGAGTTATATAAACACAGCAATGAGATTCATCACGTACTCACATCCCATGAGCAGGGTGCAGCCCATGCAGCGGACGGCTATGCCCGTTCCACAGGGAAAGTGGGTGTGTGTTTTGCAACCAGCGGCCCCGGCGCCACCAACCTGGTAACAGGTATTGCCACAGCACATATGGATTCTGTGCCTGTGGTTGCCATCACCTGTAACGTAGGTGTTCCCCTTCTGGGAAAAGACAGCTTCCAGGAGGTAGATATCGCAGGTGTGGTTATGCCGATCACAAAACACAGCTTTATCGTAAAAGACGTGAAAAAGCTGGCGAAGACCATCCGTCGTGCTTTTGTCATTGCAAAGAGCGGACGGCCCGGCCCTGTCCTTGTGGATATCACCAAGGATGTGACTGCAGCCAAGACAGAATTTGAAACTACAGTGCCAAAGCCGGTGAAACCCTATGTGGCTGAGATTGAAGAAGCAGATCTGGCTAAAGCAGCAGATATGATCCGGGAGGCAAAACGTCCCTTTATCTTTGTGGGCGGCGGAGCCATCGCGTCCAACGCCTGGGAGGAGCTGCGCACACTTGCACACAAGATCCAGGCTCCTGTGACCGATTCCCTTATGGGAAAAGGCGCATTTTCCGGCGAGGATGAGCTGTATACCGGTATGCTGGGGATGCACGGAACCAAAGCCTCCAATCTGGGTGTGACAAAATGTGACCTGCTGATCACCGTGGGTGCCAGATTCAGTGACCGTGTGACCGGCAATACCAGAAACTTTGCCAGAAATGCGAAGGTGATCCAGATAGATGTGGATGCAGCGGAGATCAATAAAAATGTGCTGGTTGACTGCAGCGTTGTGGGTGACGCCAGAGAAGTTCTGAAACGCCTGAATGATATGCTGGAGCAGAAAGAACATAAAGAGTGGCTGGGATACATAGAGGAGCTGAAAGAAAAATATCCTCTGCGCTACAACCAGGAGGGCTTAAGCGGTCCTGCCATTATCGAGGAGATCTACCGCCAGACAAAAGGCGATGCCATAATTGTAACAGAGGTGGGACAGCACCAGATGTGGGCTGCCCAGTATTACAAATATAAAACACCCCGCACCTTCCTGTCCTCTGGCGGCCTGGGAACCATGGGCTACGGCCTTGGGGCAGCCATCGGCGCCAAGATGGGCAATCCGGACAAGGTGGTCATCAATGTGGCAGGAGACGGCTGTTTCCGTATGAACATGAATGAGATCGCAACAGCCACCAGAAATGATGTACCTCTTATCCAAGTGGTCATCAATAACCAGGTGCTGGGAATGGTACGTCAGTGGCAGACGCTGTTCTATGAGGGCAGATATTCTAATACAGTATTAAAAGACAAAGTTGATTTTGTCAAATTGGCAGAGGCCATGGGAGCAGTGGGTATCCGCGTGACCACAAAAGAGGAGCTGCAGGAAGCCCTTGCAAAAGCCATCCGGTTAAATACAACGGTGGTTCTGGACTGCATGATCGACAGTGATGATAAGGTATTCCCAATGGTACCGGCAGGGGCCAACATTGAGGATGCGTTCGACGAGGAAGACCTGAAAGCAAAACAGAAATAATATGTCTTTTGTAGAAAGACAAATGTTTTTATTGACAATAATATAACAAAGAGGTAGAATACTTCTTGTCAAGCAATTTATGCCACGTGTCCCCAGAGGGGGCATGTGGCGTAACCGTTTTGAAGAGTAAATCAACAGAGGAGGAAACAACAAGTGAGCAGAGTTTATAACTTTTCAGCAGGACCGGCTGTTCTGCCGGAGGAAGTGCTGCGGGAAGCGGCAGAAGAGATGCTGGATTATAAAGGAACAGGCATGTCTGTTATGGAGATGAGCCACCGTTCCAAAGCATTCGAGGATATCATACATACTGCGGAGGCAGATTTGAGAGAGCTGCTGCATATTCCGGATAACTATAAAGTATTATTTCTGCAGGGCGGTGCCCATCAGCAGTTTGCCATGATCCCCATGAACCTGATGAAAAACAAAGTGGCTGACTACATCGTAACAGGCCAGTGGGCGAAAAAAGCATGGCAGGAGGCACAGAAGTACGGGACAGCCAACAAGATTGCGTCCTCTGAGGATAAAACTTTCTCCTACATTCCGGACTGTTCCGACCTTCCCATCAGCCCGGATGCGGATTATGTGTACATCTGCGAGAACAATACGATATACGGAACAAAATTTAAAACACTGCCGGACACAAAGGGCAAGACCCTGGTGGCGGACGTTTCCTCCTGTTTCCTCTCCGAACCGATGGACGTGGAGAAATACGGTATTATTTACGGCGGCGCGCAGAAGAATATCGGCCCTGCAGGTGTGGTGATCGCCATCATCCGTGAGGATCTGATCACAGAGGATGTGCTTCCGGGAACACCGACCATGCTGACCTATAAGACACATGCGGACGCGGAGTCCTTATACAATACACCGAACTGCTACGGCATTTACATGTGTGGCAAGGTATTTCAGTGGCTGAAAAAACAGGGCGGCCTGAAAGCCATGAAAGAGCACAATGAGAAAAAAGCAAAGATCCTGTATGATTTCCTGGATGAGAGCGTAATGTTCAAAGGTACCGTGGAACCGGCTTCCCGTTCCCTTATGAATGTTCCCTTTGTCACAGGAGATAAGGATTTGGATGCGAAATTTATCAAAGAGGCCCAGGCGGCAGGCTTTGTGAATCTGAAAGGCCACAGAAGCGTAGGCGGCATGCGTGCCAGCATTTACAATGCCATGCCCATAGAGGGCGTGGAGGCTCTGGTTGCCTTTATGAAAAAATTTGAAAAGGAGAATGCTTGATCATGTACAGATATCACTGTTTAAATCCCATTTCCAGCGTAGGACTGGAGCATTTCCCGGCAAAATACGAGAGCACGGACAATATGTCTGATGCGGATGCCGTGCTGGTGAGAAGTGCAAACATGCATGAGATGGAGCTTCCGAAGAATGTGGTTGCCATTGCCAGAGCAGGTGCCGGCGTCAACAATATTCCGCTGGAAGAGTGCGCAAAGGACGGCGTGGTAGTCTTCAACACACCGGGAGCAAATGCCAATGGTGTAAAGGAGATGGTCATTGCCGGAATGCTGCTGGCATCCAGGGATATAGTGGGCGGTATCGAGTGGCTGGAGCACCAGGAAGCCACAGAGGATATCGGAAAGCTGGCTGAAAAGAAGAAAAAACAGTTTGCCGGCTGTGAGATCAGCGGCAGAAAGCTGGGTATCATCGGTCTTGGCGCCATCGGTGTAAAAGTGGCAAATGCCGCGGTACATCTGGGAATGGAAGTCTATGGATATGACCCCTTCATCTCCGTGGATGCTGCGTGGAACCTTTCCAGAAGCATTCACCACATCAATGACCTGAATGTGATCTACAAGGAATGCGATTATATCACCATTCACGTGCCGCTGATGGAATCCACAAGAAAGATGATCGGCGCGGATGAGATCGCCCAGATGAAAGAGGGCGTGGTTATCCTGAACTTCGCAAGAGATCTTCTGGTGGATGAGGAAGCTCTGGCGGAGGCCCTGAAAGAGGGAAAAGTGAAAAAATACGTGACAGACTTTGCCAACCCTCTTGTGACCAGTACCCCGAATACCCTGGTAACTCCTCATCTGGGAGCATCCACAGAGGAATCCGAGGACAACTGTGCTGTCATGGCTGTCAGACAGCTTATGGACTATCTGGAAAACGGAAATATCAAGAATTCCGTAAACTATCCGGATTGTGATACAGGGGCCTGTGTGGACGTGGGAAGAGTGACGATCAACCACAAAAATATTCCGAACATGATCAGCCAGTTCACAAAAGTGCTGGGTGATGCAGGCGTGAATATCTCCAACATGACCAACAAGAGTAAAGGCGATTTCGCCTATACTATGATCGACGTTTCCACACCGATTTCCGGAGACGTGGCAAAAGAGCTGAAAAAGATTCATGGTGTTTACCGCGTGCGTATTGTGAAATGACCCTTTTAAAAGAATAGACGGATATGGGCCTGTCCTGAGACTGTGGTTTCAGGGCGGGCCCTTTTGTGGATATTCCGGAAATTATATATATTATCCTGTCGTTACCACTATGGAGATAAATAAACCAGGGTCGAAAAAAGCACCAGCGGGGAAAGAGTCAAGGCAATCCCCGTCTGGTGTTTTTTTAATACCTCTGTCAGTCATAAATCCGCCGGAAAGTGTGCAAATTATTGTGCCTATTTCATTGTATTTTAAGACTATATACGGTATAATTTTATTATGGCGTTATAAATAGGCATCAATATATTTGGGGTGTGAAAATGAGCAGAAAAATAAAAAAACCGAAAACATTCATACAGAAGAGAATCCGCAGTGCAAAGCGGATGAAATCTTTTTTTGGCGCGCTTGGCAGAAACCGCAGGCGTCTGGGAAAGGTATTCAATGGTGTCTGCGAAGTTGCTGCCCGCGTTATGGAGAAAAAACTATAAAGGAGATTTGATAATGGCGGTAGTTAAACCATTTTGTGCAGTGCGTCCCCAGGAGAACCTGGCATCTAAAATTGCCGCACTGCCATATGATGTATATAACAGAAAAGAGGCGAAAGAGGAGACCGAAAAAAATCCATATTCCTTTCTGAAGATTGACCGTCCGGAGACACAGTTTCCGGATGATACGGATATGTACGCTCCTGAGGTGTACAAACAGGCCCGCAGGATATTCTGGAAGATGATGGAGGACGGGGACTTTCTGCAGGATGTGGACCCCAATTTTTATCTATATGAGCTTACCAGAAACGGGCATGTGCAGACAGGAATCGTGGCATGTGCGTCGATTGACGATTACTTAAACGGTGTCATCAAAAAACATGAGAACACCAGAGTGGAAAAAGAGCTGGACCGCATCCGCCATGTGGATGTGCTGGAGGCGCAGACAGGGCCTATTTTCCTGGCCTACCGTGCCAATGCGGATTTTAAGCATCTGATGGATGTGAAGAAAAAGGATTTTCCCATTTTCGACTTTGTATCAGAGGACGGCATCCGTCACAGAGGATGGATGATCTATGAGTCAGCCATGATCCACAAGTTAGAGAAGACCTTTCAGGCCATGGACAGCATATATATCGCAGACGGCCATCACAGGGCGGCCTCAGCCATCAAAGCAGGTCTGAAGAGACGCCGGGAGAATCCCAATTATACGGGCAGGGAGCCCTTTAATTACTTTCTGTGTACCCTGTTTGCAGATGAGGAACTGGAAATCCTGGATTACAACCGTGTGGTAAAAGACTTAAACGGATATTCCGCGGAAGAGTTCCTGGAAAAAATAAAGGAGCGCTTTACCGTGTCCGAACCGGGAACAGAGGCAGTATCGCCCCGGGAAAAAGGCGAATTCGGTATGTATCTGGAGGACAGATGGTATAAACTTAAGATAAAGGAAGAATACCGGGCTACAGATGTGGTGGACGGACTGGATGTGGCATTGCTTCAGAATAACCTTCTGGAACCTGTGCTGGGGATCCGGGAGCCGGCAAAAGACCCCCGGATTGATTTTATCGGGGGAATCCGGGGACTGGGTGAGCTGGAAAAACGTGTGCAGACAGACTGTAAGGCAGCCTTTTCCATGTATCCCACTTCCATGGCAGAGCTTTTTGCGGTTGCGGACGCAGGAAAGCTGATGCCGCCGAAATCCACCTGGTTTGAGCCAAAGCTGAGAAGCGGGCTGTTTATTCACAGGATATAGACTATGACAGAGAATTTATTTGATAAAATTGACCGCTTAGAGGCAGGAGAGTCCCTGGACAGGGAGAGCTATATCGCGCTGATCGAAAAGCGGAATGAGGAACTTGCCGGATATCTGTTCGGCAAAGCAGCCGGGATGCGGGAGAAATATTACGGAAACCGCATTTATATCAGAGGGCTGATCGAGTTTACCAATTACTGCAGAAATGACTGTTATTACTGCGGAATCCGAAAAGGAAACCGAAAGGCAGAGCGTTACCGCCTGGGCAGGGAGGAAATCCTGGAGTGCTGCCGGAAAGGTTATGTTCTTGGGTTCAGAACTTTTGTGCTGCAGGGCGGAGAGGACCCTTGGTATACGGATGACAGGATCGCAGAGCTGGTCCGGGACATAAAAAAGGAGCACAGCGACTGCGCAGTGACGCTCTCCGTGGGGGAAAAGGAGAGAGAAGCTTATCAGAAGTTTTTTGATGCAGGGGCAGACAGATATCTGCTCAGGCATGAGACTGTATGCGAGGAACATTACCGCACGCTGCATCCCCCCTCCATGTCTTATGCTCACAGACAGGAATGTCTGAGAAATCTAAAGGACATTGGATTTCAGACAGGATGCGGATTTATGGTAGGAACGCCGGGGCAGACGGCTGAGAACCTGGCTGATGAACTGCTGTTTTTGAAAGAATTCCAGCCTGCCATGGTGGGAATCGGGCCTTTCATCCCCCACAGGGACACTCCATTTGGAACAAAGGCCCCGGGGAGTGCAGAGCTTACTCTGTATCTTCTGGGATTGATCCGCCTGCTGCTTCCGAAAGTCCTGCTTCCGGCCACAACTGCCCTTGGAACCATTTCCGATGACGGGCGGGAGAAAGGCATACTGGCAGGAGCCAATGTGGTTATGCCGAATTTATCGGCTTCACTGGTACAGGGGAAATATGAACTGTACGACCATAAAATTTATACCGGCGCAGAAAATGCCGCCGAACTGGAACTTCTTCGCAGCCGAATGAAGAAAATCGGCTGTGAAGTGACTGTAGACCGGGGGGACACCAAAATGTACACCCGGTAAAGAGAAAAGGAGAGGGTAAAAATGAATTACAATCCGAAATCACTGAAAGCAGAGGAATTTATTTCCCATGAGGAAATCCAAGAGACACTTGCCTACGCTGAGGCAAATAAGCACAATGAAGCGCTTATTGACCAGATCCTTGAGAAGGCAAAGCTCAGAAAGGGACTCACCCACAGGGAGGCATCCGTACTGCTTGACTGCGACATAGAGGAGAAAAACCAGGAGATTTACAAACTGGCTGAACAGATTAAAAAGGATTTCTACGGAAACCGGATTGTTATGTTTGCGCCCCTTTATCTGTCCAATTACTGTATCAACGGCTGCGTGTACTGTCCTTATCACAGAAAAAACAAACACATAGCCAGAAAGAAACTGACGCAGGAAGAGATCGTAAAAGAGGTAACCGCTCTGCAGGATATGGGCCACAAGCGCCTTGCTCTGGAAGCAGGGGAGGACCCGGTCAACAATCCCATTGAATACATACTGGAGAGCATTAAGACCATATACAGCATCAAACATAAAAACGGCGCAATCCGCCGTGTCAATGTAAATATCGCGGCCACCACAGTGGAGGATTACAGGAAATTAAAAGACGCCGGCATCGGTACCTATATTCTGTTCCAGGAGACCTACCATAAGGAGAGCTACAAAAAACTGCATCCCACAGGACCGAAGAGCAATTATGATTACCACACAGAAGCCATGGACAGAGCCATGGAGGGCGGCATTGACGATGTGGGACTAGGTGTACTGTTTGGGCTTGAGATGTACCGCTATGAATTTGCCGGTCTTCTCATGCACGCGGAGCATCTGGAGGCGGTTCACGGAGTCGGCCCGCATACCATCAGCGTTCCGAGGGTAAAACACGCAGATGATATCGATCCGTCTGCTTTTGACAACGGTATTGATGATGATATTTTCGCGAAACTGGTTGCCTGCATCCGAATCGCAGTGCCTTACACCGGTATGATCATCTCCACAAGAGAGAGTAAGGAGTGCAGGGAGAGAGTGCTTCACCTTGGCATTTCCCAGATCAGCGGTGCTTCCAGGACAAGCGTGGGCGGCTACAGCGAACCGGAACCGGAGGATGAGAACTCCGAGCAGTTTGATGTGTCAGACAAGCGAACCCTGGATGAGGTGGTGCACTGGCTGATGGACATGAAATATATCCCCAGCTTCTGTACTGCATGTTACAGGGAAGGAAGAACCGGTGATCGTTTCATGAGCCTGTGCAAGACAGGACAGATTCAGAACTGCTGCCACCCCAATGCCCTGATGACCCTGAAAGAGTTCCTTATGGATTACGCAAGCCCTGAGACAAGAAAAATCGGAGAAGAACTGATCCGGTCAGAACTTGTGAACATTCCAAGGGAAAGAACAAGAGAGATCGTGGTGGAACGCCTGGCAAAGATTGAGAACGGGGAGAGAGATTTCCGTTTCTGAGAGGAGGATATACATGAGCCTGAACGCAGCACCCTCTGCAAACAGGGTACATATCAGCTTTTTCGGGCGGCGCAACACCGGAAAGTCCAGTCTGCTCAACGCAGTCACAGGGCAGGAGATGGCAGTGGTATCGGATGTGAAGGGAACCACCACCGACCCGGTGCAGAAAGCCATGGAGCTTCTGCCCATAGGTCCTGTTTTGTTTATCGACACGCCGGGTATGGATGATGACCAGGAAGGCCTGGGCGCTCTCCGGGTAAAAAAGGCGGAGCAGGTGCTCCACAAAACAGACGTGGCAGTCCTGGTGGTGGAGGCGGGAAAAGAACTGGTCCCCATGGAACTACAGCTCATAGATCTCTTTGAAAAGAGAAAGCTGCCGTATCTTGTGGTATACAATAAAATGGATCTGCTGGCAGAGGAGAGAGAACCGAAGACAGATCATGAAATCTACGTGAGTGCCGGACAGGGTGTTCACATTACTGAACTGAAGGAAAAGCTGGGAAGCCTTGCAAAGGAAGGGCAGGAACGTCCTCTTGTAAAAGACCTGGTGTCACCGGGGGACTTTGTGCTCCTGGTGATCCCCATTGATAAAGCGGCACCGAAAGGGAGGCTGATCCTGCCTCAGCAGCAGGTGATCAGAGAACTGTTGGATACAGGTGCAGTTCCCCTTGCCGTGCAGGATGACAGGGTGGAGGATGTACTTGGACGTCTGGGAGAAAAACCGCGGCTTGTCATTACAGACAGCCAGGTGTTCGGGAAGGTGGACAAAGCGGTTCCGGCTGATATCCCTCTTACTTCCTTTTCCATACTGTTCGCACGGTATAAAGGGATCCTGGACGGCGCGCTGGAGGGTGCCTATGCCCTTGACCGTCTGGAGGACGGGGACAAAGTGCTGATCAGTGAGGGCTGTACCCATCACCGGCAGTGCAATGATATCGGTACGGTGAAAATGCCCCGCTGGATTGAGGCGCATACCGGGAAAAAGCCTGACTTTGCATTTACCTCAGGAACCGGTTTTCCGGAGGATCTGACACCATATCGGCTGGTGGTACACTGCGGAGGCTGTATGCTCAATGAGCGGGAGATGCAGTGGCGCAGGAACCAGGCTGGCCTGCAGGGTGTGCCTATGACAAATTACGGTATAGCCATTGCGCATATGAACGGTATTTTGCAGCGGAGCCTGGAAATATTCCGGTGATCAGTAAATATGCGGGAGGGCAGTTTAATGGAGTATGTTCCAATTGATGAGACAAACCGGGAACGCGTCAATGAATTCATAGAGAGCCAGTGGCTCACAACAGAGATGGTCATTCGCGGCAGAGTTGTGGATATGACCGGGACAGACGGCATTGTTGTCTGGGAAAAGGGAAACATTGTGGGCCTTCTCACATACCTGATCCGGGACGGTATCTGTGAGATCATATCCCTGGACAGCCGTCAGGAGGGCCGGGGGATCGGAAGAAACCTGATCGAAAAGGTAAAAGAGACAGCAGAAAAGAAAAAATGCAGAAGGCTTGTGGTGATCACCACAAATGACAACATTCAGGCTATCCGCTTTTACCAGCGCTGCGGATTTGATATGTCACATCTGTACCACAATGCCCTGAACTTTTCAAGAAAGCTGAAACCGGAGATCCCTCTGATTGGGGCAAATGGAATTTTGCTGATGCATGAGATTGAATTTGCGATGGATCTGCAGCCGGGAAGGAACAGATAAAGAATCCGGCAGCAGAAAGGAAGAAAGGGGAGGATAAAAATTGTTTGCAGATTACAGCAATAGCCTGGTGAATTTATCCTGCTCTGTATTAAAAAGATTCGGCGCAGAATACGGTCATAAGACTTTGCCCTGTGCGGATGAATGGATGGGAAAGGGATTCAGGAACGTTGTTGTGGTCCTGCTGGACGGCATGGGATGCGAGGCGATTGACTTCCATCTGAAAGAGGATGGATTCTTCAGAAGCCATTACAGATGCGGGATCTCCTCCGTCTTTCCGCCTACGACAACGGCTGCCACCACGACTATGGAGAGCGGTCTGACACCGGCAGAGCATGGATGGCTGGGATGGAGCCTGTATTTTGGCGAAATCCATAAAGTTGTGAATGCCTTTACCAATCAAGACCAATATGAAAGGTGCGCAGCGGAAGATTACCATGTTGCCAGCCGTTTTATCCCTTACACAAAGATATATGACAAGATAAACCGGGCGGGAGTCGGACATGGATACAGTGTGTCCCATTTCGGCACGAATAAAATAGAAACCCTGGATGAAATGTGTGAGGAGATACAGAGGCTATGCGGGCAGGAGGACGAAAAGTACATCTATGCCTATTGGGAGGAACCGGACAGCACCATGCATGACCAGGGATGCCACAGTGAATGTGTGACAAGGGAATTAGAGTATCTGGAAGGGAAAATCGCCCGGATGTCCGACAGACTGGAGGATATACTTCTGATCGTGACAGCAGACCATGGGCATATAGATCTGTCGCATTATATTCTCACAGACTATCCGGACATATTGGAAATGCTGAGGCTTCCCATATCTGTGGAGGCCAGGGCAGCGGCCTTCTATGTGAAGGAGGAATTCAGGGAAGAATTTCCAAAAAGATTCCTCAGACATTTCGGAGAGGAGTTTCTGCTTTTCTCCGCCAAGGAGATGCGGGAGAAGCAGATATTCGGTGATGGGACACCCCGTGAAAGGTTTCGTGAACTGGCCGGTGATTTTCTGGCTGTGGCAACTGCGGATAAGGGATTTGCCTGGTCCAGAAATCTGCCCATGTTTCGTTCAAACCATGCGGGCATGACAGAACAGGAAATGATGGTACCGCTCATTGTAGTGGAAAAGCAATAATTTCTGATATAACAGGAAAAAGGACATGCTGATGACCCAAAAACGTTGTCAGCATGTCCTTTTTTTGCTGCTGTGAAACCTTTCCGGATCTCACAGCAGCCATTTTTATACAGCAGCTTTAATAGCTGTCATTGTGCAGCAGTTCGTGCTCTTTTCCTTTTAACAGGGTATCATACAGAGACATAACCAGCGGGTTCTCATCCGCCTTGCGGATACTGGTCACATTGTCTGCTTTGTAGAGGCCGTCTTTTCTGGCCGCTTTTGTGCGGTCTCCGGCTCTCGGCGGCTGTCCGCCTCCCATGATACATCCGCGGCGGCATGCCATGATCTCCACAATGTGGTAGTGGGCTTCGCCGCTCTTGATCTTCTCCATAACCTTCTGTGCATTGGCCAGGCCGCTGGCAACACATACATTCAGCGGAATACCTTTGTAGGTGACAGAGAATTCCTTGATGCCCTCTTCCCCGCGGGCACCTGTCTCAGCTACGGTATCCATGGTTGCCTTGTCGTGTTTGTCTGCAAAACGGCGGAGCATGGCTTCTGTCACACCGCCGGTTACGCCGAAGATAACACCGGCGCCGGAACCAAAGCCGAATGGCATGTCGCAGGCTTCCGGAATCAGAGTCGGGAACTCAATGCCGGAGTTTTTGATCATACGGATCAATTCTGTTGTTGTGATGACAATATCCGTGTTCTGCTCTCCGTGGGTAAAGCTGTTTGGACGGATGGCCTCCATCTTCTTGGCTGTACACGGCATGATGGACACAACAACGGTCTTCTTGCCCTGGTTTTTCTCATATCCCCTGTAGTATTCCTTGATGACTGCGGAGAACATTTCCTGAGGAGAACGGCAGGTAGAAAGATTGTCTTTGTATTCCGGATACTGGTCACAGAGGAATTTCACCCATGCCGGACAGCAGGAGGTGAAAAGAGGAAGCTTGGAACTGTCTCCCAGACGCTCCAGGAATTCCTTGGATTCTTCCATGATGGTTAAGTCCGCACTGAACGCGGTATCGTAAACTTCATCAAATCCCATGCGGTGCAGAACGGCTACCAGTTTGCCCATAACACTGTTTCCCTTGTCCAGGCCAAAGGCATCGCCGACTGCCACACGTACGGCAGGCGCTACCTGAGCCACAACTCTTGTATTCGGATCAGCAATCGCTTCCCATACTTCGTCCATATGGGTCTTGATGCTGATCGCGCCGGTAGGACAGTAAATACGGCACTGACCGCAGCTTACGCAGTCGGTCTCTGCCAGAGTCTTGTTAAAGGCCGGCATTGCCATGGCGTCTGTTCCTCGGAACGCGAAGCCTAAGACGCCCAGTCCCTGAATCTCGGAACAGGCACGCACACAGTCGCCGCAGAGAATACATTTGTTGGGGTCCCTGACAATGGAGGGAGAGCTGGTATCCAGCGGACGGATTTCCCTTGTGTTCTGGAAACGCACATCCGTAATATTCATTCTGTGGGCCAGATCCTGCAGTACGCACTCGCCGCTCTTTACACAGGTGGTACAGTCACGGCAGTGGGCGGAGAGCAGAAGCTCCACAATCAGTTTTCTGTATTTTTTGATCCTTCCGGAATTGGTATAGATGACCATTCCATCTCTGGGAACCTCTGAGCAGGAGGCAAAGGTACGTCCCCTGTCATCCTCCACAGTACAGAGCCGGCAGGCGCCGAAGGTGGAAACCTCAGAGTGATAGCAGAGTGTCGGAAGATTGATCCCGGCTTTCCGGATGACGGAAAGCACATTTTTTTCGTCGGTAAATTCAACTTTTCTACCGTCAATCGTCATAAATCCCATATTAAAACCCTCCTATGCTTCCACGTAAATGGCATCAAAGGCACAGTTGTCTTTGCAGGCACCGCACTTGATACACAATTCGTTGTCAATATTATAAGCTTGCTTGCGCACACCGGTGATGGCACCAACCGGGCAGTTCTTGGCACATTTACCGCAGCCTTTACAGAACTCAGGATTGATGACAAAGCGGCGCATAGCAGTACAGCATTTGGCAGCGCATTTGTGGTCTAAAATGTGCTCCTCATACTCATTTCGGAAGGTCTTTAATGTGCTGATAACAGGAAGCGGAGCACTCTTTCCGAGTCCGCACAGAGCCATATTCTTAACCATGGCTGCCAGCTCTTCCAGGGTATCCAGATCCTCGATGACGCCTTTGCCGTCTACGATGCGTTCCAGGATCTCCAGCATACGTTTGGTTCCTTCACGGCAGGGAACACACTTTCCGCAGGATTCCCTCTGGGTAAAGCTCATGAAGAAACGGGCAACCTCTACCATACAGGTGTTTTCGTCCATGACAACCAGTCCGCCGGAACCCATGATGGCATCGTATTTTTTTACACTGTCAAAATCCAGACCTACATCCAGATGCTCCGCCGTAAGACATCCGCCGGAGGGACCGCCGATCTGTACGGCTTTGAATTCTCCGCCTCCCTTGATGCCGCCGCCGATATCATAGATCATCTCGCGCAGGGTAGTTCCCATGGGAACCTCAATGAGGCCTGTGTTCTCAATGGAGCCGGTGATGGAAAAGGTCTTTGTTCCGGGACTTCCCTCTGTTCCGATGGTGCGGAACCAGTCAGCACCCTTCATGACGATACCGGGCACATTGGCGAAGGTCTCCACATTGTTCAGGACTGTGGGTTTGGCCCAGAGTCCCTGGTCTACAGTTCTTGGCGGTTTAACACGGGGCATACCTCTGTCACCTTCGATGGAAGCGGTCAGGGCAGAACCTTCACCGCAGACGAATGCACCGGCACCGCGGTTGATATGCATATGGAAGCAGAAATCTGTTCCCAGAATATTATCTCCGAGCAGGCCCTTTTCCTCAGCCTGTGCAATGGCGTGGGTGAGCCGCTCTACAGAGAGGGGGTATTCCGCACGTACATAGATATAACCGTCCTGTGCATTCACTGCATAGGCGGCTATGGTCATACCTTCGATCAGACGGTAGGGGTCACCTTCCATAACGCTTCCATCCATGAATGCGCCCGGGTCACCCTCGTCGCCGTTACAGACAACATAGTGTTCTTTTACATCTGTGTGGGCAGCTACCTGTTTCCATTTCTTTCCGGTGGGGAATCCGCCGCCGCCTCTTCCGCGCAGGCCGGATTTGTCCACTTCGTCGATGACATCTCTCGGAGACATGTCAAAGATGGCTTTTGACAGGGCACTGTAACCGCCGGATGCTATGTATTCGTCCAGAGACTCCGCGTCAAAACGTCCGCAGTTTTCCAGAGTGATCCTGGTCTGCTTTGCAATGAAGGGGATGTCATCCGGTGTGGGGAAGGAGTCCTCGCCTTTTTTGTAGAACAGGCGTTCCACAGGTTCTTTGTTCAGGACTGTGCGTTTGAAGATCTCTTCACAGTCGTCCATCTGAACCTTTACATATTGATAATGCAGGGGCTCGATTCTCATCAGGGGTCCCAGTTCGCAGATACCCTGGCAGCCTGTCTTCACAACTCCGATGTGAGGAACATGGCCGTCAAATTCTACGGAAACACCGGGCATGTCTTTACAGAGTTCCTGCATTTTTTCGTAGATTTTCTGTGAGCCGGTAGCAACACAGCCGGTTCCGGCGCAGATCAGGATACGGCATTCATAAGAATCAATCTGTTTTTGTGCAGCCTCCTGCTCTCTTTTCAGAGCCTCTCTGTTTTCGATAATCATACGCTATCACCTCTCAATTCTGTGAGTAATTCCAATGCTTTTTCCGGCGTCATAGTGGGGTGTACTTCATTGTTCACGGTGAGTGTAGGAGCCAGCCCGCAGGCACCCAGGCAGGAAACAGTCTCCACAGTGAAAAGCATATCGTCTGTGGTATGTTTTTTCTTGCTCAGGCCCAGCTCTTTTTGAAGGGCTTCCAGAATGGGCATGGATTTGCGGACATGGCAGGCAGTTCCGTCACAGACTTTGATAATGTATTTTCCCTTGGGTTCAAAGGAAAAGTTTTCGTAAAATGTGGCAACACTGTAGGCTTTGGCCTCTTTTACCCCAATCTCTTTTGCCACGTAGGTCAGTAGTTCGCCTGGCAGATAACGGTATTCTGCCTGAATGTCCTGCATGATGGGAATCAGTGCACTTGGCTTGCGGCCGTAATGGCTGATGATTTCGTCCGTCTTCTGGTAGTAGCTCTTGTCAAGCATTCAGATACCTCCTTTAGATTTAATCATTCATGACAACAGTAAATTCACCGCAGGTGATTTCTGTTGCCTACAGTACACTTCCGCATGTGCTTTGGGTATTTTTGCACATATACCTGTTCCCCTAATTATATAATGCCGGGAGGAAATACACAATAAATATTTTGAAAAAAACACGGAAATATACAAATTGGTTAATGGTAATATCCGCGTCAGCGCATATTTTATATTTTGCAGCGGCAGGATGTTCGGATGATCCAAATACGGAATGTCTTTCAGGCTGCTCCGTCAGGGATTAAAAAGGATCATATGCAGTATTGCGGTCTCATTGCCGGTATTTTTATAGGAATGGACAGTATCGGCCCTAAATCGTATGCTTTCGCCCTTTTCGACCATAAATCTCTGGCTGTCAGCATGAATTTCGATTTTGCCCGAGAAGACAGTGATAAATTCAGTGGTTCCCTTTAAGTGCGGTTCGGATTCCCAATAACTCCCCTGGTCTAATTCCAGATAATAGACTGCAAATCTACGGTTCTCGTTATCCGGGAAAAGGGAGTAGTTTTTTACTTTTCCGTCATCTTCAAGCAATGGCTGCACTTCAGATGTTTTTACGATCTCATATGGACTCTTTGGGCGAACGGTCAATGCGTCAAATGGTACTTTCATTCCATTTGAAATTTTCCATAATGTAGAAAGCGTCGGGTTTCCGTCACCGCGTTCGATCTGCGCAAGCATACTCTTACTGACACCGCTTAATTTTGCAAGCTCGTCCATGCTTAATTTCTTTTCTTCACGCAATCGTTTAATATTTTTAGCAACTATTGTATTCATTGAATCCATGATATGGTTCTCCTCTCTTGACAATATAATGCACATGATGTATTATTATATCGTACTAGTGCGATATAATAACTGTTTTGTATCATTATACGATTTCAGCTTGGGCTTGTAAAGAGGAAAGGAGATATGTCTATGATTCTAAATCTTGAAGAAGAAGGTGAAATGTTCAAAGAATACAACAAAGGTGACTGCTCAAAATGCTGTGAGGTTCTTCTGCGGACATACGGTAGAAATGAGCAATAGAAAGGATGCATTATGTTCCGTTTATACGATTTTCTGATTTATTGTTTTATTACGGCTTACACACCGGGTGCCAACAATCTGCTTTCCATGAGTAATGCCATACGGCTGGGATTTCGCCGAAGCATTCGCTTTAACTTGGGCATACTGGCCGGATTTGCAGTCGTTATGTCTGTTTGCACCGTCTTCAGCGCAACACTCTATTCCTTTCTTCCTAAGGTAAAGATGGTCATGCAGATCCTGGGCGCTGCTTATATGCTGTACCTTGCATGGAAGGTCTGGAAGAGTTCTGCGGAGGTAAATACGGAAGGCGGGAAGGAGGCTGGTTTTATTTCCGGCATGGTACTGCAATTTATCAATCCTAAAATTTACATTTACGCAATCACGGCAATGTCGCTTTATATCCTGCCGGTTTATCATTCCGGCACGGCACTGGCCGGATTTACTGCCGTACTGTCTCTGATCGGTGCTTCCGGTTCTTTTATATGGGCGCTTTTCGGGGCGGCATTTTGTAAATTCTTCTCCAGACATACGAAGCTGGTAAACGCTGTTATGGCTCTTTTACTTATTTACTGCGCTGTTTCTTTGTTTCTTTGATCCTTTGTCCGTGGTCCCGATGAGCAAATATCCGTGAAGAGGAAGAGATGCGAAAAGGTTAAAACGGAGCGGCAAAATGCAGTGTGGCAGGGGCACCGGACGGAGGGAAAAGAGTGCGCCTGTTTTCATTGACAAAGAAGAACTGCCTGTGCTAGTATCAAACATAACCAGTTACCCTTTGGGCATTCCCAGGCGCCGGGAAGCCGCAGGATTTTTGAAAAGGTAACGAAATACGAATTGCAGTCGGAAAACCAGCAGTCAGAAAAGGAGAATTGACATGGCATTTTATTATGAGGAGCCGTCCAGAACATTTAGCGAATATCTTCTGATTCCGGGGTATTCGTCCACACATTGTGTGCCGTCCAAAGTGGATCTGAAAACACCTCTGGTGAAATACAAAAAAGGGGAGGAACCGGCACTGACTATCAACATTCCCATGGTCTCTGCAATCATGCAGTCTGTCTCAGATGACAATCTGGCCGTAGCCCTTGCCCAGGAGGGCGGTATTTCCTTTATCTACGGTTCCCAGCCGGTTGAAAAGCAGGCGGAGATGGTGGAAAAGGTAAAACGTTACCGTGCCGGTTTCGTGGTCAGTGACTCTAACGTGTCGCCGGAGATGACCCTTCAGGATGTGCTTCGTCTTACGGAACAGACGGGCCACTCTACCATAGCTGTCACGGAGGATGGTTCACCGGGGGGAAAGCTGCTCGGCATTGTCACCAATAAGGATTACCGGGTAAGCCGCATGAACCTGGACTTAAAGGTAAAAGAATTTATGACAAAACTGGACGACCTTGTATATGCAGACGAGGAGACGACTCTGAAGGAGGCCAATGATATCATCTGGGAGCACAAGATAAACTGTCTGCCTCTTGTGAATAAGAACCGGGAACTGGTGTATCTTGTTTTCAGGAAGGATTACGATACACACAAGAAAAATGAAAATGAACTGATTGACAGCCATAAGCGCTACATGGTAGGGGCAGGAATCAACACCAGGGATTACGAGACGCGTGTTCCGGCACTGATCGGGGCGGGAGCCGATATTCTGTGTATTGACAGCTCGGAAGGCTTTTCAGAGTGGCAGAAGATCACGATTGACTATATCAGGAAAAATTATGGAAATGATGTAAAGGTAGGTGCCGGAAATGTGGTGGACGCGGAAGGATTCCGCTTCCTGGCTGAGGCAGGGGCTGACTTTGTCAAGGTGGGAATCGGCGGCGGTGCTATCTGTATTACCCGCGAACAGAAAGGCATCGGCAGAGGACAGGCCACTGCATTGATCGAGGTGGCAAAGGCCAGGGATGCGTATTTTGAAGAGACGGGAATCTATATTCCCATCTGCTCTGACGGCGGAATCGTCCACGATTATCATATTACCCTGGCGCTGGCTATGGGTGCTGACTTTATTATGCTGGGAAGGTATTTTGCCAGATTTGACGAAAGCCCTACCAAGAAGGTTAATATCAACGGCAGCTATATGAAGGAATACTGGGGTGAGGGCAGCGCGCGGGCCAGAAACTGGCAGCGGTATGATATGGGAGGCGAGAAAAAACTTTCTTTTGAGGAAGGTGTGGATTCTCTGGTACCCTATGCAGGAAGTCTGAAGGATAATGTAAACCTGACTCTGAGCAAGGTCCGCTCTACTATGTGCAACTGCGGAGCGCTCACCATTCCGGAGCTTCAGGAAAAAGCTAAGATCACACTGGTTTCCGCTACAAGTATTGTTGAGGGCGGCGCACATGATGTGTTGCTGCGGGATCAGAGATAAATTTATGAGACAGATTCTGTAAAAGAGGGGGTTCTGATGACGGAACCTGCTTTTGCGGAATCTGTTTTTTTCTGGTATCGCGCGCCGTTTTCATCCAAGGTTTACTTTTTAACGCTTTAATGATAAAATGTAACAAAAGGAGGGTGTTTTATGTCTGACAAATTATATGAATTGATGGATTGGCCGGAAATAGAGGCTGTTGTATATTCTGAGGAAAGCGAACCGCGCCGTATTTTGGGACCGAGAGTGACAGAAGACGGTATTTTGATCCAGTGTTTTGTGCCGGGCGCTGTGCAGGCAAGAATTCTGCTCACAAAGGAAAAAGAGACTTACGATATGGTCATGGAGGATGAGGCAGGCTTTTTCGCTGTGCTGATTCCGGGAAATAAAATACCGAAATATAAAGTGGAAATCCAGGATGGGGAAGGAAACAAAAAACAGTTTTATGATCCCTATGCTTTTACATCTAAAATCAGCCTTGACGAGGAACAGCAGTTCTGTGCAGGCATCTGTTATGATATCTATGAAAAACTGGGCGCGCATACCATGACGATCAATGGTGTGTCCGGTGTGTATTTTGCAGTCTGGGCACCGAATGCGATTCGTGTTTCCGTGGTTGGTGATTTTAACCACTGGGATGGCAGGGCGCATCAGATGAACCGCCTGGCTGTGTCAGGGATTTTTGAGATATTTATACCCGGGATCAAACCGGGCGCCTTATATAAATATGAGATCAAGGCAAAAGGTTCCCTGGTATACTTAAAGGCAGATCCCTACGGAAACCAGGCGGAGCTGCGTCCGAAAACAGCCTCCATAGTAGCAGATCTGAACCATTACCGTTGGCAGGATGACCAGTGGTTAAAAGACAGGAAACGTGTCAATGACGAGAAGAAGCCCATGCTGGTCTATGAGATGCATCTCGGTTCCTGGATAAAACCTGAGGAAGAGGGAAAACTGTTCTGTAATTACCGGGATATCGCGCCAAAGCTTGCTGAGTATTTAAAGGATATGGGTTACACACATGTGGAGCTTATGCCGGTTATGGAACATCCCTTTGACGCCTCCTGGGGATATCAGGTGACAGGATATTATGCGCCTACCAGCAGATACGGCACCTGTGAGGATTTTATGTATTTCATGGATTATCTGCATCAGCAGGGCATCGGTGTGATCCTTGACTGGGTACCGGCACATTTTCCGAAAGATACCCCGGGACTTCCGAATTTTGACGGCACCTGTCTGTATGAGCATTTAGACCCGAGACAGGGTATGCATCCCCATTGGGGAACACTGATCTACAATTACGGAAGGCCGCAGGTTAGAAATTTCCTTATTTCCAATGCACTTTTCTGGGTAGAGAAATTCCATGCAGATGGTATCCGTATGGACGCGGTGGCTTCCATGCTGTATCTGGATTACGGAAAGAATGACGGGGAATGGGTTCCAAACATTTACGGCGGCAATGAGAATCTGGAAGCCATAGAATTTTTAAAACATTTGAATTCCATTTTTAAGAAGAGACATCCGGATGCACTTCTCATAGCAGAGGAATCCACGGCATGGCCTAAGATCACGGGCAGCATTGAGGATGACGGCCTGGGCTTTGATATGAAGTGGAATATGGGCTGGATGAATGACTTTATTGACTATATGAAAAAGGATCCGCTGTTCAGAGGCGGTGCCCACGATGAGCTTACATTCAGTATGGTGTATGCCTACAGTGAAAAGTTCCTTTTAAGTCTGTCACACGATGAGGTGGTGCATTTAAAAGGCTCCCTTCTTATGAAAATGCCGGGTGACAAGGAGCAGAAGTTCGCGAATCTCCGTGCTGCCTATGGATTTATGGCTGTTCATCCCGGCAAGAAGCTGTTGTTCATGGGACAGGAGTTTGCCCAGGAGAGAGAGTGGTCTGAGGAGAGAAGCCTTGACTGGGAGCTTCTGGAACAGCCGGATCATCAGCAGTTTAAAAATTATGTGAAGGCACTCTGGAACTTCTATAAGGAACAGCCGGCTCTGTATGAGATGGATTACGATACAGAGGGATTTGAGTGGATCAACCACATGGAATCCGAGAAAAATATGCTGACCTTTATCAGGAAGACGAAAAAGAAAGAGGAGTTGCTGGTGATCGTGTGCAATTTCTCACCTCTTTCGTACGAAAAATACCAGATGGGCGTTCCGTATCCGGGCAAATATAAAGAAATCTTCAACAGTGATGCAGCAGAATTCGGCGGAACCGGCGTGAGAAATGCCAGAGCAAAATCCTCCAAACGGGCAGAGCATGACGAGAGAAAGAATTCTATCGTTATTGATGTTGCGCCGTTGTCTGTACAGATATTCTCCTACATAAAAGAGGAGAAAAAGACGACAGCAAAGACCGGTGCAAAGAAAACCGTGAAGGAGACAACGTCTGCAAAATCTGCGGAAAAGGGTAAAACCAGGGCTGCCAGAGCAGAAAAGGCTGCTGAGAGCCGGGAAAATCCTGCAGTTTCAAAAGTCCGGGCAGAGTTAGAACAGAAGATCGAAGAAGAGCGTAAAAAGGAGCTGGAGCAGCAGGCGCTGAGTATCGCGGCGGCAGCAGAGGCTGTCAAAGCGGATGCGGTATCCAAAAAGGAGACAGGAATAGGCGCCGAGGCGGAAAACATCGGGACGAATGCAAAGAGCAGTAAGGCTGAGGCAGGAAAGAACGACAAGGCGCTGACAGCAAAAGCCGGAGCTAAAAAAACAGCATCCAAGAAGACAGCAGGAACAAGAGCAAAAAAGGCGGCAGCCAAAACGGGAACAGAGAAGGCAGCCGGGGCTAAGGCTAAAAAAGCTGCAGCCGGGACAGCGGCTGAGAAAGTAGAAGTGAAAGCGGAAGCTGAAAAAACCATGGCTAAGCCGGAGAATGAGAAGATAGAGGCAAAGCCGGATGCTAAAAAGATAGCGGCAAAGCCAGACGCTAAAAAGATAGAGGCAAAGCCGGAAGCTGAAAAGATAGAGGCAAAGCCAGATGCTAAAAAGATAGCAGCAAAGCCGGAAGCTGAAAAAATAGAGGCAAAGCCAGACGCTAAAAAGATAGAGGCAAAGCCGGACGCGGAGAAGATAGAAGCGAGGCCGGAAGCTAAAAAGATAGAGGCAAAGCCGGACGCGGAGAAGATAGAAGCGAAGCCGGAAGCTAAAAAGATAGCGGCAAAGCCGGATGCAGAGAAGATAGAAGCGAAGCCGGAAGCTGAAAAGATAGCAGCAAAACCGGAAGCGGAGAAGATAGAAGCCAAGCCGGAAGCTGAAAAGATAGCAGCAAAACCAGAGGCCGAGAAAATAGCAGCAAAACCGGAAGCCGGCAAAACAGCTTCCAAAAAGGGAACAACGAGAAAGACGACCGGAAAAAAATAAGGATGAACTAAATGACAGGAATTTTGGCAAAAAGCATTAACCTAGAAAAAATCTGGAACCACATCAGTGCCCAGATTCCCGCTGTGGAAGCTTTCGCATGGAAAGTGATCCTGGCGATCGTCATCTATTTTATAGCCAGCAAGGTGATCGTCAAGATATGTGCCTTTATACGGGCAGCCATGAACAAAGCAGGTGCAGACACCGGCGTAATCCAGTTTTTGACTTCTTTTGTAAAAACGGCCCTGTATTTCCTGCTGATCGTAAGTATTGCGGTCCGTTTTGGAATTAAGGAATCCTCCATTGCGGCATTACTGGCATCCGGAGGTGTAGCGATTGGTCTGGCACTGCAGGGCGGTCTGTCAAACCTGGCAGGCGGAGTGATCATTATGCTTCTAAGGCCCTTTACAGTGGGAGACTACATTATAGAGAACACCAACAGCCAGGAAGGGACCGTGGTGAAAATTGATCTGTTTTATACCACACTCTCTACCGTGGACAACAGAAGGATTACCATACCAAACGGAAACATTACCAATTCCAGCATTGTGAATGTGACATCTCAGGACAAGCGGAAACTGGAGATCAAGGTGATGATCGGCTACCAGTCGGATCTGAAAAAGGCTAAAGGAATACTGGAAACGCTGCTCCATGCAGATCCTGCCATTATGTCGGAGCAGGAGATGTTGGTATTTGTGGATGAACTGGCAGATGACGGTGTGATCCTGGGACTCCGGGCATGGGTGAAGACAGAAGACTACTGGCCTGCAAAATGGAGGCTGAACGAGGAGATTAAACTGACATTTGACGAGGAAGACATTGATATTCCATATCCGCAGCTTGATGTGCATATCAAGTCCGGATTGCCGGAAACTTTCGGCAGAGAGGAGCGCAGCCTATGAAACACAGAAAATTATGTCTTGCCATCCTGCTGGGCGCTGTCCTGATATTTGGCGCGGCCGGATGCAGCAATGCCGAGGATACAGACGCGAAAACCCAGACAGAGGCAAAAGAAGAGCAAAAGGACAGCGGCCAGGAAAACAAAGAAACCTCAGATAAGGAGTCAAAAAAAGAGGACACCAAGACAGATAAGAAAGAAAATACGGAAGCAAAAGAGAATCCGGATGAGACAGCAAAGAAAGACACAGAAAAAGATGCGGATAAGAACAGTGCTGATGCACAGGAACCTGAGGAGGAGAACACCCCGGTCCAGGCAGGCCAGGCTTTTATCTATGTTCCCGATGACAATGCGGAGGGCTGGAATGTCAATCAGGTAGAGATTGCACAGGTGACAGCAGATGCCCTGATTGGCCAGCTTGTGGGCGCCGGCGTTCTGACGGACAGCATTACAGTCCAGAATTTTGAGGAGACAGAGGAGGAGGGGCAGTATGTCCTGAAACTGGATCTGTCCTCCAATTTTAAAGACAGTGTCCGTTCCATGGGGACTGCCGGAGAGATTCTTACCATTGGTGCAGTGGTCAATTCTTTTCTGGACACCTTTCAGGCGGAAGCAATCCAGATTACCGTGGACGGTGGTACACTGGAGACAGGCCACGAGGTTTATGAGGGCTATATGACACATATGGATTATCAGTAACTACAGGTGCAGCGCCGGGGATATTCCGGCTGCTGCATTTTCAGATTGGATGGGAGTGGTTGGCTATGAAAAAACTATTTGAACCATTACAGATAAAAAATGTGCAGATAAAAAACAGAATTTGTTTTCCGCCGGTGGTATGCTATGCCTGGGGCTCCCGGGACGGCTATGTGTCACCGGAAAATGTGGAACATTACAGAAATGTGGCAAAAGGACAGACCGGCCTGATCATACAGGAGGCTACCTGTGTGGATAAGAACGGAAAGCTTGCCGAAAATCAGCTGGGCATCTGGGAGGACGGCCAGATCCAGGGACTTTCCCGGATCGTGGACGCAGTACACGGGGAAGGATGCCCCATCTTTATCCAGATCCATCATGCCGGTGTCTCAGGTCTGGATGGGGAGCTTGCCTGTCCCAGTGACTACAGCTTCTATAAAGATGGGGTCAAAAAAACAGGAAAAGAACTGACAACCGAGGAAATACATAAGATTCAGCAGGAATTTACAGACGCGGCAGTCCGTGCCTGGAAAGCAGGCTATGACGGTGTGGAACTGCACGGATGCCATCAGTACCTGATGTGTGAATTTTTTAACCGCTGGGTGAACCGCAGGCAGGACGCATACGGGGAACACGGAGAACGGTTCGCAGTGGAAATCCTGCGGGCCATTAGGGAAAGGGTGCCGGAGGATTTTGTGGTGGGAATCCGTCTGGGCGGATTTGAGCCAAGGCTGGAGGACGGAATCCGGCATGCCAGGATACTGGAAAAGGAGGGCATAGATTTTATTGATGTGTCCTATGGCTTTTCCGGTGAAGATGACCCGAAAGCACCGGTAGATTTTCCATATGAAAAATGTATCTACGCGGCAGCGGAGATCAAGCGTGCCGTGTCCGTTCCTGTATTTGCGGTAAATGGTATCACAAGCCCACAGATGGCCCAGGACGTATTGGAGCGCACCGATGTGGATATGATCGACATTGCGCGGGGGATCATTGTGAATTATAATTGGGCTAAAGATGCCATAGAAGGCCGGGATACAGGGAAATGTCTGCACTGCAGGCGCTGTCTGTGGTGCGAGAATCCGGAAACCTGTGCCGGCAGAAAAGTCCTTAAGAAAAATCTGAGAAGAAAAAAGGAATTTATAGACAATTTATAATTTTTAAGAGTCAGGAAATATCTATTTGTCTGTCATCGTGCTATTATTAATATATCGTAAAAATGAGAGAGGATGATACCACATGAAGACGCAGGTATTGTATAAGAGCAGAACGGGCAACACGGAAAAGCTGGCAAAGGCCATATTTGCAGCAGTTCCGGGCTCGGATAAGGACATTGCCCGGCTGGACGGGCAGACAGACTATGATATGGCGGACATTTATTTTATCGGTTTCTGGACAGACAGAGGAAGCGCCAGCGTAGAAGTGCTGGATTATCTGGGCTCCCTGCAGGGAAAGAAGATCGCATTGTTCGGCACCTGCGGAATGGGAGAAAGTCAGGAGTATTTTAAGAAGATTGAGGAGAACATCCGGGTTTTCATAGAGGATGACAATGAATATCTGGGCGCATTTATCTGCCAGGGCAAGATGCCGATTCAGGTCAGGGAAAAATACAACCGTATGAGAAACGGGGATAATGACAGGCAGATTGACACCATGATACGGAATTTTGATATGGCCATGCTGCATCCTGATATGGATGATCTGGAGCATGCGGCACAGTTTGTGAGCAAAATATATGAATCATTAGAGAAGGATGGGAATTAAGAATCATGAAAGAAAAATTTGCAAGGTTTATGGCAGGACGCTACGGCACAGACAGGCTGAACCAGTTTATGCTGATCGTACTTCTGGTCTGTGCTGTCATCAATATGTTCATCAGAAATGGATATGTTTCCATGCTGCTGACTTCCTGGGAGATTCTGCTGATCGTTTTTATTTACATCAGAATGTTTTCAAGAAATCTCACGAAACGTTATGCTGAGAATCAGAAGTATCTGGCTGTGGAGAACAAGGTACGCCATTTTTTCGGACAGAAAAAATATATCCAGCAGCAGAGAAAGGATTACCACATTTATTCCTGCCCAAACTGCAAGCAGAAGATTCGTATTCCGAAGGGAAAAGGCAAGGTAAGCGTGCGCTGTCCAAAATGTGGGACAGAATTTGTAAAAAATAGTTGAAATTTTCTCAAAATCGTGTATAATATCACTTGTGTGTGAAACACAAGCTGGAATAGCTCAGTCGGTAGAGCACTTCACTCGTAATGAAGGGGTCGTGAGTTCGAGTCTCATTTCCAGCTTTTCAGAATCCCGCAGATATGCGGGATTTTTTGTCTTTTCAGAGCTAAAAGCGCAAGGTCCCATAGCAGGACTTTACGCTTTCTTTGTTTTTCAGCGGGTTACACATTCGCCAATACTGCTCACAGCCAGCCAATATTTTAATAACAGAGAATAAAATGGATAAAATACATCTGAATTGCCCGCCGGGAATTGACAACGCCGAACATTTGTGCCATTATATACCAGAGATAGTTTAACAAATAACAATGTTAAGATTAGAAAAGGACACTACATGAACGATATACGACACCTGCAAGAAACTCCCGCGGATTCTGCAGTGGCAGATGCGGGAAAAGAGACGTTACTGGAACTTAAGGGGATAAGCAAGAGCTTCGGGACCACAGACGTGCTCAAAGATATTGACCTTTCGATAGAAAGAGGAGAATTCATCACATTCTTAGGCGCTTCCGGCTGCGGAAAAACCACAACTCTGCGTATCATTGCCGGGCTGGAAATGCCGGACAAAGGCCAGGTGATTCTGGAAGGCCGGGATGTGACCATGCTGGAACCCCATCAGAGGGATGTGAATACAGTGTTTCAGAATTATGCCCTGTTTCCCCATATGAATGTGGAGGCAAACATCGGCTATGGCCTGAGAATCCGTAAGGTTCCAAAAAATGAAATCAGGGAAAAAGTAAAGAAAATGCTGGATCTGGTTCAGCTCTCCGGCTATGAAAAGCGTATGCCATCAGAACTGTCAGGCGGGCAGAAGCAGAGGGTTGCCATTGCCCGCTCCCTGATCAACAGCCCAAAACTCCTGCTTTTGGATGAGCCTCTGGGCGCCCTTGATCTGAAGCTCAGAAGGGCTATGCAGACAGAGCTGAAGCGGCTTCAGAAGAAGCTGGGTATTACCTTCCTGTACATAACACATGACCAGGAGGAGGCGATCAACATGTCAGACCGTATTGTGGTCATGCGTGACGGTCAGTTTGAACAGATCGGTACCCCGGATGAGATCTATAACCGCCCGAAGACCAGCTATGTGGCTGACTTTGTGGGCAATGCCAATATAATCTCCGGTGTTGTGGAGCATATAGGGGAGGAGCTTACGGATATCCGGGTGAACAACTGCCTTATCACAGCAGGGACGGCGGACGGCCTGAAAAAAGGCGGCAGGGCTGTGGTGGCTGTGAGAAGGGAAAATATCAAAGTCTGCCGCGAGTGTAAAAAAGGTCTTCCTGCAGTGATAACCGATAAATCCTTTAATGCAGGACAGCTCCACATGGCCTTTAAACTGGAGGACGGCAGGGAAGTGGTTGCCAGCCATTACGGCATAGATACAGATCTGACGGTGGATCAGAAGGTCTGTGTGGGATGGGAGCCGCAGCACGCTGTCTTTGTGGATCTGGAAGATACACAGGAGGCGTGAGGATGGAGAAAAAGAAAAGATCAGGACTGTTTCTGACGGTTGCACCCCTCTATATCTTCACCCTTGTCTTTGTGGCAGGACCGCTGCTCTATATGATAGCCCTGAGCTTTGCCACAAACAGCGACGGATGGGGGACCCTGTGGAAATTTACCCTGGAAAATTATAAGAAGATCGCAGATCCTGTTTACCTGAAGAGCTTTTCCCAGTCCTTCCAGCTTGCGTTTACCAGCACCATCTGTATCACGCTGCTGGGATATCCCTTTGGCTATTTTATGGCAAAACAGTCGGCAAAATGGAAGAAGAGGATCATGCTGCTGATCATGGTGCCTTTCTGGACCAGTTCCCTGATCCGCATGTACGGATGGATCATCCTGCTCCAGGCAAAAGGCGTGTTCAATACGCTGCTTGTGAAGCTGGGCATCATTGAGGAACCGCTGAAAATCCTCTACTCCTATCCTGCAGTTGTCATTGGCATGATTTACGCGCTGCTACCTTTTATGGTGCTCTCCGTGTATTCCAGCGTGGAAAAAATGGACTGGTCTTTGGTGGAGGCTGCAAGAGATCTGGGGGCCAGCCGGGCCAAGGCATTTTTGACGATTACGCTGAAGCTGACGCTGCCCGGACTTTTGACGGGTGTGATCCTGTCCTTTGTGCCGTCCATGGGACTGTTTTTCATTGCGGATATTCTGGGCGGAAATAAAATCGTTCTGGTGGGCAGTGTGATCCAGGATCAGCTCACAAGAGGAAGCAACTGGCCCTTTGCGGCAGCGCTTGCCGTGGTACTTATGGTCCTGACTTCCATTATGATTTATCTGTACCGGAAAATTACCCACGTGAAAGATTTGGAGGGATTCTTTTGAGAAAAAAACATAAGCTGTCAGGCATTTATCTGGCCGTCCTGCTGCTCGTCATGTATCTCCCCATTGTGATGGTGGTGATATTTTCCTTTAATGAGTCCAAGCTCACAGCCAGCTTTACAGGATTTTCCCTGAAATGGTATGAAACACTCTGGCATGACAGAGATATTAAGGAAGCGCTGTTCAACAGCATACTTCTGGGCGTTATAAGCTGCGCCATCTCCGCAGTCATCGGGACTCTGGGTGCTGTGGGCATGGCCCGGGCGGATTATAAGACAAAAGGCATGATGGAGTATCTGTCCACAGTTCCCATCATGATACCCGAGATCATTCTGGGCATGGTATTTCTTGCCTTTTTCTCCTTATTAAACCTGCCTTTTGGTATGACAACCCTGGTAATTGCGCATACTACTTTTTGTATCCCCTATATATTTATGATGGTAAAGGCCAGGCTTGTGGGAATTGACCGGTCTTTGGAGGAGGCAGCCCGGGATTTGGGCGCATCCCAGATCAGGACGTTCTTTGACATAACGCTGCCGCTCATTATGCCGGCGGTTCTGTCCGGAAGTCTGCTGGCGTTTGCCATGTCTTTTGATGATGTGGTCATCAGTATTTTTGTAAACGGTCCAAGGCTCAATACGCTTCCGGTAAAGGTTTACACCCAGCTTAAGACAGGGGTGACACCGGAGATCAATGCGCTTTGTACCATAATTTTAGCGGCCATCGTACTGGTTCTCGGCATTTCTTCCCTGGTGCAGAAACGGCAGGAACGCAGGCGGGGAGAACTTTCAGAAAGATGAGGTAGAAATATGAAGAAAAGATTAGCAGCCCTTACACTTTGTTTTGCAATGGCAGCCTCCATGCTTGCCGGATGTGGTGAAAAAGAGGAAGATGACAACAAAGAACTGGTACTCTACACCTGGGAGGGACTGTTCCCCCAGGAAGTGCTGGATGGCTTTGAGGAAGAGACAGGAATCAAGATCATCAGCTCCAACTTCGACACAAATGAAACCATGCTGGAAAAAATTCAGCAGACAGACGGAAAAGACTACGACATTGTTGTGGGCGATGATTATATCATTGAACAGATCGTGAAGAACGGTCTGGCAAAAAAACTGGACAAGACACAGATCAGCAATTTCGGCAATATCAATCCTCTGTATCAGAGCCAGTTTTATGATCCGGACAATGAATATACCGTTCCGCACGGGGCAGGTATTCCTCTGATCGTGTATGACCCTGCGCAGGTTGACTTTGAAATCAAGGGATATGAGGATCTGTGGAATCCAAAGCTTGAGGATAAGATCGCCATGATCGGCAGCTACCGGGCAGTCAATGGATTTGTGCTTCAGACTATGGGGAAATCCATGAATGAGGAAGATGTACAGGTCATCGAACAGGCAGGGGAAAAATTAAAAGAGCTGGCGCCGAATATCCGTATGATCCAGGACAGTGATACACAGAACGCACTGCTGAACGGAGAGGCCAGTGTTGCCTATCTGTATACTTCCCAGGTGACAGCAGCCCTGGCAGAGAATCCGGACCTGAAGGTGGTCTATCCGGAAGAGGGACTGGGCTTTGGCATTATGAACCTGTTTATTCCCAAAAACGCACCGGATGAACTGAACGCCTATAAATTCCTGAACTATATTCTGGAGCCGGAAAACGCGGCGAAATGTTTTGATGCTCTCGGATATTACTGTACTACAAATGCGGCGGATGATCTGGTAAATCCCAACCTGGTAGTGCCGGATTCCGTGAAAAAGGGCGAGATCGTACAGAATGTAAGCGCAGAAGCCAACGAGGCATATGAGAAAAACTGGACAGAATTCAAAGCTGCATGTGACTAAGGAAAAAGGAGGTACATACAATGCAGACAAAAGTGACAAGAGAACAAGCGCTGGAGCTTCTGAAAAAATACAACAAAGAGGAATTCCATATCCTGCACGCTCTGACCGTGGAAGGCGTTATGCGCTGGTATGCCCAGGAGATGGGATACGGCGATGAGGCAGAGTTCTGGGCAATGGCAGGCCTGCTTCACGATGTGGACTTTGAGCAGTATCCGGAGGAGCACTGCAAAAAAGCGCCGGAGCTTCTTTCTGAGATCGATGCGGAGGAGGAGTTGGTACACGCGGTTGTGAGCCACGGATACGGCCTCTGCTCTGACGTGGAGCCGGAGCACCTGATGGAGAAAATCATGTTTGCCTCCGATGAGCTTACAGGCCTTATCTGGGCAGCGGCAAAAATGCGTCCCTCCAAAAGTGTCATGGACATGGAAGTCTCCAGTGTCAAGAAAAAATTCAAGGACAAGAGATTTGCCGCAGGCTGTTCCAGAGATGTGATAAAGGACGGCGCCGAGATGCTGGGATGGGAACTGACGGAATTATTTGATAAGACGATCCAGGCTATGCGTTCCTGTGAGGCTTCTGCTGCCCGGGAATGCGGGGAACTGGCAGCACAGTGATATGAAGGATAAATACAGTATGAATGCGGGCAAAAGGGATGCGGAAGCATCCTTTTTGCCTGCTTACCATTATTCACCCTGGAAAGAGGGAAGGACAAAAGAGGAACAGGAGGCCCTGCTTCTTGCGGAAGAGATGGAGATCGCGGACGGTGTGGAGGAGATTGGAAACTATACCTTCTACGGCTGCGGGAGGCTCAGAAGCCTCTCCTTTACAGATTCCCTGAAACGCATAGGGGGAGGCTCCTTCACGGGATGCTCCGCCTTACGTGAGCTTCATGTGCTCATGGGGGAAGGGGCAAAAAGCTGCATAATGGATGTGGCGGCGGAGACCTTTCATGAAGTGTTTGTGACCATCACGTTCAGGGAGACAGGGGACCGGGCGAAGCTGGTGTTTCCGGAATATTATGAGGAGGGTGTGGAGAACACGCCTGCCAGGATCCTGGAGACACATTTTCACGGTTCAGGCTATCGCTACCGCCAGTGTTTTACAGAAAAGCGGGTGGATTATCACCGCTATGACAGTCTGTTTGAAGTGGCAAAGGTATATGAAAAGCCGGAAATCCTCATTCCCATGGCTATGGGGCGCCTGATGTATCCCCGGGAACTGGGGGAGGAGGCGGGGAACGCGTATGCCGCATATGTAAGGGAGCATCTGAAGGAGGCAGGCGCGTATTTTCTGAAACGCCGGGAATGGCACAGTGCTCTGTGTTATCTGGCAGAGTACGCGGTGCAGAGGGCTGAGGAGATGGAACTGCTGTTGGGTTTGGCATCCGGATGCGGGATGACAGAGGCCGTGAGCCTGCTGATGGAGGAGAAGAGAAAACGGTTTGGCAGGGCTGTAAAGTCCTTTGAATTTTAAGATGCGGCGGCACATGTGATAGTGCCGGACGTGGATCGAAACAATAATGGAGTAAAAAAATGGCACAGGAAATGGAAAAACGTATCAATGAAGTGTGTATCAGAATCCTGGCCTCGTCCAGAAGTGAGCTTTATCTGCACATGCGATTCCTGGATGTGGCCCTCTCCGCCTTTTCCTATGTACAAAATCCGGAGATGGGGACTCTGGGTACAGACGGTGTGGGACTTTATTATAACCCTTCTTATCTGGGGGGCCTTTACCGGCAGGGTCGTGTTTTTGTAAACCGGGCGTATCTGCACATGGTGTTTCACTGCATATTTGCCCATCCGTGGAAAGATGTACGCCTGAGAAAAAAGCGGGCATCCAGACTGGTTGAAGAGGAGACGGCGGATCTTTTGTGGGAGGTCTCCTGTGATATTGCCAGTGAAGCCATGATCGACAGTATCCCTCTGCACTGTGTGCGCCGCCCGGCCTCTGTATTGAGGCGGGAGACGTATGCATCGCTTGGAAAGAAGCGCAGGGTTTTGAACGCAGAGGGGGTTTTTGGCGCCCTTCTGGAAGATAAGCCGGATTTGGAACGGCTTCAGAGGCTGAAAGAGGAGTTCTATGTGGATGACCACAGCCTGTGGAGCGGGGGAAAGAGAAGGGCACCCAGTCAGCGCCCGAAAGAAAACTGGGATGACATCCGCGATAAGATGGAAACGGAGCTGCAGAGCTTCGGCCAGGACTCTGCAGTCGGAGCTTCGGAGGGAATCTTGGAACAGATCAAGGTGGAAAACAGGGATTCCTATGACTACCGCAGGTTCCTGCAGAAATTCGCGGTGCTGAAGGAGGAGCAGCAGATTGACCCGGATTCCTTTGACTATGGGTTCTACAGCTACGGACTTTCCCTGTACGGCAATATGCCTTTGATCGAGCCTCAGGAGAGCCGGGAGGTAAAGAAGGTGGAGGAGTTTGTCATAGCCATTGACACCTCCATGTCCTGTTCCGGTGAACTGGTGAAAGCTTTTTTGAAGGAGACCTATTCTATTCTGAGGGAGACAGAGAGCTTTTTCAGGAAGATCAATATCCATATCATCCAATGCGATGAGGTGGTGCAAAGTGATGACAAGATCACGTCTCAGGAGGAACTTAAGGCCTATATGGAACATCTGGAGCTTCTGGGCCAGGGAGGGACGGATTTCAGGCCTGTTTTCACCCGGGTGGAGGAGCTGCTGGCGAAAAGAGAATTTACAAGCCTGAAAGGGCTGTTATATTTTACCGACGGAAAAGGGATATTTCCGCAGAAAATGCCGCGGTACGAAACAGCATTCGTGCTGATGCAGAAAGAATATGAAGAAATAGATGTACCTGCCTGGGCCATAAAAATATATCTGGACCAGGAGGAAATGGAAGCATACAAAGAGGGAATTACAGATGAACATTAAACGAGCAAAACAGGAGATCAAGGACGCTATAGAGGCATATCTGATCAAGGACGCCTATGGAGAATACTGCATTCCTTCCATCCGGCAGCGCCCCATTCTGCTGATGGGCCCTCCGGGAATCGGAAAGACACAGATCATGGAGCAGATCGCCAGGGAATGCGAGATCAACCTGGTATCCTATACCATTACCCACCACACCAGGCAGAGTGCCGTGGGGCTGCCTTTTATCAGGGAGAAGGAATACGGCGGGAAGCCCCATTCCGTGACAGAATATACCATGAGTGAGATCATATCCTCTGTGTATGACAGGATGGAGGAGACGAAGATAAAGGAGGGAATCCTTTTTATTGATGAGATCAACTGTGTGTCTGAGACGCTTGCGCCCACCATGCTGCAGTTTCTGCAGTGTAAGACCTTCGGCAATCAGTCTGTGCCCAAGGGCTGGATCATTGTAGCAGCAGGCAATCCTCCGGAGTACAATAAATCTGTCCGGGAGTTTGACGTGGTGACTCTTGACCGGATCCGCAGGATTGACGTGGAAGAAGATTTCGGCGTGTGGAAAGAGTATGCTTACAGTGCAGGTATCCATCCGGCTGTGATCTCCTATCTGGATATTCACAAAGATAATTTTTACCGCATGGAGACCAGTGTGGACGGGCGCATGTTCGCCACAGCCAGAGGATGGGAGGATCTGTCCCAGTTCCTCTATGCCTATGAAAAGCTGGGAAAAAGAGCGGACAGGGAAGTGGTGGGCCAGTATATCCAGCACGGGAAGGCGGCCAGGGATTTTGCCAACTATTTGGAACTCTTTGAAAAATACAGGACGGATTACCGGATCGAGGAGGTGCTGGCAGGCCGTTTTGAAAAATTTGCGGTGGATAAACTGAAGCTGGCGTCCTTTGATGAAAAATTCAGTGTGGTGGGACTGCTTGTGGGGCATCTGGGTACCAGATTTTACGCGTACTATGAGATGGACCTGTATGTAACGACCCTCTATGAGAAGCTGAAGGGCTGGAAGCGGGAGATGGGGGAAGGCACATCGCCTTCCGCATCACTTGCGCTGCTTCTTGACCGGGAGCAGGCGGATTATGAGAAGAAAGAAAACGCGGGTCAGTTTACAGCTCCCGCGCGCCATGCGGCTGTGAAAACTATAGGATTTTTAAAAGCGCGGTTAAAAGAGGCTGAGGCCGGTGAGAGGGAGGGCCTGGTGCCGGAGGAGATATTTACCGGTGCGGCCGGTTATTTTGGGCAGGAATCCGCCAAACGGGAGAACATGGTCCTTGAGACCGGCGGTGCCCTGCAGAATGCTTTTGATTTTCTGGAGCTGGCGTTTGGGGACAGTCAGGAGATGGTGATCTTTATCACAGAACTGAACACAAATCCCTACAGCATTCAGTTTATCAGTGAAAACGGATGTGACAGCTATTATAAATACAACAAAAAACTTCTCTTTGAAGAGGAACAGAGGAACATTTTAAAAGAGTTGGATGACATTGAGAACGACTTATAAACACCTGGCGGGACAGTGAAGAGTGAACAATAACATCTTGTGATACTGTTCACTGCGTGCCCAGTATCACGCTTCGCGATGCACAGATATGCAGCATTCTGCTCCATATCGCGCTGGCTGTCTCGGGATTTTCATGCCTTCGGCCTGAAAACACCTCGCGGGACAGTGGAGTGTGAACAATAACATCTTGTGCACAATTTTCTGTACCCTGTGCCGCATGTATTGAGCAGAACAGAGGACAGGGCTATAATAAATAAAAGCAGATGAAGACGACAGGAGGAGAAAGATGCGTATCGCAGTGTGTGATGATGACGAGACTGCAGTATCTTTTTTAAGAGAACTGATAGAGACGTATCCGAAACAGAAACTCTGCGCGGACGGATACAGCAGCGGGGAGGACCTGCTTCGGTCGGGGCATGTGTATGATCTGATTTTTCTGGATATTGATATGAGGGGCATAGATGGGATCGAGACTGCACGGAGGATTCGCGTCCATGACAGGAAGGTGAAGATCGTATATGTGACCTCCTACAAGGAATATGCAGGACGGGCTTTTTCTGTCCATGCTTTTGGCTACCTGCTGAAGCCTGTGAAGCAGGAGAAGCTTTGGAAGCAGATCGAGGATGCCATGCTCTGGCAGGAGGAAGAGACGCCGGAGGTAAAGCAGGTGGAGTTTTCCACCGTGGAAGGGCTTGTGAGGCTTCCGGTGGATGCAATCTATTATTTTGAGTATCAGAACCGGCGTATTTTCATGAAGACAAAGGAAGTTACTCATGAGATGCGGGGGAAGATATCCGACATTGCCGGTAAGATGGGAGAGTATGGATTTTCCGTTCCCCATAAAAGCTTTGTGGTGAACCTGTACCATGTGAAGAATATCAAGGGGTACGAGATCCTCATGATGAACGGGGAGTGGATTCCTCTGTCCCAGAAGCAGGCAGTGCAGTTCAAGGAAAAACTCAGTCTTTATCTGGCGGATAAGATGGGATAGGAAGAAGGTGGTAACCGGGTGTTTGACTATATTCTGATGGCAGTGGATCTGTCTGTGCTGGGATTTTTGTTTTACTGGTTCATGAACAGAACCGGGGAACGGCGTATGGATAAGGCATGGGTATATCCTGCATCGTTTGCGGCTTTTGCTGTTTTTTGCCTGCTGGTCCAGTATTCCCGGAGTGAATGGGTCGTTACCTTTTCCATTGTATTGATGGTATTTTTTATGGAAACCGTATTGTATCGGCCAAACGGGGTGTCTTATTTTTACTGTCTGGTATATTGTCTGGGATTTTTTCTCTGCCAGATCACAAGTGTCTTTGTAGTGCAGTGGATCTTTACGAACATGACTGCACTGACCCTTCTGCGCGTAGGCCTGGAGAGGGTAGACAATATGCAGTTGATCCTCTTGCTGGTAAAATGGTTCACGGAATTTTTCTGGACGTATTTTATTCTCGCGATCGTAAAAAAGGACGAGGAGGAGGAGAATCGTTTTTTTCTCTATAAGCGGCAGTATTTTTTCTTCCTGCTGCTTCCGCTGTTCTCCATTGTATTTATGGTATCTATTATCTGGATGAGTGCAGATTTCTTTGTGCTCAGGTATGGATTCGGTCCGGTGATCCTGAATATTATTCTGATATTTGCCATGAACCTGCTGCTCTTGTATCTCTTCAGGCAGACAGGGAAGGGCAGTCGGGCACTCAGGGAGGAAAAGCTCTACAAGCAGGAGTCAGAGCTGCTTTACCAGCACTACCAGACTCTGGAGGAGAGTTATCAGGCTTCCAGAAAGGCTATACATGATGCCAAGAACCACATGCAGGCAGTGGCACGTCTCTATGAGAGCGGGGAGACAGACAAGGCCAGGGCCTATGCGGAGGAGGTTTTCCATCTGCTGAACCAGACGGGCCATACCTGGTATACGGGCAACCGGATGCTGAATATCATATTGAATGAGAAGCTGGGGCAGGCATCCATGCGGGATGCAAGGCTGGAGCTGGATATCTGCGACGGATGCCTGGACAGAATCCGGGAGATCGATATCACCACCATATTCGCAAATCTTCTGGACAATGCGGCGGAGGCCATGGGGGAGGGGGAAAACAGATACTTTTCCCTGCAGATACAAAACATCCACTCCTTCCTTGTGATCAAAATGATAAATTCAAAAGGGAAGAAAAAGGAGCGGGCAGGACAGAAGCATCAGCGGCTGGGACTGCAGAATGTGCGGAGTGCCCTGGGCAAATATGGGGGTACCATGAAAATCTCCCAGACGGATGAGGAGTTCCAGGTGAGTATCATGATACCGGATGAGCAAAAGGAAATGTGAGGTGAAGAGGGATGGAGATATGGAGAAAGATTCGGAAGAGATGTTTTTTGCTGGGGGTCATATGCCTGATTGGGACATTTGCGGCGGGATGCGGAAATAAGCTTTCCGACAAATTTGACGAGGAGGAAGTCAAGGAAGCCGCTGAAACCATGATTAACCAGGTAAATTCCGGTGAATTGAAGGATGTGTATGAGAATACCTTTGCCCCTGTCATGCGCCAGGGAATCGAATATGAACAGCTTCAGGAGAATCTGGATTATGTCTTTGACAAGCTGGGTGAATTTGAATCCTATGAGAAGATAAGTGTGGTGGGAGGACAGGACAAGGATACGGAGACACCGTATGCGGTGGTGGTGCTTCTGGCCAAATATGAGGAGGGGAAGGCCCAGTATACAGTCACGTTTGATACGGGTATGAAATGTATTGGATTTTATGTGAAATAAGTAAAAGAGAGTCCGGCGGAATGTGTGCGCCGGACTCTCTTTCGTATCTGTTATTGTAACTATTCAGTTTATTTAAAGAACTGCTCTCCGTAGCCGTAATGCTCTACCACGTAGTCAATATCCTTGTCTCCGCGTCCGCTCAGATTTACGAGAATGGAGCCTTGTTTCATCTCTTTTGCTTTCCGCATGGCATAGGCAACCGCGTGGGCACTCTCAATGGCCGGAATGATGCCCTCTGTGCGGGACAGCTTGAAGAATGCGTCCATGGCCTCCTCATCGCTGACGGTGTCGTACTGCACTCTGCCCAGGTCGCGGAGGAATGCGTGCTCCGGTCCCACAGAAGGATAGTCCAGTCCGCTGGCAATGGAGTATACAGGAGCCGGCTCGCCTTTGTCGTCCTTCAGCATGATACTTTCAAATCCGTGCATAACACCTTTTTCCCCGTACTGCATGGATGCGGCGTGGTCTCCCATGCCGGTGCCTCTTCCGAGAGGTTCCACACCGACAATGTCCACCGGTTCATCCACGAAGGGAACGAACATGCCGATGGAGTTGCTGCCGCCGCCTACGCTTGCGCAGACTACATCGGGAAGCAGGCCGGTCATCTCTTTAAACTGGTCTTTTGCCTCCTCGCCTACGATGTACTGGAAATCCCTGACCATGAGAGGGAAGGGATGGGGGCCCACTGCGGAACCGATACAGTAGATGGAGTCCTTATAGTTCTTAGCATAGGATTCAAAAGCGGAATCCACGGCCTCTTTCAGGGTCTTGTTGCCGTGTGTGACGGGAACCACCTTGGCGCCCAGGATCTTCATACGTGTCACATTGGGAGCCTGTTTGGCAATATCCACCTCACCCATGTGCACTTCACACTCTAATCCGAAGAAAGCCGCCGCTGTAGCGATGGCCACGCCGTGCTGTCCGGCACCTGTCTCTGCGATAAGACGTTTTTTGCCGATGAATTTTGCCAGCAGCCCTTCCCCCATACAGTGGTTCAGCTTGTGGGCTCCGGTGTGGTTCAGATCCTCTCTTTTCAGGTAGATTTGGCAGTTGCCGATGGTTCTTGACAGGCGCTCGCAGTGATAGACCGGTGTGGGTCTTCCCTGGAATTCCTTGCGGATGCGGCGCAGTTCACTGATGAACTGGGAGGAATGGCAGATGGTCTGGTATGCGTCTGCGATCTCCTCAAAGGCCGGAACCAGCTCTTCTGTCAGGTAGGCGCCGCCGTAAGGGCCGAAGCGTCCGTTTCTGTCCGGGTAATGTCTCAGATAAGTTCTGTAATCTACTTCCATGGTTGTTTTCTCCTTTATGTAAATGATATATTTTTATTCCTGCTCTCCGTGAAGGGCGTCCTTTGCCAGCTTGAAACCGTTCTGGGCGGCTTTTGTCAGCCACAGGTCGGCTTTCGCCTCGTCTTTTTCCACACCTTCGCCGTAGCGGTAGAGGATGGACAGATTGTACTGTGCGGCCGGGATGTTGGCGTTTGCCGCCTTTTCAAAGAGCTGGAATGCCCGCTCTGTGCTCTGCGGCACTGCCTGGCCGCTTAAAAAATAACCGCCCATGCAGCACATGGCCCGGTAGTCGCCCTGCTGTCCGGCTTTCTTATACCAGTCAAAGGCTTTGGAATAATCCTGTCTGGTCCCAATGCCTTCCTCATAACATCTGGCCAGATTATACTGGGCATTTTTACTGCCCGTCTCAGCCGCGCGTTTGATGTAGGAAAATGCTCTTGTTTCGTCTTTTTTTACGCCTTTTCCCTGGGCATAGAGAAATCCCAGGTGCAGCAGCGCGTCCACATGGTCTTTTTCGGCTGCTTTTTCATACCACTGGGCGGCCTGTGCGTAATCAGTCAGGGTGTGTATGCCGTTTTCATAGTAAAAGCCTACGGCATACTGCAGATCCTTCTGACCGTTTTCCGCCAGGATTTTCAGTTCTTCCAGGGTAAAATCCATATTTTTTGCGTCCATTGAAAATATCTCCATTTTTCTTTTGACAAATTTTGTAATATAGTGTACTGTTTTTGTAGGAATTAAACAGCTGCGCAGTCAGGTCTGCACATTTACTGTGCTGACCGTGTGATAGAATAGCGGCAGCATGTATTCGGCCCATCGCACAGCGATTTTAATGGGCGAATACCCGTAACTTTTCAGCTGGCTGAATAGTTACGGAATTAAATCCACGGTTGAGCCATCCTTTGGCCCATTGCTGATATTATAACATAGGAACCGGGATTTATAAACATAAAAAGATGAAGATGACATCGGAGGAAATGAAAAATGCTGGAACTGAGGGATGTCTCCTTTAAAGTCGAAGAGGAGACAAAGGAGAAAGGGATTCTGGAGCGTGTAAGCTTTACTCTGGAAGACAACAAATTTATTGCCATCACAGGACCAAACGGCGGCGGAAAATCCACACTGGCAAAGATCATTGCCGGTATTGAGAAGCCCACGGAGGGAAGGATCTACCTGGACGGTGAGGATATCACGGAACTGAACATTACGGAGAGGGCGAAAAAAGGCATCAGCTATGCCTTTCAGCAGCCGGTGCGTTTTAAAGGAGTGACCGTGCTTGACCTGATCCGGCTGGCATCCGGGGAAAACATTACCGTTGCCGGAGCCTGTCAGTATCTCTCTGAAGTGGGATTATGTGCAAAAGACTACATCAACCGTGAAGTCAACGCAAGCCTTTCCGGAGGGGAGATGAAGAGGATCGAGATCGCCACCGTTATGGCGAGGGGAACCAGGATGTCCGTATTTGATGAGCCTGAGGCCGGCATTGACCTGTGGAGCTTCCAGAACCTGATCCATGTGTTTGAAAATATGCACAGGGAGATTCACGGCTCCATTCTGATCATCTCACACCAGGAGAGGATCCTGAACATTGCAGATGAAATTCTGGTGATCGCAGACGGAAAACTGGTGAGCCGCGGAAGCAAAGAGGAAGTGCTTCCCGCTTTGCTGGAAGGTGTGGATGACTATTCCGGCTGCAAAATCTGGAAGGACGGGGGAGTAAAATAATGGACGCAATACAGAAACAATTACTGGAAGCAGTGGCCGGGCTGCATGAAATCCCGGTGGGCGCATACAACATCCGGGCGAACGGAAAAAGTGAAGGCAGAAACAGCACAGAGCATATCGAGATCACCACAAGAGAAGAGGGAGACGGAATCATCATTCGCATCAAGGACGGCACCAGGAAAGAGAGTGTCCATATCCCGGTGGTCATGAGCCAGGCAGGGCTTGAAGAGGTGGTCTACAATGATTTTTACGTGGGCGATGACTGTGATGTGACTATCATCGCAGGCTGCGGCATCCACAACGGCGGGGATGCATCAAGCCGCCATGACGGCATCCACAGCTTTTTCATCGGCAAAAATTCCAGAGTGAAATACGTGGAAAAACACTATGGCAGCGGGGACGGCAAAGGCGAGCGCATCATGAACCCGGAGACGATCATAGAGATCGGGGAGAACAGCGTCATGGAGATGGATACGGTGCAGATTAAAGGCGTGGACTCCACAAAGCGTATGACCAGGGCAAAATTAATGGAAGGCGCCAGCTTAAAAGTGATGGAGCGTCTCATGACACACGGAACCCAGGATGCGGAGAGCCGTTTCATTGTGGATATGGACGGGGAAAATTCAGGTGCCAATATCATATCACGTTCGGTGGCAAAGGATGATTCCCGTCAGCTCTTCCAGTCCGTGCTCAACGGAAACGCGGCCTGCAGCGGCCATACGGAATGTGACGCCATCATAGTGGGCAATGCCAAGATCAGCTCCATCCCGGAGATCACCGCGAACAGCTCCGATGCGGCGCTCATTCATGAGGCAGCCATTGGTAAGATCGCAGGGGAGCAGATCATCAAGCTCATGACCCTGGGCCTTACAGAGGAAGAGGCGGAAGCCCAGATCATCAACGGTTTCCTGAAGTAAAACGACATAACACTACAGCGTCAGCCGGGCAGATACACGGGACAAAACCGTGTACAACTGCCCGGTTTTGTGCTATAGTTGGGATAGTAAGAGTTACAAGCCATTGGGGAACAAAAAACATATTTATAGGGAGAGGTTTTTATGATTTACAACAATGTACGCCATGAGTGCAATCTGTATAATTTTTTCTATGCACCGAGAGGAAACCGTAGAATGATGGAACTGGGAAAGAAGATTGCCCAGATGTATCTGAACCCGTTTGATCGTATTATCGGTATCATCGGTGCCAAGGACTCCGGAAAAAGCATGATGATCAAGGGTATGTTTCCGGGGATTCAGGTAGTGGACGGGGATGACGAGTATGATATCACCAACATGCCCCTGCTGAACGCGGAGGATGTGGGATTCTATACCCCCAGGACCTTCCACGTGGATGCCAGAGCCGCGAGAAAATATGTGGATCTGGAGACCATCGCGGAGGCCATCATACGGGTGACTTCCCAGCACAAGAGAGTGATCGTGGAGCATTTTGAGATTCTGTATCCTGTGCTGAAAAGGAATGCGGATCTGATGGTCGGCATCGGTGAGGAGGTCATTGTGACACGTCCTTCCCTGTTCGGACCGCTGCCCCAGAATATAGCTGATATTGTGTTCAAATCCCTGATCTACAGGAAGATGGCGCACAGCGCGGAGGATTTATTCGGCTATGTGGTCAGGGACATTGAGCGTCCAAGCTATGTCCGCGCGGACATCCGCCATGGATTTATGCTGGATTATTCCGAAAAGCCGGTGAATTTTGATCTGGTGGAGATCGAAAAGAAGATGAAAGAGCTTATCGCACAGGATCTGCCCATCACATATTATGATGAGGAGCATGTGAAATTCGGGGATGATATCATTTCCTGTACCGGACCTCTGATGCATGTGAGCAGTACGGGAAAGATAGAAGGATTCTCCCTGGTAAAAGAGTTCTTCTATGATTCCAAGTTCGGCTACTATATTGTGGCCGGTACTGTGGGACATAAGGAAGAGGAAGACAGCGACAAGCTGAATACCATTGATATACAGACTGAAGTATAGAATCAGGACCAAAAGGCTGTCCGAAACCGGAAGACGGGGACGGACAGCCTTTTTTTGTTGACATTTTTATAGATAAGGTGTATTATGATGATATCAAAAAGATATCAAATTAATTACTGCCGCGTGCGGCCTTTCAAAGAGGAGGAAGTATAATGGAAGAAAAAGACGGAACCAGTCCAATGAACAAGAACGTGGAGGAAAGGATCCTGCATCCGAAGTCAGGTATGGCGATGCTGTTTCTGCTGATCCTGGGCATTGTGGGAAGTATTGTGCTGATGATACTCTCAGGGGCAGTGATCTCTGAGATCAGCAGTGTGCTGTCCGGTTTCTGCGTAACAGTCGGTATCCTGATCCTCTGCACAGCCAGTGTATGTCTGGCAGGCTTAAAGGTCATCAACCCCAATGAAGCGCTTGTGCTGGCTTTGTTCGGAAAATATTACGGAACCCTGAATCAGAACGGCTTTTACTGGGTCAATCCCTTTGTGACAGGAATCAATCCCACAGTGCGTGCAGCAGGAAGCGCCGGCTCCACGGTCCTGAAGGGCATGGGCATTGAAGCGGAACAGAAAAACACAGAGACAAAGTCCAATAAAAAGGTTTCCCTGAAAACCATGACCCTGGACAACAAAAAGCAGAAGGTAAACGATGAACTGGGAAATCCCATTGAGATCGGAACGGTGGTCATATGGAAAGTGGAAAATGCCACAAAAGCGGTATTCAATGTGGAGAATTACAAGGACTATCTGTCCATCCAGTGTGATGCCATCACAAGAAACGCCGCCAGAAGATATCCCTATGACACAAGCGAGGGCGGAGATGAGCGTTCCCTTCGCGGAAGCAGCCAGGAGGTAGCCAGCATCATGCAGCAGGAACTGCAGGAGAAGGTGGAGGATGCGGGAATCAAGATTCTGGAAATGCGTATCACCCATCTGGCATACGCGCCGGAGATCGCATCTGCCATGCTGCAGAGACAGCAGGCTGCTGCCATCATAGATGCCCGTCAGAAAATCGTGGAAGGCGCTGTCAGCATGGTGGAGATGGCCCTGCAGAAATTAAACGATAAAGATATCGTGGAACTGGATGAGGAGCGGAAGGCAGCCATGGTCAGCAACCTGCTGGTTGTCCTCTGCGGCAACAAGGATGCCCAGCCCATCGTCAACAGCGGTTCCCTGTATTAGTCAGGAGTGAAGGCCTTCATGGAAAACAAACCGAAGGAAAAACAAAAAAAGCAGGTCCCCCTGCGGCTCTCCGCGTCTCTGTACAACGATCTGGCACAGTGGGCGGAAGATGATTTCCGCTCTGTCAATGGGCAGATCGAGTATCTGCTGACGGAATGTGTGAAGCATCGGAAGAAGACAAGGAAGAACTCCGCGGAGGAATCTGAAGCAGAATGAAAGAAAATCCAGGCAGCGGCCGGCAGTTGGGCCTTACACGCCTGGATTTTTTGTGTTTTTCAGAAGTGTTTTCTGTATTTTTTCTCTGCCACATTGATCAGGCTGTATAAAACAGCAGCGATGATGCATAGAATAACAATGCTCATGATCATGGTATCCAGCTTGAAGACCTGGCTGGAATAGATGATCAGGTATCCGAGGCCGCGTTTGCTGCCAATCATCTCTCCGATGACGACACCGATCAGACACAGGCCGATGTTGACCTTCATAATGCTTAAAATAAGCGGAACGGAGGAGGGCAGAACCACTTTAAAAAGGGCATCCTTTTTCGTGCCCCTCAGAGTGGAAATCAGTTTCAGTTTATCCGGGTCCGTGCCGCAGAAACCTGTGTAAAGATTCAGGATAGCCCCGAAAATAGCCACAGAAAGACCGGCAACGATGATGGTCTTGATATTGCTGCCCAGCCACACGATCAAAAGCGGTGCCAGGGCTGATTTCGGCAGACTGTTTAAGACTACCAGGTACGGCTCTAAAATAGAGGAGAGCTTAGGGAAGCACCATAGAAGCACCGCGATGGCAACACCGAACACGGTCACCAGGGCGAAGCTGGCAATGGTTTCCCAGAGCGTTACGCCTGTGTGTACGGCAAGGGTTCCGTCCAGTATCATGTGATACATGGCCATAACCACCTGGGAAGGGCTGGAAAAGATAAAGGAGTCGATGAGCCCCAGCCTTGCGCTGCCCTCCCAGAGCGCCAGAAAGACCAGAAATATAAGGATGCGGATCAGCCTCACTATCTGGGAATCACGCCTTAACTTCTGCAGATAGTTCTTTTGTCCTCTGGACATAGAAGTTATTTCAGCCATTATGGTTTAGCTCCTTCCATATTTCATTAAAATAATTCTTGAACTCAGGAGCGCTTCTGGAGGTAAAAGGCGTGCGGTTGTCAATGGTGAGCACAATGGGGATGATCTTTTTGATCGCTGCCGGGCGTTTTCCGAGGATGATGACCCGGTCTGCCATACTGATGGCCTCCGAGATATCATGGGTTACCAGTATGGCGGTCTTTTCCTCCCGTTTGATGATCTTGCCAATGTCATCCCCCACGGAGAGGCGTGTCTGATAATCTAAAGCTGAAAAAGGTTCGTCTAAAAGCAGCAGATCCGGCTCCAGAGCCAGGGTGCGGATGAGGGCGGCGCGCTGCCGCATACCGCCGGAAAGCTGGGAGGGACGTGATTCCCTGAATTTATCCAGGCCGTAATCGGCCAGAAGATGATTGACCTTTTCTCTGGCATTGGGTGAATTTTTCTTCTGGATTTCCAGGCCCAGCAGTACATTGCTGTAGATGGTGCGCCATTCAAAGAGGTGGTCCTTCTGCAGCATATATCCGATGTTTGTCACCGATTCGCTGAGTGGTTTCCCGTTTAAAAGAATTTCTCCTTCTTCCGGGGTGAGCAGACCGCAGAGCATATCCAGCAGAGTGGATTTTCCGCAGCCCGAAGGGCCGACGATTGCCAGGAATTCTCCTTTTTCCACGGAAAAAGATATATGGGACAGAGCGGGTGTTTCACCGGATTTTGTATGATAGGCATAACTGACATCTTTTACTTCTAAAAGAGGTGTATCCATAAGTTGTCATTCCTTTCTTTTTTCCATCGTCAGGCAGGTGTGAGACTGTCTGTTTTTTGGGTTGGTATACAGTATCATATGATGAAAAGCCGGGGGTTGACATATGGGAAAGGGAGGCACTTGTGTTTTTCTTTGATTATTGATAAAATAAGTACGGATTGGGAAACCTATCCGGTAACGGAAACTTTGTTTGACAAGAACAGGAGGCAGAACTATGAGAATTTTATTTTTTGACACCAAGAACTACGACAGGGCATCCTTTGATAAACAACTGGAACATTATCCGGGAATAGAGATCGACTATCTGAAAACAGACCTGGCACCCAAGACGGCGCCGCTTGCAAAAGGCTTTGACGCTGTGTGCGCCTTTGTAAGCTCCGACGTGGGGGCAGAGACCATGACAGCCCTTCATGAAGCAGGCGTCAGGCTGGTGCTTATGCGCTGCGCAGGCTTCAACAATGTGGATCTGGATAAGGCAGCCATGTACGGCATCCGTGTTATGCGCGTGCCGGGCTATTCACCTGAGGCGGTGGCGGAGCATGCCATGGCTTTGGCCCTCACCGCAAACCGCAGGATCCATAAGGCTTATGTAAAAGTGCGGGAAAATGATTTCAGCCTCAGCGGACTTATGGGATTTAATTTCTACCAGAAGACAGCGGGGATCGTGGGAACCGGTAAGATCGGCGCAGCCATGGCAAGAATCTGCCGCGGCTTTGGCATGAAGGTCATTGCCTATGATGTGTACCAGAATCCTGACCTGGATTTTGCGGAGTATGTCTCTTTCGATGAACTGCTTGAGAGAAGTGACCTGATCTCCCTGCACTGCCCTTTAATGGACAGCACCTACCATCTGATCAACAGGGATACCATAGCAAAGATGAAGGACGGCGTGGTCCTGGTCAACACATCAAGAGGCGGCCTGGTAAAGACAGAGGATCTGATCGAGGGAATCCGCGCCCGCAAGTTCTTTGGGGTGGGCCTTGATGTATATGAGGAGGAGACCAAGAATGTGTTTGAGGACCGATCCGATGAAATCCTGGAGCATTCCACGACGGCAAGGCTTCTGTCCTTCCCAAATGTAATGATCACTTCCCATCAGGGATTTTTTACCCAGGAGGCTCTGGCTGCTATCTCCCAGACTACGCTGGACAATGCGGTGGCCTTTGAAAAGGGCGAGACAAACAGCAATGAAGTATTAAAAAGGGAATCTTAAAATGAACCGGAACAGAAATTACCAAAGAGAACTGGAAAAGATACTGGAGCAGATACAAGGGGAAGAAAAAGTCCCCACTCTGTTCCTGCACAGCTGCTGCGCACCCTGCAGCAGCTATGTGCTGGAATACCTGTCCCAGTACTTTGAGATCACAGATTTTTTCTACAATCCCAATATTTCTCCCCGGGAGGAGTATGAGAAGCGGGAGGAGGAGCTTGAGCGGCTCATAGCGTCCATGCCTTTTGTACATAAGCCGAAATTTTTAAAAGGGGTGTACTGCCCTGAAAAATTTTTTGAGATGGCAAAAGGGATGGAGGATATCCCGGAGGGCGGGGAGCGCTGCTTTGCCTGCTATGAGATGCGCATGGAGGAGGCGGCAAGGCTGGCGGCAGAGGGCGGTTATGATTATTTTACCACGACCCTGTCAATAAGCCCTCTGAAAAATGCGGCAAAGATCAATGAGATCGGCGAAAAGCTGGAAGAAAAATATCATGTCCGCCATCTGCCCTCGGATTTCAAGAAGAAAAACGGGTATAAGCGCTCCACAGAGCTTTCACGGGAGTACGGCCTGTACCGGCAGGATTTCTGCGGCTGTGTATTTTCCAAAAGGGAGAAAAATCTTGCACGGCCAGACAGATAATGATAAACTGTTACCCATAAGCCGGATAGGGATATGCGGCTTATGGCATAGGAAAAATTCAATGAAAAAGTGAGGTACGAAAAGATGGCTCAGTTATGGGGCGGACGTTTCACAAAGGAAACGGACCAGCTGGTATATAATTTCAACGCGTCATTGAGCTTTGACAACAAGCTCTACAAACAGGATATTACAGGAAGCATGGCACATGCTTCTATGCTTGCAAAGCAGGGCATAATCACAGAGGAGGAGAAGGAGACGATCCTGGCAGGATTGAAGGGCATTCTGACAGATATAGAGAGCGGAGCGCTTGCCTTTTCCCCTGAATATGAGGACATCCACAGCTTTGTGGAGGCTAACCTGATCGACCGCTGCGGGGATGTGGGCAAGAAACTGCACACAGGCAGAAGCCGCAATGACCAGGTAGCTCTTGATATGAAAATGTACGTAAGGGATGAGATTGGGGAGATCGATATCCTTTTAAAAGAACTGCTGGAATCCATTTACAGGATCATGGATGAAAATGTACATACCTACATGCCCGGATTCACGCACCTGCAGAAGGCGCAGCCGGTGACACTGGCACATCACTTCGGCGCGTATTTTGAGATGTTCAAACGTGACAGAAGCCGTATGGCAGACACGAGTAAGCGTCTGAACCTCTGTCCTTTAGGCAGCGGAGCACTGGCGGGAACCACATATCCTCTTGACCGGGAATTTACGGCAGAGGCACTGGGATTTGACGGGCCTACCTTGAACAGTATGGATTCTGTGGCGGACAGGGATTATCTGATCGAGCTTCTGTCAGGCCTTTCCACCATAATGATGCATCTGAGCCGTTTCTGTGAGGAGATCATTCTCTGGAATTCCAATGAGTACCGTTTTGTGGAGATCGATGACAGCTACAGCACAGGCAGCAGCATTATGCCCCAGAAGAAAAATCCGGATATTGCGGAGCTGGTGCGCGGAAAGACAGGACGTGTCTACGGCGCCCTCATGTCCATTCTGACGACCATGAAAGGCATTCCTCTGGCGTATAATAAAGATATGCAGGAGGATAAGGAGTTTACCTTTGATGCCATTGACACGGTAAAGGGCTGTATCGCTCTGTTTAACGGTATGATCGCCACCATGTCCTTCAATAGAGAAAATATGGAAAAGAGCGCCAAGAACGGCTTTACCAACGCCACAGACGCGGCAGACTATCTGGTGAACAACGGTGTGCCCTTTCGGGACGCACACGGCATTGTGGGACGTCTGGTGCTTGCCTGCATAGAGAAAAACATCTCTCTGGACGAGATGAGCCTGGAAGAATATCAGGAGATCAGCCCTGTATTCAAGGAGGATATCTATGAGGCCATCAGCATGAAAAACTGCGTGGAGAAGAGAAATACCATCGGTGCTCCCGGCGAGGCAGCCATGAAGCAGGTTTTGGCACTGCACAAAAAATATCTGGAAGAAAACTAAAAAATACTTGCTTTTTTCCCGGATTTGTTATAGTATTGTTTAGGAAAAACAAATGTGCGCACAGGGAAAACAAAAGTGGGCACAGAATACATAGACGAGGAGAATTGCCGTATGAGTGAGAAATTAAGAGTTGGTATATTAGGTGCAACAGGAATGGTAGGCCAGAGATTCATCTCTCTGCTTGAGAACCATCCCTGGTTTGAGGTGGTTACTGTGGCAGCCAGCGCAAGAAGCGCAGGCAAGACATATGAGGAAGCCGTGGGCGGACGCTGGAAAATGGACACTCCCATGCCGGAGGCTGTGAAAAAGCTGGAAGTCATGAATGTATCTGAGGTAGAGAAAGTGGCATCCACTGTTGACTTTGTATTCTCTGCCGTGGATATGAGCAAAGAGGAGATCAAAGCCATTGAAGAAGATTACGCTAAGACAGAGACACCGGTTGTGTCCAACAACAGCGCACACCGCTGGACTCCGGATGTACCTATGGTAGTGCCGGAAATCAATCCGGAGCACTTTGATGTGATCGAATTCCAGAAAAAACGTCTGGGAACCACAAGAGGCTTCATCGCCGTAAAACCCAACTGTTCCATTCAGAGCTACGCACCGGTGCTCACAGCATGGAGAGAGTTTGAGCCATACGAGGTAGTGGCAACCACTTATCAGGCAATCTCCGGAGCAGGCAAGACCTTCAAAGACTGGCCGGAAATGGTAGGCAATGTAATCCCCTTCATCGGCGGAGAGGAAGAAAAAAGCGAGCAGGAACCCCTTCGTCTTTGGGGTGAGATCAAAGACGGCGTGATCGAAAAGGCAGCAGAACCTGTCATCACCACACAGTGCGTGCGTGTTCCGGTATTGAACGGACATACAGCAGCCGTATTTGTAAAGTTCAGAAAGAATCCGACCAAAGAACAGCTCATCGAAAAAATGGTGAACTTCAAGGGCATTCCCCAGGAATTAGACCTGCCAAGCGCTCCGAAGCAGTTCATCCGTTATATGGAAGAAGACAATCGTCCGCAGGTTACCCTGGATGTTGATTACGAAAAGGGAATGGGCGTGACAGTGGGACGTCTGAGAGAGGACAGTGTATATGATTACAAGTTCATCGGCCTTTCCCATAACACCGTGCGCGGCGCTGCCGGCGGTGCTGTCCTTTGCGCAGAGACACTGAAAGCCAAAGGATTTATCACAAAAAAATAAAACTTAAAGTCAGACCGGGGAGCTCCCTCCGGTCTGATTGCATGGAAGAGGAGCTTTTATGAGTAAATCTTTATTTATCGCAGAAAAGCCCAGCGTGGCACAGGAATTTGCCAAGGCTCTCAAGGTCCAGACATCCCGGCATGACGGGTATCTGGAATCTGAGAATACCATTGTCACCTGGTGTGTAGGCCATCTGGTCACCATGAGCTACCCGGAAAAATACGACATAAAATTTAAGAAATGGAGTCTGGAGACCCTGCCTTTTCTGCCTGAAGAATTCAAATACGAGGTCATACCGTCCGTATCCAAACAGTTTCAGATCGTGAGCGGACTTTTAAACCGGGAAGATGTTTCCACCATCTATGTCTGTACCGACTCCGGACGGGAGGGAGAGTATATCTACCGCCTGGTCGCCATGATGGCAGGGGTGAAAGACAAGGAACAGAAGAGAGTGTGGATCGATTCCCAGACAGAGGAAGAGATATTGAGAGGAATCCGGGAGGCAAAGGATATCACTGCCTATGACAATTTATCCGCGTCCGCGTATCTGCGGGCCAAGGAAGATTATCTCATGGGTATTAATTTCTCCCGGCTTCTTTCTTTAAAATATGGAAATGCAGTATCCAATTACCTGGGCAGCAAATACCAGGCCATATCGGTGGGCCGTGTCATGACCTGCGTGCTGGGCATGGTGGTGCGCAGGGAGCGGGAGATCCGGGAATTTGTAAAAACCCCGTTTTACCGTGTACTGGGCAGCTTCTCGGCAGGCGGACACCCCTTTGACGGGGAGTGGCGCGCCGTGGAGGGCAGCCGGTATTTCCAGTCTCCTTATCTCTATAAGGAGAACGGATTCAAGGAGAAAAAACACGCAGAGGAGTTAAAATCCATTCTGTCCGCCAATCCGCCGTACAAGGCTGTGGTGGAAAGGATTGAGAAGAAAAAGGAGAATAAAAATCCTCCTCTTCTCTATAATCTGGCAGAGCTTCAGAATGACTGCTCCCGCATGTTTAAGATCAGCCCGGATGAGACCCTGAAGATTGTCCAGGAACTGTATGAGAAAAAAATGGTCACCTATCCAAGGACCGATGCCCGTGTGCTCTCCACTGCGGTGGCAAAAGAAATACATAAGAACATCAGCGGCCTTCGGGGCTATGTGCACGGAAAAACCTTTGCGGAAGAGATACTGGAAAAGGGCAGCTACAAAAATCTGGAGAAGACAAGATATGTCAATGACAAACAGATCACAGACCATTACGCCATTGTCCCCACAGGACAGGGAATGGGTGCTCTGGGCAGCCTCCACCCCCAGGCGGCAAAGGTCTATGAGACAGTGGTGCGCAGGTTTTTAAGCATTTTTTATCCGCCTGCTGTGTATCAGAAGGTGAGTATCGTGTCTGTCATTGAGAAGGAGAGACTGTTTTCCTCCTTTAAAATACTGGTTTCAGAGGGATATCTGAAAGTGGTGCAGAACTCTTTCGCAAAAAAGAAGGATGAGAGTCCCCAGGAGGATGGGGAGCAGACAGAGGATACCAGCTTTCTGGAAATCCTGCAGACCATCAAAAAAGGCAGTGAACTGGATATCACGGGTTTCCAGATCAAAGAGGGGGAGACCTCCCCGCCGAAACGCTATACTTCCGGTTCTATGATCCTGGCTATGGAAAATGCGGGACAGCTCATAGAGGACGAGGAGCTGCGGGCGCAGATAAAGGGAAGCGGCATCGGCACCAGTGCCACCAGGGCGGAGATCCTGAAAAAACTCATGACCATCAAGTACCTGGCATTAAATAAGAAGACCCAGGTCATCACCCCCACTTTGCTGGGCGAGATGATCTTTGATGTGGTCAACGCATCCATCCGCTCTCTTTTAAATCCTGAGCTGACCGCAAGCTGGGAGAAGGGCCTTACCTATGTGGCGGAGGGGGAGATCACTCCGGATGAATACATGGCAAAGCTGGAGAATTTTGTGAGAAGCAGAACCCAGGGCGTACTGGGACTTAGAAATCAACTGGCCCTGAAGCAGTTTTTTGACGCAGCGGCCGTATACTATAAAAAAGCCGGAAAAGCCGGCGGAAAGAGGTAAAGCAAATGGAACAGCTTAAAATCAGTGAATTATACAGCGATTTAGATCAGACAATGGCAAAAGAGCTTCTGGAAAGCAGGACATATCCCTGGGAAGTGCTCCCTCTTATCAGTGAATTTATTGTAAAACTGGGCAGCACACTGTCTGAGGAGGAGTACGAGAAGAGGGGAGAGAATGTGTGGATCGCCAAATCCGCAAAGGTAGCCCCCACTGCATTCATCAACGGCCCGGCCATTATCGGTAAGGACGCCGAGGTGCGCCACTGCGCGTTTATCCGCGGCAATGCACTGGTTGGGGAAGGTGCTGTGGTAGGAAATTCCACAGAACTGAAAAACGTGATCCTGTTTAACAAAGTACAGGTTCCCCACTATAATTATGTAGGCGATTCCATTCTGGGATACAAGTCCCATATGGGAGCCGGCTCCATTACCTCCAATGTAAAATCTGATAAAAAACTGGTGGTTGTAAAAGGTGCTTCCGGAAATATAGAGACAGGACTGAAAAAATTCGGCGCTATGCTGGGCGATGAAGTGGAAGTAGGGTGCGGTTCCGTGCTGAATCCGGGAACCGTGATCGGAAGCCACAGCAACATTTACCCGCTGTCTTCCGTGCGCGGAGTGGTTCCGGCGAAAAGTATTTATAAGAATAAGAATGAAGTGGTAGAGAAAACAGAAGATTGAGTGTAACAATTCAGCCGGGGCTGTGTGTTTTAGCGCGCTGAATGGTTATGATTAATAGAAAAGAGCTGACCGGATCGGAGTGGGTCAGCTCTTTTTGCGTCTGCGGATATATTTTAATGAAAATACATCCGGTATAAGAGAAACAGTACCATAATGGTTAAGACAGCCATACCTGCATGAAACAAGGCTTTGCTCACCAGGCCGTCCGCATGGCACAGATCCAGGCTGATACCGAATTTAAGAGGGTATAAAATCCGGACATTTTTGTAATTGAGCATGTCGATAAGCATGTGTGAGAGCATGGCAGCAGAAAAATACGGTGTGATATCCGGAAAGATTCCGTATACTATGCCGCTTAAGATGACAAGTGCGGGCAGAGAATGCATGAAGGACCTGTGGGGCTGGTTTTTTCCAAAGGTGCATACACCCAGGAAGATAAGAAAACTTACGGTAAGTCTGTAAATGCTGCTCTCTTTTTGGAAACGGTATCGGATTCCCACATTCCATTTCCATTCTGCAAAGGCCAGGGCGGCTATGACAAGTACAGTGATGACAGTGATTTTATTCAGTTCATCCCGGGATTCCGAGGTGGTGACATCAATATCGCTGATCACGGAGCCGATGGCGGCTGTGCCAAGGCATAATAATAAGCTGCTTAAGTTTTGCGGCTGCGTCACGCAGACAGCGGCGGCTGTACCTACGGACAGATGTGTTTTTCCGGTCATATGTATCTCCAGTTCCGGGAGACTGCAGAAAGGCGTTTCTTTTTCTCCTGCCTGGATGCAGTCTCCCTGTTTCATGTAGTGTAAGTGTTTTTTATGCTGCATAGGCTGAAATCAGCATTTTAGAAGGGCATAGCGGATGAGAAACAGCAGGAAAAGATGCACCGGATAAAAGAAATAGAAAAAGTATTTGATCTTCCGACCTCTCTGTCCGTTATACATGTTGATGGGAATAAAGGCGAAGCAGGCAGGCGGCTCCCACAGAAGAGAGAGACAGCCCGCAATGGTCTTTTCCAGGGGATAACTCTGAAACAGATATAGAAGGATGATCAGTATGACGCCTCTGTAACTGTAATCTGTTTTTAAGAGATATCCGAGGAGCAGACCGGCAGCGGCAGCCACAAGGGCCAGTGCAGGCACTCTTTTTCGGGCTTCGTCCATTGCCGTGATCGCAAGAAAACCGACGAGGAGTGTGATCATGACATTCTGGTAAGAAAATTCCAGGAATTTGCCTCTAAAGCACAAATCGAAAGGTATTTCCGAGAGAAGGGCAAACAGAGCGAGCCGCAGCGCATATTTTTTTCTGTTTGAAGTGTGGATAAAACCCTCTACAAGCAGGAAACAGAATATGGGAAAAGCAATACGCCCTATTTTTCTGAGAACCCAGTCAATCTTCCATATGAGAAGCGTATTTTCGTAGGACAGAGCCTGGGGCAGGTTCATCTGATAAGCGTGGATAAATCCGTTTTCCAGAATGACGGCACCGATGTGGTCAATCAGCATGGTGACTATGGCAAGGATCTTCAGGGCAGACCCCGAAAGTACGGGAGGCAGAAGCTGCCAGCGGGACGGACGAAATGTTTTTTCCTGCATGTAATAACTCCTTTATTTTTTTCGGCTCTTTGCCTTCCTATTTTGAAAAATAAAAGGGGCTGGAAAAATGGAGTTTAGATTCATTCCATTTTTTCACAGCCCTTACTGTTTTAAATGGAGCATACGGGATTCGAACCCGTGACCTCCACAATGCCATTGTGGCGCGCTCCCAGCTGCGCTAATGCCCCTCAGGATTTACAACGATGTTATTATAGCATATAGTTTTTAGAAATGGAAGTAATTCTTACAACTTTCTTTAGAAAATTTTTAAAAATCCGCCGACCATTTCTTTAAGTCTTCCGGTTAAGATAAAGTCAACCTAAGACAAGGAGAAAACAAAGGGGGACTTTTGATGAAGATATTAATTACTACAGACTGGTACAAACCCATTGTCAACGGAGTAGTCACCTCTGTTCTCAATCTGAAGAGAGAATTAGAAGAGCGCGGCCATGAGGTGAGAGTGCTGACACTTTCCGAGACCGGAGCTTCCTATAGAGATAACGAAGTTTATTATGTGAAATCCATGGATCTGGGAAGTATTTATCCCAATGCGAGAGCGGTTCTTCCCTATGGCAATCCCTTTATAGGGGAACTGATCGACTGGGAGCCGGACGTGGTGCATTCACAATGCGAATTTATGACTTTTCAATACGCGGTTAAAATCAGTAAGAAATGCGGATGCCCGCTTCTTCACACCTACCACACCATTTATGAAGATTATATGCATTATCTTCCGGGCATGCTGGGCAGATATACAGCGGGCCGCAAAGCAGGCAAAAAGGCGGTGGCCGAATTTTCCAGAACCATTCTGAACAAAACAGACCGGGTCATCGCACCGACAGGGAAAGTAAGAGACATTCTTTCCACCTATCAGGTTAAACCCGAAGTGGACGTGATCCCAAGCGGCATTGACCTTGGAAAGTTCAGGAGAATACTGACACAGGAGGAAAAAGAGCAGAGAAAAGAAGCTCTTGGGATTCCGAAAGAGAATAAAGTTCTGGTCAGTGTGGGCAGGCTGGCAAAAGAGAAAAATCTGGAAGAGATCATGGAGTATTTCGCCAGACTTTCGGAGGAGGGTACCGAGCACCTGACACTTCTGATCGCAGGTGACGGGCCGGACAGGGAGAACCTGGAAAACCTTTCGAAAAGTCTGGGAATCGACAAAAATGTCTGTTTTACCGGAATGGTGGCTCCGGATGAAGTGTGGGCCTGCTATCAGATGGGAGATATTTTTGTGTGTGCATCCAACAGTGAGACACAGGGAATCACTTACATTGAGGCACTGGCAAGCGGTGTCCCTGCCCTGTGCAGAAAGGATGCATGTCTGGAGGGTGTCATAGCAGACGGCTGCAACGGCTTCCAGTATGAGACGTATGAGTATTTCCGCATGCACCTTACCTATCTTCTGGAAAATGAGGAGAGAAGACAGGCAATGGGGGCAATGGCAAGAGAGATGGCGGAAGAATTTTCAACCTGGAACTTCTGTACCATGGTGGAACGTGCTTACCGCACCGCCTGCCGGGAGAAAGAGCAGGTTTCCGTATACACAGATACAGAGCGTACTGCCTGGGGACGGGCGATGATGAAACGTATGATGAGGAGGGCTTCTTAATATGATGAAAATAAATATGATGTCAAAGGCAGATATGGTAAAAGGACAGGGCGTTCTTTCCGCTCACGATGAGCAGGTAGCGCTGGCGGCGCAGGTTCTGAAGGGACAGTTTGAGGTGCTGAACAATGCAAAAGAATCCTGTGAAATCACCCACTACCATTCCATCAACCCGGAATTTTACCTGGGGATAGGACACAGAAAAAGACAGGGAAAGACCGTGGGATATGTACATTTCCTTCCGGAGACAGTAGAGAACAGCATCCATCTTCCCCGGTTTATGAAGAAGATTTTCTACCGCTATATGCTCTCCTTCTATAAAAGAATGGATAAGCTGGTGACAGTCAATCCGTATTTTATTGAGCGTCTGGCACACTACGGGATTCCAAAAGAACGGGTGACCTATATTCCAAACGTAGTGTCAGAGGAGGATTTTTATCCCCTTCCCCGTGAGGAGAGGGCGCGTATCCGCAGGGAATACCGCATCAGCAAAGACGCATTTACCGTTCTGTGTGTAGGCCAGCTCCAGAAACGAAAAGGTGTGGTTGATTTTGTGGAGGCAGCGAAAAGAATGCCGGACTGCATGTTTGTCTGGGCAGGCGGATTCTCCTTTGGAAGGATATCCGACGGCTACGAGGAGATCAGGAAAATGATGAAGCACCTTCCCCCGAACGTACGGTTTTTGGGAATCGTGGATAGGGAGAAAATGAATGAGATCTACAACATGGCTGATGTGATGTTCCTTCCCTCCTATGAGGAACTGTTCCCCATGACCATATTGGAATCCATGAACTGCGCAGTACCGGTCCTGGTACGGAACCTGCCTATATATGACCCGATCCTTTTTGATTACGCGCTCAGGGGAGACGGTATGGATGCATTTGTAAGTACCTTAAAACAGCTCAGGGAAGATCCTGATTTTTACCAGAGAAGTGCCCACGCCTCTTTTGCGGGACATGAATTTTACAGCAGGGAGCATGTGGGGCAGATGTGGAAAGAGTTTTATGAGAAGACAGCGGCAGAGGGAAAACGTACCGTCCCTGTCCGCCGGAGAGGAGGAAACGTATGGAGACAAAAAGAACAGCAGTTCTCATGAACCTGTGCACCATCGCGGGACTGATCGGAATGGGATTTTTCATTTTCTATGGAGTGCAGAATCGGATCTTTGTATCCAGGGATGCTCTGGAACTTTTCCTTCACAACTGCGGTGTGTGGGCTCCTGCCCTGTTTGTTCTGATTCAGATCGTACAGGTAGTGATTCCCATTCTTCCGGGTGCCATAGGGTGCCTGGGCGGGGTGCTGATCTTCGGCCCTGTGTGGGGATTTGTATATAATTACATTGGAATCAGCATTGGTTCCATACTGGCATTTCTTCTCTCCAAACAGTACGGCAGACCTTTTGTGCGGAATATCATTGGGGAGAAGAATTACGACAAATACATCGGATGGCTGAGCAAGGGAAACGGATTTGACAAGGCATTTGCAGTGGCGATCTTTCTCCCTGTGGCACCGGATGACCTGCTGTGCTACATTGCGGGCTTAACAAAAATGACTCTGAAGAAATTCACAGCCATCATCCTTTTGGGAAAACCGGGTTCCATCCTTTTATACAGCCTTGGACTGACCGGTATTATGGAAGTACTGAAAATGATGTTCTGATGCGTACAGCGTCCTCTTCGTGAAGCCCCAAGCGGCTGCAGAGAGGGCGTTTTTCTATGTATATTATGTAGAGTCAGAGCAGCTACAAATATACAGTGTGCAGGATAGAACAGCATTTATTGTAGGAAAATTACAAATAAAAAGAAAAATTGTGGAATGAATATTGTATAAATCCGATGATTCATGTATAATGAAATAGGTAATTCTAAGCAATATTGACGAATCTGCACAATACAGTGCGGAATGACGGAAAAGGAAACTATGTGGATTCTCAAATTTAAACCGGTAGACTGTAAAAATTGTTATAAATGTGTCCGCCATTGTCCGGTGAAGGCCATCCGGATCAGGGACCATCAGGCGCAGATCATGCAGGATGACTGTATTCTCTGTGAGAAGTGCACGATCATCTGTCCCCAGCACGCAAAAGCGGAGAAGAACGATGTGCCCAGTTTGAAGCGGATGATCGCGGAGGGATATCAGCTTGTGGCAAGTGTGAATCCAGCCTATACTGCAAAATACGGGCCGGGCAGTTTCCCGGTGCTCAGGGAGTCACTGCGGAAACTGGGATTTACGGATGCCAGAGAAGCTGCGGAAGGCACGTATCTGGTGCGAAGAGAATATGAACGGATTCTGCAGGAAGGGCAGATGGATGTGATGATCACCTCTGTATGCCCCGCAGTTGTGCGTCTTGTGCGCAGCAAATATCCGGAGCTGGCAAAATACCTGCTTCCGGTGTTATCCCCCATGCAGACCCATGCCAAATATCTGAAAGAGAAAAACAGGGACTGCATTCCGGTATATATAAGCCCGTGCATCTCGCCCGTTGCGGAAATCTCCGAGAAAAACAATTATTCCGCCTATGTCATAACCTTCGAGGAACTGGATGCCTGGATGGAGGAAAACAGTATCACGGTTGACGCAGATCAGGAGGAACCGGAGCCTATGCTCTCCAGAATGCGTGCCATGAGCGGCGGCATCACACGGATTATCAGAAAAAATGAAGATTATACCTATCTGAGCATTGATGGTGTGGAAAACTGTATGCAGATTCTGGAGGAACTGCGGGAGGGAAAGATACATAAATGCTTTCTGGAGCTGAATATCTGCGAGGGCGGCTGTATCGGAGGCCCCTCTTTCCAGAAGGATAAGATACGCAGATTGAAAGGTTCCATGGATGTGATGAAAGCTTCCATGAAAGACCCGTTTTGTCCCGATGATGAAGCAGATTTCAATCTCCCTGCAGGTATGAACCTGGAGCGGGAATTTATTGAAAAAGAGGTCAGCCATCCAAAGCCCACAGAGGCTGAGCTTCAGGAAATCCTGAAAAAGATGGGAAAGGCCACCCACCAGAAGGAATTAAACTGCGGTGCCTGCGGATATAACACCTGCAGGGAGAAGGCCATCGCTATTTTCCAGAACAAGGCGGAGATTTCCATGTGTATTCCCTATATGCGGGAGCGTGAGGCCAGCTATGCCAACAAGATCATCAATTCCATGCCGGGTATGCTGGTGACAGTGAATACAGATCTGGAAGTGGTGCAGCTCAACAGGGCAGCCATGGATTTATTCGATATCCGAAGGAAAAAGGCCATTATCGGCCAGCCGGTGTCAAAGCTTATGGATGATTACGCCTTTGTAAATATGCTGGCATTCGGTAAGGGATTTACCCAGGACAAGATTTTTGTGGAGGAATACAAGGTCTATCTGGAGCGTGTTCTCACGTATGATAAGAGTAACGGACTGATCATCTGCATTATGAAAAATGTCACAAAAGAGGTGGCACAGCAGCAGGAGGTGCGCCGTACCAGGATCATGGCGGCACAGATGGCGGATAAGCTGGCGGACGAACAGCTTCGCATCGTTCATCAGATCGCAGAGCTTTTAGGTGAGACGGCAGCCGACACAAAGGTGGCTGTGGAGAAGCTGAAGGAGACCATCCTCACAGAACAGGAAAAGTCCGGGACTGACAATCCGGAGGGATGGCTATGAAGATACATTTTGACAACCTCTTTGCGGATTTCGGACATGTCAGTCTGAATAAAAAGAAAGAATCCCTCTGCGGAGACTTTTACATTACAGAGGAACGGGGTTCCGACACGGTACTGGTTCTCTCGGACGGCCTCGGCAGCGGGGTAAAAGCCAACATTCTGGCAACGCTCACAGCAAAAATGCTCTGTACCATGATGATAAAAAAGCTTCCGCTGGACGATGCCGTGGAGGCCATTGCCAAGACACTTCCCGTGTGCCGCGTGCGGAACATGGCCTACTCCACCTTTACTGCCCTGAAGATAAGCGGCAGACAGGCCTATCTGGCCCAGTATGATAATCCGGGTGCCATTCTTCTGAGGGATGGAAGGTCTGTGGAATATCCGGAGACCTCACACAGCATCAAGGAGAAGGAAATCCGGGAGGCAGAGCTTACCCTGCAAAAAGACGACGTGCTCATCCTCATGTCAGACGGCGTTACCAATGCCGGTATGGGAAAGACTACCAACGGAGGATGGGGGCGGGAGGATGTAGTCCGCTTCTGCGAACAAAAATACAAAAAAGAGATGTCAGCCCAGCAGCTGGCAGCCCATATCGCCAGCGCCTGTGTAGACCTGAATTTAGATGAGACAGATGATGATATCACGGTTCTGGTGATTAAATTATGTGAGAGGGCAGTTACGAATCTCATGATCGGGCCGCCCAGCCAGATGGAAAAAGATGAGGCATTTTTAAAACTGTTTTTTGCATCACCCGGAAAGCACATTGTGTGCGGCGGAACCACAGCTAAGTTCGTGGCAGACCATCTGGGTGAGGAATTAGTTTCGCTTGATGACACCAGATGCGATGAGGTGCCGGCCATGTCTGCCCTGAAGGGTGTGGATCTGGTCACGGAGGGCCTTCTGACCATCCGGCGTTTGAATATATATGCCAATCGCTATTTAAAAGACGGACTGGCAGTGCTTGGTTTCGGCAGGAAAAAGGATGCAGCCGCAAGGCTTCTGGAGGAGCTCTTTGAAAACTCCACAGACATCCGCATTTTTTTCGGAAATGCCAGAAACCCGGCGAACACAGAACTTCACATAGATGCAGGAGAAAAACTGCGTCTTACCTACCATTTAAAAGATTGTCTGGAGAAGGCGGGGAAAAAAGTGAAGATGAAAATATGGTAGTCATTTGATACCTTGCCAGGTTGAACCGGATAAGGAAGGTTCTGCATCTGAACAAAATGTGCAGGCCGCCTTTCAAGGCATCAGAGGTAATATATTATATATAGGAGGGTAATATATGTTAGACCAATCTTACTACGAAAAGGCAGATGAAATCATTGGGCGGTACGGAAAGAAACCGTCATCCCTGATTCCGATCATGCAGGACATTCAGGGTGAATACCGCTATCTGCCGGGGGAACTGCTCACTTACACTGCACAGCAGATCGGGGTGACAGAGGCAAAAGCTTACAGTGTTGCAACTTTTTATGAGAATTTCTCTTTTGAGCCAAAGGGAAAATATGTCATTAAAGTCTGTGACGGTACGGCATGTCATGTGAGGAAATCCATGCCGATCCTGGAGGCACTCTACAAAGAGCTGGGACTGAGCAAGAAGAAACACACCACCGATGATATGATCTTTACTGTGGAAACCGTATCCTGTCTGGGTGCATGCGGCCTGGCTCCCACGCTGATGGTCAATGAGGAAGTGCATCCCAAGATGTCACCGGAAAAAGTAGTTGCGTTAGTGCAGGAATTGAGAGGTGAAGGCGCATGATGATTTCAAACAAAGCAGAACTCGACAAGTGCAGGGAAGCGGCGGTAGAGGAGCTGCAGTCTTACGGATGCAGGATCCTTGTCTGTTCCGGTACAGGATGTATTGCCACAGGTTCCGAGAAGATCTATCAGAAGATGATGGAAATCGTGGGGAACACCCCCAATGTCACCATTGAATTTGCTCCCCATGACGAGAAAGAACACGTGGGTGTCAAAAGGACAGGCTGCCAGGGATTCTGTGAATTCGGTCCTCTGGTGCGTATCCAGAAGGGTGACAAAGTGGTGCAGTACATAAAGGTCCAGCCGGATGACTGTCAGGAAATCTTTGACAATACGGTTATGGGTGACGGCCTTGTGGACAGACTGCTCTACAAGAAAGCGGAGAACACCTATGTACAGCCGGATGAGATTCCGTTCATTGCAAAACAGACACGTGTGGTTCTGGAAAACTGCGGCAGATTTGACGCGGAATCCATTGATGAATATATTGCAGCGGGCGGATTCAAAGCCCTGGAAAAAGTGCTGTTTGACATGAAGCCCGAGGATGTTGTGGAGGAAGTGGACCAGTCCGGCCTGCGCGGCAGAGGCGGCGGCGGATTCCCCACCGGAAGGAAATGGAAACAGGTTGCTGCTCAGGAAGAAAAAGAGCGCTATGTAGTCTGCAACGGTGACGAGGGTGATCCGGGAGCATTCATGGACGGATCCGTTATGGAAGGTGACCCCTTCAAGCTCATTGAGGGTATGATGATTGCCGGATACGCGGTAGGTTCCTCTGAGGGATATATCTATGTGCGTGCCGAGTACCCCAACTCTGTGGCAAGGCTGAAACACGCCATTGCAGTTATGGAGGAGAGAAATCTTCTGGGAGATGACATTCTGGGAACAGGATTTGCGTTCCATATGCATATTAACAGAGGCGCCGGTGCCTTTGTCTGCGGCGAGGGTTCCGCTCTGACAGCCTCCATTGAGGGCAACAGAGGATTCCCGCGTACCAAACCGCCGAGAACCGTTGACCATGGTCTGTGGGCAAAACCCACGGTTCTGAACAATGTGGAGACATATGCCAATGTTCCGAAGATCATCCTGAAAGGCCATGAGTGGTTCCGCACCATCGGAACAGAGGGAAGCCCGGGTACCAAGACCTTCTCCCTGACAGGCTCCATTGAAAATACAGGCCTGATCGAAGTTCCCATGGGAACTACCCTGCGTGAGATCATCTATGAGATCGGCGGCGGTCTTCAGGAAGGTTCTGAATTCAAGGCTGTACAGATCGGCGGACCGTCCGGCGGATGTCTGACTACCCAGCATCTGGATGAGCCTCTTGATTTTGATTCTGTTAAGAAGTTCGGTGCCATTGTAGGCTCCGGCGGACTTGTTGTTATGAATACGGACACCTGTATGGTGGAAGTGGCAAGATTTTTCATGAGCTTTACCCAGAGAGAATCCTGCGGAAAATGTGTTCCCTGCCGTATCGGTACCAAGAGAATGCTGGAAATCCTTGAGAAGATCGTAGCGGGCAAAGGGGAAGTGGAAGACCTTGACAAATTGGAGGAGATCGCAAAGAGTGTAAAAGATCTGTCTCTGTGCGGCCTCGGAAAGAGTGCACCGCTTCCTGTACTGAGCACCATCCGTATGTTCCGTGATGAATATATGGAGCATATCGTGGATAAGAAATGTGCTTCCCATACCTGTACAGCGCTTCGGAACTATTATATCAATCCGGAAAAATGTAAGGGATGTACCAAGTGTGCAAGAAATTGTCCGGTTGGTGCTATCACCGGTGAGAAGAAAGAACCGCATACCATCGATACCGCAAAATGTATCAAATGCGGCGCATGTATAGAAAACTGCAGTTTCGATGCAATCGAGGTAAGATAGGAGGAGAGAGAATGATTCATGTTACGATAGACGGAATTCCTGTAGAAGTTGAGAAGGGGACTACCATCTTACAGGCTGCAGAGAAAGCCGGTGTGAAAATCCCTACATTATGTTATATCAAAGACCTGCTTCCGGATGGCTCCTGCCGTATGTGTATGGTGGAGATCGAAAACAGGGGAAGAAAGAAAATGGATACCGCATGTTCCTGCCATGTAAGCGAGGGCGATGTGATCGAGACCATGAGCGAGAAGGTAGTGGATGCCAGAAAGACCATCCTGAACCTGCTTTTGTCCAATCACAAGACAGACTGCTTCTCCTGTGCACAGAACGGCAGATGTAAGCTGCAGGACTACTGCGTGGAATACGGCGTGGAGAGAACCACATACGAGGGCGAGATGACCGAGTTCCCGGTGGATGACTCCAACCCGTTCTTTACCTATGATCCGAACCTGTGTATTCTCTGCCACAGATGCGTGAATACTTGTAATAAGGTGGTAGGCCGCGGTGCCATTGACACCATGGAGAGAGGATTTGAGTCCTCCGTCGGAACACCTTTCGGCGTGCCTATCAGAAAGAGTACCTGTGAGTCCTGCGGAAACTGTGTGGAGGCATGTCCTACCGGAGCACTTTCCTCCAAGAGAAGAAAATCCTTCCGTCCGTGGCAGATCGACAAGAAAGTCCTGACTACCTGTCCGCACTGCGGTACCGGATGCCAGTTCTATCTGGTAGTCAAAGACAATAAGATCGTGGATGTGGAGCCGGCCAACGGTCCGGCCAACAAAAATCTGCTCTGTGTAAAAGGACGCAGCGGTTCCTTTGATTTTGTACACTCTGCAGACAGGGTGAAATATCCGCTCATCAAGAACAAAGAGACCGGTGAATTTGAGCGCGCAAGCTGGGACGAGGCACTGGATCTGGTGGCTTCCAAATTTATGGAGATCAAGAAACAGTATGGTTCTGAATCCCTGGCAGGTTTTGCATGTTCCCGTTCCCCGAATGAGGACATTTACATGGTTCAGAAGATGGTGAGAACCTGCTTTGGAACCAATAATACAGATAACTGTGCACGTGTATGCCATTCCGCATCCGTTGCAGGTCTTGCCATGACCCTTGGTTCAGGCGCTATGACCAACCCCATTGCAGATATCACCCAGAAACCGGACCTGATCATGATGGTAGGCTCCAACCCGGAGGAAGCGCATCCTGTTATTGGCATGCAGATCCGCCAGGCGGTACAGAGAGGCTGCAAACTGATCGTGGTTGACCCACGTGATATAGATCTGTCCAAGAAAGCAGACATTCATCTGAAATTAAGACCGGGTACCAACGTTGCGTTTGCCAACGGCATTATGCATGTGATCATTGAAGAAGGACTTCAGGATATGAAGTTCATCGAAGAGAGAACCGAAGGCTATGAGAAGATCAAAGAGATCGTAAAAGATTACACACCGGAAAAAGTTGCGGAGATCTGCCACATTGACCCGGATGATTTGAGAAAAGCTGCCATCATGTATGCAAAAGCAGACAAAGCGCCGATCATCTACTGTCTGGGCGTTACCGAGCATTCCACCGGTACAGAGGGCGTTATGTCCATGTCCAATATGGCTCTGCTGGTAGGCAAGCTGGGACGCGAGGGCTGCGGCGTTAACCCGATCCGCGGACAGAACAACGTACAGGGTGCCTGTGATATGGGTGCCGGCCCGAAGGATTACCCGGGATACCAGAAAGTGGAGAATCCGGAAGTACGTGAGAAATTCGAGAAAGCCTGGGGCGTGAAGCTGAATCCCAACAATGGTCTGCACTCCACAGAAGTATTCCCGGCAGCTATCGAAGGCAAGGTAAAAGGCCTGTATATTTACGGTGAAGACCCCATTGTCACAGACCCGGATACCCATCACATTATCAAAGCACTGGAAAATCTGGACTTCTTTGTGATCCAGGAGCTGTTCATGACAGAGACCGCACAGTATGCGGATGTTATCCTTCCGGGTGTCAGCTACGCGGAAAAAGAGGGTACCTTTACCAACACGGAACGCCGTGTGCAGAGAGTACGCCCTGCTGTGAAGCTGGACGGGGATATGAGACTGGATACAGATATCATCATTGACCTGATGAACCGTATGGGCTATCCGCAGCCGCATTTGACCTCCGCTGAGATCATGGATGAGATCGCGTCCGTAACACCAAGCTACGGCGGCATCAGCCATGCAAGGCTTGACGCAGGTGAAACGCTGCAGTGGCCGTGCCCGACCAAGGACCACCCGGGAACTCCGATTCTGCATGTGGGCAAATTCTCAAGAGGACTTGCCATGTTCTATCCTGCAGAGTACGTTCCGTCCGCAGAGCTTCCGGATGAGGAATATCCGATCATCATGATGACCGGCCGTATGCTGTATCACTATACAACAAGGGCCATGACCGGAAGAACACCGGGACTTATGGAAATCCAGGGTACCTCTTATATAGAGATGAACTACAAGGATGCCGAGGCACTGGGTATCAAAAACGGTGACAAGGTAAAAGTATCCTCCAGACGTGGTCAGATTGAATCCACCGCAAGAGTAGGACGCAAGGTTTCCCAGGGCGAATCCTGGATGCCGTTCCACTTCCCGGATGGAAATGCAAACTGGCTGACCAATGCAGCACTGGACAAATACGCAAGAATACCGGAATATAAGGTATGTGCGATAAAAATTGAAAAAGCATAAGTAATGATTTTGTAACTGTTCAGCCAGGTCTGCGCATTTACCGCGCTGACCGTGTATAAGAGTATTGACAGCGTTACTATTCACGGCCAATGTCCCGGGAGGTGTTTTGCGAAGCAAAATCCCGAGTTAGCCAGCGCCAAAATGCAATTTATTGCATTTTGTGTGCATCGCGAAGCGTGTTACTGTTCACAGAACTGCGCTTTTGCAGGGCTGTGAATAGTAACGTGACAGCAGGTATTCGCCCCATCGCAAAGCGATTTTTAATGGGCGAATACCTGTAACGATTTAGCTGGCTGAATCGTAACAAGTATAACGGAGACAACAGATATGGCACAAAACTATCCAAAGAGAATTGAAATACAGGAAGGCATAGACCTGCTTCTCTCCCATACAGAGAGAATGGGGAAGGAAAAGGTGGAGATCGATCAGGCTTACGGCAGGATTTTGGCCTGCCGGATACTGGCCAAAGAAAATATTCCGCCCTTTGACCGCTCCCCCTATGACGGTTATGCCATCCGCTCTGCGGATGTTGCAGATGCGGGACATGATAAGCCGGTGACTTTAAAAATTATTGAGGAGGTACCGGCGGGACATGCGCCCGAAAAAGCGGTAGGGCCTATGGAGGCAGTAAAAATACTGACCGGAGCGCCTATCCCTCAGGGGGCCGATGCTGTGGTGAAATATGAAGACACTTCCTTTACTGATAAGGAAGTGTGTTTCTTTTCACCCATTGCTTCGGGGAGCAACATCGTAAAAGCAGGGGAAGATGTAAAGACAGGTGAGGTCGTCATGGAGGAGGGCGGGCATTTAAGCCCTGCGTCCGTGGGACTGCTTGCAGGTCTCGGGTATGGAGAGGTGGAAGTCTTCAAAAAGCCCAGAGTCAGGATCATCAGCACAGGGGATGAGCTTCTGCCCGTATCGGAGGAGCTGAAACCCGGTAAAATAAGAAACAGCAGTGCCTACATGCTGCAGGGGTTTCTGCGGCAGTGGGGAATCACAGCAGATATCTACGGAATTGTCAGAGATGACGAGGACGCCATCAAGGATGCGCTCACCGCGTGTCTGGCCGATGCGGACTGTGTCATAACAACCGGAGGCGCATCTGTGGGGGATTATGACCTGGCCCTTTCTTCTATGGAGGGAATCGGAGCAGAGGTGCTCTTCTGGCAGGTGAGAATGAAGCCGGGAATGGCAACTCTGGCAGCGGTAAAGGACGGCAGGCTTTTATTGGGCCTTTCCGGCAATCCTTCTGCAGCGGCGGCAGCTTTATTTTTGCTGGGGCTTCCCGCATTCCGTAAAATGTGCGGTAAAAAAGAATACAAAGTGCCCAGTATTCCGGTATGTCTGCCGGAGGGATTTCCAAAGAAAAGCCCGGGAGGAAGGATCATCCCCGGTATTCTGGAATTCCATCAGGGAAGAGTGTGCTTAAACACCAGGAAGAATCAGGCAAACGGTATGGTCAGCCCCTGGGGCGGCTGTAATCTCATCGGCATGATTCCAAAAGGCTCGGACGCACTTTTGCCGGGCAGCACCATTGATGCCCTTTATCTGGGGGAGGATTAGGATATGGTGAAGACAGCAGCAGGGATTCTGGCAGGAGGAAAGAGCAGCAGAATGGGAAAAAACAAGGCTTCCCTTACATGGAACGGTGACACCTTTCTGCATACGCTTATAGATGCCTGCCGGGATTTCCCTGAAATCTATGTCTCAGTGGATGATAGGGAAAAATACCGGGATCTGTCCTGTACACTGGTGGAGGATGAGGAAAAAGAATACGGACCGCTGGAGGGCATTTATCAGGTATTAAAGCAGATGGATGCACCGTATGCGGTGATGCTTGCCACAGACATGCCCATGATAAGCCGGGAATTTTTAAAGGCTCTGGTGTCAAACATTACCGGTGAGGAGGACTGCCTGGTGCTCAGAAGAGAGGGCAGGCCTCAGCCGCTGTGCAGTGTGTATGCAAAAAGGATTCTGCCTGTTGTGGAGCATATGCGCAGAAACCGGGAGCACAAGCCCGGACTTTTGTTTCAGCGGGTCAATACACGGTATCTGGATTTGGAGGAGCTGGGATTCGGAGAGGCGGTCATTGCAAATGTAAATACGTCTGAAGAATATGAACAGCTCTGTTTTCATTACGGCAGAAAGCTGCAGGAATTTGCGCCCCGTGTCAGGGAAAAACTGACACACGGAAAGGTAATGGTCTGTTACCTGGACGGATTGGGTTACCGTATGTACAAAAATGCGGCGGACAATGGCAGTGTGCCTTTTATCAGCCGTAATTTTTCCGTGCTCCCTGTGAGGACTGTGGAGCCGCCGGTGACGAATCCGGCTATGGCTACCATGATAACAGGGGAACTGCCGGATGTGCACGGGATACACTCCAGAAAGGACAGGGAAGTTCTGGTCCCCACCCTGTTTGCCGGCAGGAGTGGGGAAAATACAGCATTTTTAGAGGGGGATACCAGGATTTTGAAGACAGAACTTCTGCCCAGGCTTCATGCTGCGGCAAAGGGAAAAGGCTGCGATTATTGGATTTACCGGGATGCGTGCAAAGCGGCTTCGGAGGAAAAAGAATTTATTTTTGCCCATTTTCATGAGATTGATGATGCGGCCCATGCAGACGGCCCCTTTAGCTCTGCGTGTATGGAAAAATTAAAAGAGACAGACGGATATATAGAAGCGCTCTCCGGGATTTTTAAGGGAGAGATCCTGTTGATCAGCGATCATGGCGTGCATGAGGCCGGTGACGGAGGGACCCATGGGGAGAATCCGTGTTCCAATGGCGTGTACTCCTATAACATAGAGGATATGCTGGCAGTCTGGGGTGAGCATATATGAAGATAGAAGATGGTTTGTTTGAAGGCATGACCCCTGTGAAACTCAAGGGGAAGTGTGCTGACGGAGCTGAATATTCCTATCAGGCTTTTTCGGTGAGTGAGGTACTGGGCAGTGTGACTGCGGACAGCCTCGTGGAGTTTGTGAGCGGGGACGGCAGGGATACGCTTGTTTCCGGTGAAGAAATCCTCGCGGGGGATGTATACCTTGCGCAGGATGGAGAGACATACCGTCTCGTGATTCCAAAGGATACACACCGAAGGCGCTGGTGTAAACATATAACAGAAATAGAGAGTGAGCAGGGAGGGTGACAGTTGAAAATCTGTACGATCGTAGGTGTGAGAAAGTCCGGCAAGACCACAACGGTTACCGGACTCATCAAAGAACTGAAAAAACGGGGATACCGGGTAGGAACCGTAAAGAGTGTGTTCTGTCCCGAATTTACCCTGGACACTTCTGACAGTAATACGTGGAGACACAGGGAGGCGGGCGCTGATCTTGTCTGTGTAAAAGGGAAAAAAGAGACCGATATTTTACTTCCGGCGGACGTAAGCGGGGATTTCTATGAGAAACTGCCTGTGGATTACCTCATACTGGAAGGAGAGTATGAACTTTGTGTGCCCAGAATCATCTGTGCACATAAGGATGCGGAGGTTTCGGAACGTTTGACAGAGGAGACGATTGCCATAGCAGGGAGACTTGCCGGGGATAAAAAAACCTATGGGGAGTTCAGAGTCTATCACTCTGTGGAAGAGATATCCGCTCTGGCAGATCTGCTGGAAACACTTCCGGATGCGGAATTTCCTTTAAAAAAGCGTCCCATGCTCCAAAAGGCAGCGGCTTTTTGCCAGTGTGGCTGCCATAAGGCAGAGAAAAAGCTGGCCGGAAAGAAAAAACTCACGGCCCATCCCTCAGAAGCACATAGAAAACATATCTTCCTGACAGGGGAAAAAGGGGCTGGCAAGAGCACACTTTTAAACCGTATTGTGGAAGAACTGGGAACAGAGCCGGTGGGTTACAGAACACTGCCCTATGAGATCGGCGGTGTCCAGAAGGGATTTTACCTGCACAGCCTGGTACCTGTGGGAGAATACGAAAATGACAGTCCGATCCTAATACGGGCCGGTAAGGGAAAGAAGATATCCATACCGGAAACCTTTGAGACACTGGGCGCAGCCGTGATGAAAAAGGTGAAGGAAATGCCTGAAAAAACAGCCGTGATAGATGAACTCGGAAAGGCTGAGGCAGATGCCCCCGCCTTTCAGGAAGCATTGTTCTCCTGTCTGGATACCCAGAGTCTTGTCATCGGTGTCCTGCAGAAGAATACAGGTGCGTTTACACAGGCAGTGGCAGAACGCCCCGACGTGGAAGTGATTGAAGTTACGGAAAAGAACAGAGACGGTCTTCTGGAAGAAATCTGTAAAAAAATCAAAAATATGGAATGAAAAGACTTGACTAAAATTGTCAAAATTGATATTCTTAATATAGTGATCCTGTTTAATACATGAACAGAGTCAGAAAACGGAAATATAAAAAAAATAAAGGGGCAAAACTGTCGTAAGGCAGTGACGCAAAGCCACGGGTCCCAAGGGAGGGACAGCCGGGCTGCAGACAGTGATGGACAGGAATATTCTGTCCGTCTGTTGTCTTTAAGAAAAACGATATCCCTGGGTATCGTTTTTTTTGGCCCTGAAAGGGGAAGGAGAATAAAAATTGAAAATGAAAAAGTTATGCGCCTGGCTTCTTGTATCCGGTATGCTCCTGCAGACACCGGGGACTACTGCATCTGCCGCTGTTCAGGGGCAGGATGTGGAGTCTTTTAAATCCGGTGCGCAGGCAGCATCCATGGATGTGGACAGCAGCCAGAAGATGGATGCCGGGAAGCAGAGCGAGACGCCCGGATGGCAGGCGGAAACGCTGAGGAACAGGAGCCTGCAGCAACCTGCAGAAGTGCCTGAGGGCCAGATGAAAATGCAGGGTGAACAGGCGGGAGCGCCAAAGAACGCAGAGGCTGCAGAGGAACAGACGGGAGAATCCGGAAAAGAAGGTACTACAGGAATACTGTCGGGAGAATCCGGGAAAGAGGATACTGCAGGGATACTGGCAGGAGAATCCGGGAAAAAAGAGACCACAGGGGAACAGACGGGAGAGACCGGAAAAGCAGGGACCGCAGAGGAACAGACGGGAGAGACCGGAAAAGCAGGGACCGCAGAGGAACAGACGGAAGCGTCCGGAAAAGAAGGGGCTGCAGGGGAACAGATGGCAGGTAATCCGGATGTGCAGAAAGGGGAAGGAGCACTGCTCTCTGAGACCGGAGCGGTGGTACAGAAAGGCCGGCTGCATCTAAGCCTGCTTTACACACTTCCATACAGTGACCCGGAAGCGCTGAACAGAGGACTGCAGGCAGTTTTAACAGGTGGCGGCCGGCAGCTTACAGCATCCTTTTCCATGCAGGAGGGTGAGGGCGTTTCTAAAAAGGCGGAGGCATCTTTTACAGATTTGGAGCCCGGGCAGTACCATCTCAGTATAAGCGGAGACAGCTTTGCCTCGTATGACCAGGATATGGAGATACAGGCCATGGAGCAGAAGATGCAGTTTCTGGATGTCTATACAGGAATGGATTTTTCTGATATGGAAAAACATCCCGGTGTTATGGGATACGGTGACGTGAACAGGGACGGTGTGATTGATGAGCAGGACAAATCGGGATTGGTCTTGGCAGTTCATCAGGAAAGTACGGACAGTATCTATGATCTGAATCAGGATCAGAGTGTTGACCTTGTGGATCTGCAGTGGCTTTCATACAGCTACGGATTTGAGAAAACGGAAGCTTATGTGTCAAGAAGTTATCTGATGGATGAAATCACAGCAGATGTGGGAGCGTCCACCCGGGTGTCGGATGGCAGTATTGAGAGTATTTTGGACGACGGTGGAAGCGTTTCCCTGGAGCCTGCAGACGGCGGGGAGATATCAGAGGAAAATCCGGTGGAACTGCAGCTTGATCTGGAAAAACGTTCCGATATAACAGCGGGCGCGCTGGTTCTGACACCGCCGAGAGATTCCGCCAATATCATCCGGGCAGGGTCCGTGACCGTTGAATACGATGATGAAAACGGGCAGCGGCAGACCATGGAGGTTCCCATAAGCGGAGTGTCCATGTTTGCCCTCACAGCGGCACAGGCGGTCATGGAACCGGACGGTACCATAATCATCAATCTGGGAAAACAGGTTGCGATCAAGAAGGTAGTCATCAAGGTGACAGATGCCGGAGGAAGCAGTCTGGCAGATATCTCCAGGGTGGAATTTTTAAACGGAATGGAGGACAGGATTCCTGCCCCCGTGATGAATATTCCCGACAATGTAAGTACAGAGCCGGGCGATAAGAAATTCACAGTGACCTGGAACGCGCAGACAAATGTAGCCGGCTATGAAGTTATGGTGAAAAAGGACGGGAAGAGCAAAGTATATCCAACCGCTGAGAACAGTATCCTTATCACAAGCTTTGGCACAGAGAAGATGAAAAACAATGAGGAGTACACAGTTCTGGTACGTTCAGTGAACGGCGACTGGAGCAGTGCCTATTCAGAGCCGGTGACCGTGGTACCCAAGCCCTCAAAGGCGCCTGACGCTCCGGAGAATGTGAACATTTCCGGAGGATACAGAAAACTGGACATCGCCTGGAAGATGATGGAGGACACAGATTTCTACACCCTCTACTACAGGGAACAGGGCACAGAAGAATTTGAAAAGAAAGAGAATATCAAACAGAACAAATATCAGCTTACAGACTTAAAAGACGGCACAACCTATGAGATATACCTTACGGGAACAAATGAAATGGGAACCGGCGGCAAGTCAAAAATATACGCAGGAGAGACAACGGATATCAATCCTGCAGTCACTTCCAATTACAGGCTGATCAATACGCCAAAGGAGGGCGGAGGACTGACCGCGCATATTAAATCTATTGAATATCCTTCCTCAAAACCGGAGACAGATGCAGCAGTGGCAGACAATGATTATACCACCTCCTGGAGTCTGGCATCCTGGGATGCAGGCGGATACAATGCCGGAAAGCCTTCTCCTGTCATTACCTTTGATCAGAGCTATGAGATGGACAGGCTGGTGGTAGTACCGGATGAGAAGCAGCAGTATACATATGGATATGCCAAGACAAAATATTGGGATGAAGACGGCAATGAGAAAATGATAGACGGCCATTTTACACAGAAGAAGAGTGTGAACGGCAAAGTATATTATGAATTTCAGTATTCCCAGCCATTTAAGACAAATCGGATACAGATAAACTTTGCCATGGCTTGGGCACCTGCAGACGGAAGAATCTCCATAGCAGAGATGAAGTTTTATTATTATGACAGTCTGGAAAAAGAGGTCGACGGACTGTTTGCGGATACCATGCATTTGGAGCTGCGGGAGGATGTGACCTTAAAGACCATCGAAGAGCTGGAGAAAAGGGCAGATACTCCGGATGAGGCGACAGGTGATTACCATCCGAAGCGGGAGCTGCTCCTTTCAGATCTGTCCTACGCGAAAGAACTTCTAAATGATAAAAATGCCGGCAGAGTTATGAAAGTGGACACAGCCGTGACAAAGAAAAAGGACGGTGCCCTGGGCTTTTCCGGCGGTCTGAACGCATGGCAGCCTCTCGGCATCAGTGCTCATGCCGGAGAAGAACTGGTTGTGTATGTGGGCAGAGATGACGCAGAACTGGGGGCCAACACGAACCTGAATCTCATCGCCACACAGTATCACGCGGAATCAGGAAACTGGAGCAAGGTTGTGGTCCAGAATCTGAAAAACGGAAAAAATGAAGTTACCATTCCCCAGATCGGAAGCCTGAGTGCAGAACACGGCGGTAGCCTGTATGTGGAATTTACGGGAAATAATGACGCTCTCAATATGAGCGTGCGTGTGAGCGGAGGACAGGAGATACCAAAGCTTGACATTTCAAATGCGGCAGATGAGGCGGAAGCAAAAGAAGCGGTCAGGGCGTATGTGGAGAAATTAAATACATATGTTCCGGAAATTTCGGATCTTCACAAAAAGTTTCATGAGGGGAATAAGGAAAGCGGCTGTGACTACAGCTATGACAAAAAGAACTGCATTTTGGGAGCAACGGACATTGTACTGCATCAGATGATGTATTCCGTATCCGCGGAACAGATCTTAAACGGTATCAACAACAAGCTGAAAAACCAGGGAAAAGAAAACAGCCTGGACAACCAGACAGAAGTATTATACGAATCCTGTCAGGCCATGGAACAGATGGTGACACTGTTTTACCAGCACAAAGGACTTGGCGATTATAATGGTGACAAGACACTGGCAGCCCGGTACGGCGGCAAGAACAATCTGCCATCCAGCCGTCTGAATATCCGTTACATGAGAATGTTTTCAGGGGCATTTATGTATGCCGGCGGGCTCCATATCGGTATCGAGTGGGGCAGCGCAGCAGGACTGGCAAACAGTGTACCGGTACAGAGTGACAACGGCAGATATGTGAGCGGACAGCTATTTGGCTGGGGAATCGCCCATGAGATTGGCCATATCATCAATCAGCCATCCTATGCCATTGCGGAAATAACCAACAACTATTACTCCATTCTGGCACAGGCCAAGGAGACGAATGATTCTGTCCGTTATCAATATGCAGATGTATATAAAAAGGTCACTTCAGGGACAAAGGGCCGCGCAGAGAGCGTATTTACAAGCCTTGCCATGTATTGGCAGCTCCATCTGGCCTATGATGAGGGATATAATTTCAGGACTTATGATAACTATGAGGAGCAGTTTAATAATCTGTTCTTTGCAAGAGTGGATGCATACGCCAGAAATACGGCCATTGCGCCGGCGCCCGGAGGTATCGCTCTCACAATTCCAAAAGATGTGGACAACACTCTGATGCGTCTTTCCTGTGCGGCAGCGGAAAAGAACCTGCTTGCATTCTTTGAGCAGTGGGGTATGACGCCGGATTCAGATACTATGGCGTACGCATCACAGTTTGAGGAGGAGACAAGAAGGATCAGCTATATTTCAGATGAAGCAAGAGCATACCGTATTGAGGGCGGAGAAAGCACGGCAGCACAGACTGCAGTAAGTGCGGATCTTTCATATGTTCCGAACTCCAACCAGGTTACGATCACGCTTTCCAATAATGCGGCTGACCAGAACTCCATGCTGGGATATGAAATATACAGAAACGGCCGGGTCATCGGGTTTGTGGAGGCGAAAGACGGTACCGTGACATTTACGGATACCATTGCGTCCATGAACAACAGAGTGTTTACTTATGAGGCAGTGGGATATGACAAGCTGCTGCAGCAGACAGAGAGGGCTGCCATAGACTCTGTGAAGATTTCCAATGACGGAAGTGTGGCGAAGGATGGATGGAAGATAACTACAAACATGACCTCATCAAGCGACCGTCAGGAGGAAGGAAATGAGGAAGATCCGGAAGGAATCACCATTTCCGGAATCAGCAGTATTTGCAACAATGACTATGCAGATGTATATACCGGAGAGGCAAAAAACCCGGAGATCGTCATCAGCTTCGGCAGAACCCTTCAGGCCGCTGCCTTTAAGGTAACAGCCGCTGACGATAAAACAGCAGTCAGGAAATTTGAAGCCTATGTAAGCCAGGACGGAAACCAGTGGACCCCTGTAAAAACAGGAACACTGTCCTATTCAGGGGATACGGCTGTTTCCTATTTTAACAAAGAGGGGGATTCCTGGCTGTATACCTACGACGCGGCTTATCTGAAGCTGAAAATCAAGGGCCAGAGTGCGGTCTCCCTGTCAGAGATAGATATTTTAGGACCTACGGGAGACAATGTAGAGCTGCTGGATAAGGGAATCGGCATCCTGGATGAAGATTACAGCTATGATGCTGAGGGCGGCAGAATACCTGCAGGTTCCCTGATCTTTACAGGGGAATATAAAGGAAATCCTTCCTATAATGTGGTAAAACTGTATGATCAGAATGGAAATATCCTGGATGGTTCCCAGTTGATCTTTGCAGAGGTTCCGGCAGAAGGGGAATTAGGTGAGGTCTCCTCCGGTACCTGGATCTACTATATGGAACCGGATCAGATTCCATCCGGTGTGACAAGCGTCAGAGCGGAATTATACAGAGTGGACGATGCGCATACAAATGAAGGGGAGCGTCTTGTGAGTGATACACTGCCTATGGAAGTGCCTGACCCGCTGCCGCCCATTCATTTGAAGGACAACCATGAGGAGGGGAACGGATGAAAAGAATGAAGAGCTTATGTATGGTCCTGATTTTGGCCCTGTTCGTGACTTATATACCCGTGCGCGCCGCAGAGCAGGATGATACAATGATCAAAATGCAGCAGAAGGATACGAGCCAGGTAGAACTGGCTCTGTACCCCAATGCAGATATGATAAAAAACCATGCAACAACACTCAGGATTCAGATGCAGATAAAGGAGACGGAAAGCGGGAGTATCCGTGATGTCCGGTTTGCTTTCTCAGAGGATTTACAGAATGATTGCAGAATCCGGGAGGCTATTTATGAAAACGGTATTCTGGACATTTATCTGTCATCATCAGGCGCCTTGTTTGAACAGGCCCGGGATGTGACAATCGGTACAATTTCAGGGACTCCCAGCAATGAAATGTTCCGGGCTTTTGTAATGCCTGAGAGCATAACGTTTGTGGACCAGAGCCATCAGATGAGATATGTGGATGAGGGAGTGCTGCAGGGGATATCTTATGAATGGGCAGTAGGGGAAAAAGTACCGGACAACCCGGATTACCCAGACAATCCAGACCCGGACAACCCGGATAATCCAGATAACCCGGACAATCCAGACAACCCGGATAACCCAGACAACCCGGACAATCCGGATAACCCAGACAATCCAGATCCGGACAACCCGGACAATCCAGATAACCCAGACAACCCGAATAACCCGGACAATCCAGACAACCCGGATAACCCAGACAACCCGGACAATCCGGATAACCCAGACAATCCAGATCCGGACAACCCGGACAATCCAGATAACCCAGACAACCCGAATAACCCGGACAATCCAGACAACCCGGATAACCCAGACAACCCGGACAATCCGGATAACCCAGACAATCCAGATCCGGACAACCCGGACAATCCAGATAACCCAGACAACCCGAATAACCCGGACAATCCAGACAACCCGAATAACCCAGATTATCCAGATGGAATATGCACAGCTTTCACATACGAGGAACTGGAAAAAGGTCTGGCGGATACCAGTGTTACAAGCCTGATCTACAAGAGCAAAGACGGAAACGGTTTAACCGGGGAACAGCAGAAGACCGTGTTCAAAAGCCTGGAAGGGACAGAAAGAACCCTCACCGTTATGGCAGAAGAAGACAACAGGCTTTTGTATTCCTGGAAATTTACCGGAACGGGAATTGCAGATCCGGATATTGCCATGGATTTTACCATTGCCCAAGAGAAAGAAAATAAAAAGGCCGGCAGCCTTATGGCCAAGGGATCAGAGAATTTATATCTGGAATTTGCCCATGAAGGAGAGCTTCCGGGACTGGCTGAAATTGAAATTTATGTAGGCAGTAGTTTTAAAGATGGACAGAATCTTTACCTGTATTATTACAATACCGAGAAGAATGCAATGGAACCGGTACAGAAGAATATTAAGGTTGTGAACGGATATGTGACAGTGCAGATAAAACATTGCTCCACCTATGTTCTCACCACAAAGCAGATCCGCAAAAGTGAGCAGTTCCCTGCAGTGATTGTGGATAAAACGGATAACACGAAAAAGACACCTGCGAAACCGGCAGCAAAGACAGCAGCCAAAACAGCTAAAACAGGAGATTCCTCCCCAGTGGAAGCAATGATTCTGCTGGCAGGACTCTCTGCGGCAGTCATGATCATTAGCCGGAGGAGCAGAAAAAAGAATATTTAAGAAAAAACAGCATCGGCATATCAATTCCTGGGCCGATGCTGTTTTTGCGTGCGGAAATTTTTTTTAGGATAGGTGTTGACAGGTGTGTATCTAATGTATATAATGAGTATATACAATAAATGATATATATACACGCGCGCACAGAAAGTTGAGAAGTAAGGATGAATATTATAATCAGCAATACAAGCGGGAAGCCCATATACGAACAGATCACGGAGCAGATAAAGCAGGCAATCATGAGAGGCCAGCTAAAGCCGGGGGAGTCACTTCCATCCATGCGCCTTCTGGCAAAAGAACTCCGCATCAGTGTGATCACCACGAAGAGAGCATATGAGGAATTAGAGAGGGATGGATTTATTTGTTCTCAGGTCGGCAAAGGCAGTTTCGTAGCGGATACAAACCATGAGCTTGTGAGAGAGGAGCAGTTAAAGGAAATAGAAGGTTTATTGGAAAAAGCTGTAGAAAAAAGCAAGATCAATGGAGTAGAACTGGAAGAATTGACAGAGATGCTTAGAATGCTCTATGAGGAGGAATAAAAATGGAAGCAGCGATCAGAATTGAAGGTCTGGTGAAAAACTATGAAAAATTCTCACTGGACCACATTAATTTAGAAATTCCAAAAGGCAGTATTGTAGGACTGGTTGGAGCAAACGGAGCCGGTAAGACCACCCTGATCAAGTGTATTCTCGGAATCATAAAAAGAGATGCCGGTGAAATCTATGTGGACGGCGAGAAACTGGAAGAAAAGAATGACAACTGGAAAAACCAGGTGGGTATGGTTCTGGCAGAAGCAAACTTCCATGAGACCATGAACGCTGTACAGATTGGCAGGATCATGGAGAACATTTTCAGCCAGTGGGATGCAGGACTGTACGAAACATATCTGAATGACTTTAAGCTGGAACATAAAAAGCTGATCAAAGATTACTCCAGAGGAATGAAAATGAAGCTGCAGATCGCAGTAGCGCTCTCTCACAGAGCCAAGATCCTTATATTTGACGAGGCAACCAGCGGCCTTGATCCTCTGGTTCGCGATGATCTGCTGGATATCCTGCTGGAATACATTCAGGATGAGGCACATACAGTGCTCCTGTCCTCGCATATTATCAGTGATTTGGAGAAGGTATCCGACTATATAGCATTTATCCAGAACGGCAGGCTGCTTTTTGTGGAGAATAAAGACGAGATCCTTTACCGCTACGGTGTGGGAAAATGTTCCAAAGAGGATTACAGCACACTGGATAAAGAAGGAATCCTGCGGTTGAAAAGAGGCGTTTTAGGCTACGAATTTTTGGTGCAGGACAGACAGGCGTTTATGCGCAGATATCCGGATATGGTAGTGGATGCTCCGGATATTGAGGATGTTCTTCTGCTGCTGGAGAAAGGTGAGGTGGTATCATGAAAGGGCTTATACTAAAAGATATATACAGTATCAGGATTACACAGAAAACATATGTACTATTATTTTTATTCCTATGTGTGTTTGGCTACTTGATGAAGAGTCCGGGATATGTGGGAACCATGTGTATTGTGGTATTTGCCACAGTGGTGCTCAGTTTGTTCAACGCGGACCAGTACTATCACTGGGACACATATGCAGCCGCACTCCCGCTGGGAAAAAGGATAATTGTACGGGCAAGATACATGCTGATTATTGTTATGACTCTCGGTCTTGCTGTATTTACAGCAATCATGACCGGAGCAACAGCGGCACTTCTGGGAATGTCTGTGTCAGAGCAGGTAATTTCCTCGGTTTCCATGTGTATGATCATCCCTATTTTTTCCGGCATAATTATTCCAGTGATATACAAACTTGGAGTTGAGAAGGGAAGAGTAATTTTTATGATGCTTTTTCTGATCCCGTTTTTAGTGCTGACGCTTTTAAAGGATTTGATACGAGGGACAGCTGTGGAAAAACTTCTGGTTAACCTTCAGCAGAATCCTAACGGACAAGTAATAATCGCAGGTATACTTTTAGCAGTAAGTATTCTGGTTTTAGCAGTATCTTACATGATTTCGATCAGGATATACAGCAATAAGGAATTCTGATTCAGAAAAGAAACGGGTTTGCCCTGCATTGTCATACAGACGTGATAATTGTTTTCTTGACTTTAAAATTATACAGTGATACATTATTCTTAGTGTAAAAAACTGGATAAGTAAAAGTACGGAGGAGTGGGAAAATGTCACAGGAAGAAAAGCTGCTGCGGGCAAAAAAAGTGATTGAAAACAGCAGGTATCTGGTATGTCTGCTGGGAATGCGGGTGAGCAGCCAGTGCGGATGCACAAACTGGAGATCAGACCAGGATGCGTATGATATTGAAACCAGATACGGATGTTCCCCTGAGGAAATGTTCAGTGCTGAGTTTTATAATACGAGAGTGACGCAGTTTTATGACTTTTACAAACGGGAAATCCTCAGCAAAAGAGGAAGAATCAATGAAGGTATGAAGACTCTGAAGCGTTTGGAGGACAGGGGAATCCTGCAGGCTGTCATTACCCGTGATATCTACTCCCTGCCGAAAAGGGCAGGATGCAAAAAGGTCCTGGAGATCCACGGAAGCATTTACCGGAATGTATGCCCGAAATGCAGAACAAAATATCCCATGAAAGCAGTGGCAGAGTGTGCAGGAACTCCCAAATGTACCAAATGCGGCACAACCATCCGCCCGGAGGTATGCCTGCGGGGAGAAATGGTGAACAACGCACTTCTGACCCGTGCGGTTGACGAGGTGGGAATGGCAGATACCCTGCTGCTTCTGGGATGCAGCATGCATTCGCAGCTTGCAAAGACATATGTAAAATATTTTGAGGGGGATAAGGTAATCCTCATCAACGACCAGGATCACTATGCGGATACGGCAGCCGATCTTGTAATTGACGGTAAGGCTATGGATATTATGAGCAAATTGGGATTGTAAAGGAGAAAAGGCTTGCATATGCAGGCCTTTCATACTGTAGACCCCCGGCTGGCAGCCGGGGGCCTTTTTTAATGGAAATATACAATAAATATGATTTTGCCATATGTAATATTGCTGAATTTTCAGGAATGGGGTGAGAAACGGTGGACAGCAAGTTGTTAAGAAGATATAATTAGATTGCTGTTGACTCTTTCCAGCAGGAAGGAGGTGGCATAATGCACTACATAGATTCATTTTTTATTTCTGTCATGGCGGGTATAGTTTGTTACTATATTAGTAAATGGTTAGACAGAAAAAAATAACAACAGCTAGCCTGGGTTATCCTACCCTATAAAGGAAAAAGAAACCCCAGGAAGAGAGCGCTTCCTGGGGTTTCGCTTTTGTGACATAACACACATAGATTCATTTTCTGTTATTTTTATATTAAACTAGAATAACTTAAATGTCAAGAAATACATATAATGTTTTTTGGCAAAACCATAAAATGGGGTTTGACTTCGCAAAATCTTGCTTATAAAGGTTTTCTTAGAATTTACCTTCTTTAGCCGCTTCTTCAACAGCCACAGCCACAGCCACAGTCATACCAACCATCGGGTTGTTGCCTGCGCCGATCAGGCCCATCATCTCAACGTGAGCCGGAACAGAAGAAGAACCGGCGAACTGTGCGTCAGAGTGCATACGTCCTAATGTATCAGTCATACCGTAGGAAGCAGGACCTGCTGCCATGTTGTCCGGATGCAGGGTACGTCCTGTACCGCCGCCGGAAGCAACGGAGAAGTATTTTTTGCCGGCTTCGATACGCTCTTTTTTGTAGGTACCTGCAACCGGGTGCTGGAATCTGGTCGGGTTGGTGGAGTTACCTGTGATGGAAACGTCAACGTCTTCCTTCCACATGATAGCAACACCTTCACGTACATCGTTAGCGCCGTAGCAGTTAACTTTTGCACGAAGTCCCTCAGAGTAAGATTTTCTGAATACTTCTTTTAATTCGCCTGTAGCATAGTCGTATTCTGTCTCTACATATGTAAATCCGTTGATACGTGCGATGATCTGTGCAGCGTCTTTTCCAAGACCGTTTAAGATAACGCGCAGAGGCTCTTTGCGGACTTTGTTTGCTTTCTCAGCGATACCGATAGCACCCTCAGCAGCAGCAAAGGATTCGTGGCCGGCCAGGAATGCGAAGCACTGAGTATCCTCTTCCAGAAGCATTTTTCCTAAGTTTCCGTGTCCGAGACCTACTTTACGCTGGTCAGCAACAGAACCCGGGATACAGAAAGCCTGAAGTCCTTCACCGATAGCAGCAGCAGCGTCAGAAGCTTTTTTGCAGCCTTTTTTGATCGCAATGGCAGCACCTACGGTGTATGCCCATTTTGCATTCTCAAAGCAGATCGGCTGGATGCCTTCTACCATTTTGTAAACATCGAGACCTGCAGCTTTTGTTACTTCTGCAGCTTCTTCGATGGTGTTAATGCCGTATTTATTCAGAGCAGCAAGAACTTGTTTTTCTCTTCTTTCATATGATTCAAATAAAGCCATTAATTTATCCTCCTATTCTTTCTATGACAGATGTTGCAGTGTATGTATAATTATTCTTTTCTCGGGTCAATGATCTTCACTGCATCGTCAACGCGGCCGTACTGTCCCTGAGCTTTTTCATATGCTGTGTTTACATCATCGCCTGCTTTGATGAAGTCCATCATTTTTCCGAAGCTGATGAATTTGTAGCCGATGATCTCATCCTCTTCATTTAAAGCGATACCAGTAACGTAACCGTCTGTCATTTCCAGATAACGAGGTCCTTTTTTCAGGGTACCGTACATAGTACCGATCTGAGAACGAAGACCTTTTCCTAAATCCTCCAGACCTGCACCGATAGGAAGTCCGTCTTCAGAGAATGCACTCTGGGTTCTTCCGTATACAATCTGTAAGAATAATTCTCTCATAGCAGTATTGATAGCATCACATACAAGGTCAGTATTCAGAGCTTCCAAAATGGTTCTTCCTGGTAAAATCTCAGATGCCATAGCTGCAGAGTGAGTCATTCCGGAACATCCGATCGTCTCAACCAGTGCCTCCTGGATTACACCATCCTTTACATTCAATGTTAATTTACAGGTACCCTGCTGCGGTGCACACCAGCCAATACCGTGTGTTAAACCGGAGATGTCCTTAATTTCTTTTGCCTGTACCCATTTTGCTTCTTCCGGGATTGGAGCTGCGCCGTGGTTAACACCCTGATGTACCTGACACATTGTTTCTACTTCGTGTGAATAAATCATTTTAAAACTCCTTTCAAGAATATATTTACTTCAAGTGCGTTAGAAATTTAACGTCCTATTCCAATTCATTTTCTCACAAAGTGACAAAAAAATCCAGAGTTATTTTTTAAAAAAGTAAAATTAAAAGCGGTCTGTCCCTGTAAATGGTAAAATATGGCGGGACACAGTTTTTCACAAATCAAAAATATGTTCTTTTCGATTCATTTAAGGTTGATTATTTACACGGAAATCCAAACATTTGTTGTTTCGGTTGACAAAGCCAATTGCTCCTGTTAATATAGTTAAGTGGATTTAATTAAATTAGCAAAACTAATAAGCGGGAGGATGCATATGGATCTTGTAAAAGAAATCAATGATTTCTACTATCACATGGCTCTGTACGAGCTGCAGGTGATGAATGGAAATGATTATTATAACGGGCTTTCCTACAACAGCCTTTTGTACATCAATGTGATGGAACAGATGGAGGAGTGCACAGTCAGCAGGATGGCCGATGTGCTGAAGATCACAAAATCCGCCGTGACCCTGAAGATCAATGAACTGGTAAAACAGGGCGTGGTGGTAAAAAAACAGAGCGAAAAAGACAAGCGGGTCTATTTTCTGGAGTTAAGCCCCCATATGGAGCAGATCGTGGGAGTATATGACCAGGTATTTTATAAAATAGAGAGGGAATTAAAAGAGAAATATCCGCAGGAGCAGTTAGAGATGTTCGGGGATGTGCTGAAGACCATCAGCGGATACCAGTGGAGGGATATGCAGGATGATTGATCAGGGACTGGAAAGAAAAATAACGGTTCCCTCTATCCTGAAATTCGCTCTTCCCTCCATGGTCATGATGGTCGTCATGTCCCTGTATACCGTGGTGGACGGTATGTTTGTGTCAAGGCTTGTGGGCACGGACGCTTTCTCTGCCGTGAATATCGTATATCCTCTGCTCAGCTTTGTGATCGCTCTGGGGACCATGTTCGGCACCGGCATCACTGCCATTGTGTCAAGAAAGCTGGGAGAGGGAAAGCAGCGGGAGGCCAATGAAAACGTAACGTTTATCACTCTGTTTGCCGTGGGGCTGGGCATTGTGATCACGGTTCTCTCCTTTATCTTCCTGGAAAGGCTCATTTACATGCTGGGTGCGGATGAGGATATCTACGCATACTGCTATGCCTATGCCTTTCCCCTGCTTTTCTTTCAGCCGGCCAATATACTGCAGCTGGAGTTCCAGAGCCTCTTTGTGGCAAACGGAAAACCACATATCGGCCTTACCGTCACAGTGGCGGGCGGACTGGCCAATGTGATACTGGATTATGTCTTCATCGGTGTGTTCCACATGGGTATTGCCGGTGCAGCGGTGGCTACGGGAATCGGCTACTGCATTCCTGCATTTTTCAGTGTTTTTTACTTTACATTTAACCGGAAGGCGCAGCTTCATTTTGTAAAGCCAAAGGCAGACTGGAGGGTACTGCTTACATCCATGACAAACGGCTCCTCAGAGATGGTGAGCAATCTGTCAGGAAGTATCACAACCTTCCTGTTCAACATAATCATGATGCGTCTTGTGGGAAATGAAGGTGTCGCAGCAATATCCATTCTGCTGTATCTGGACTTTGTGCTGATTGCCATAAGCCTTGGGTATTCCATGGGAGTGGCACCGCTGTTCAGTTATAATTACGGCGGGGGAAATGTGGCGAAGCTTCGAAAATTATATAAGATCAGCATCGGATTCTGTATGGGTGTGGGTGCGGTGATGACAGTGGGAACCCTGCTGTTTTCCGGAAATCTGGCCGCTGTTTTTGCCCGTCGCGGCAGTCAGGTCTATGAACTTGCCACTGCGGGACTTTTGGTTTATGCGTTTGGGTATCTGTTCAAGGGATTTAATATCTTCAGCTCAGCTATGTTTACCGCCTTTGGGGATGGGAAGGTTTCGGCAGTCCTGTCTTTTATGCGGACGCTGGTGTTTCTTGTCATCTTTTTGATCGGATTTTCCGTACTGTTCGGTGTGAGCGGAGTCTGGAGTGCGTCCGTGGCGGCAGAGCTTATGGCATTTGCCCTGGCTGTGTTCTATACCGTTAAAAAAAGATCCGTATATCACTACATTCCCTGAGCGGGAATGATGGACGCGGATACGCGAATATAGTATAATGAAGATACGAAAATTCCGGAGTCCGTGAAGAGACCGGGGAAGGCGGTGCGTGCTTGAAGGGATGGGAAATGCTTCTTCTGCCGGCAGCGGCAGTGCTGATGGTTTTTTTGGGAACCACATATGTGAGAAAAAAACATGAAACAGGCAGAAAGGAGATTGGATACAAAGTCTCTGCCACACTGATGGCTGTGCTTCCGGCGCTTTACCTGGCAATTCGGGAGCAGAACCGAGTATCCCTGCTCATAGCAGCGGGAACGCTCTGCTGCATGGCTGCCGATGCGCTTTTGGAGGTACAGTTTGTGACAGGTGCCGCCGTGTTTGCTGCGGCTCATCTGTTCTTTATCGCGGGGATGCTGTGCCTGGTATCACCGGGCCTGTTTACGCTGGTATTGTTTGCCTGTGTGTACGCAGTACTCTTTGCCATACTCAGGCCGTATATCAGAAAACTTGGGAAGCTGGCGGTTTTGGGGGCGCTGTATGTGGCGTTTCTCTGTGCCATGTTTTCCATGGCGGGGACTGTGTTTTTTGAAAATCCGGGGCTGTCCGGCGGGGCTGCGGCTCTTGGCGGGGCCGCGTTTGTCGCATCGGATACCATACTGGCTGTGAATCTCATAGGGGAGAAGAACAGCAGAAAATTAGATAAAATACTTCTGGTTTTGTATTACAGCGCGGTTTACCTGCTGGCTGTGTGCAGATATTTACCGGGATGAAAAAAGGAGGAAGGCTGTGTGCAGCTTTCCTCCTTTTTTCAGCTGTAACTGTGGTCCACCTGGATCACTGCGTAGTAGCAGCCCCGGAGCCCGCGGATCTGGTCTTTGACCTTGTTTACCACGTCCACTTCAGTCATGGAGAAGTCATGGGGAATGACCAGGTCGAAGATCAGATTGGAATGGGTGGGGCCTTCCACCACACGAAAATCATGCATATTCAGCCGGGGTGAGATTTCGGCGAGGATGCGGTTCACCTCCGCCTTCAGTTGATTGATATGGACATTGTCTGTGACTACCGGGTCCATATGTATGGTGGCGGAACAGTGCAGCTTTTCTTGAAGCTCCTTCTCAATGTTGTCTATCTCGTCGTGAATCTGTAAAATGTCACCGCTTGCGGGCACCTCCGCGTGCAGAGATATCATCAGTCTGCCCGGTCCGTAGTCGTGGACGATCAGGTCATGGATGCCCTGGACTGTGGGATGGGCTGTGACAAGAGATTCTATGCTTTTTACAAAGTCTTCCTTGGGCGGTTGTCCCAGAAGCGGGTTCATGGTCTCTCTCAGAGCCTGGATGCCGGTGTAGAAGATAAAGAGTCCAACCAGAATACCGCACCATCCGTCAATGAGGATACCCGTATACCGCCCCACCAGTGTGGCTGCCAGGACAACGGCCGTGGATACGGTATCACTGAGGGAATCCGCAGCCGTGGCGGACATGGCCGCGCTGTCCAGTTTTCTGCTCAGGGCCTTATTATAGTATGCCATGTACATTTTTACCAGGATAGAGGCGCAGAGGATGGCAAGGACCAGAGGACTGCTGTCCACCGGGGCGGGGTTTCTGAGTTTCTCAAAGGATGACTTCACCAGCTCAAAGGCCATGATCAGTACAGCGATTGACACAAAAAGGCCGGATATATACTCAATCCTGCCGTGTCCGAAGGGGTGTTCCGGGTCCGGCTTCTGGCCTGACATCTTAAAACCGATCAGGGTGATGACAGAGGAACCGGCGTCCGAGAGGTTGTTGAAGGCATCGGCCGTGATGGCAATGGAACCGCTGAGCATACCGGCCGCAAATTTTCCGGCAAACAGTACAAGGTTGAGAAAAATCCCCACCGCACCACTTAAAATACCATATGCCTGGCGCACCCGGGGCATGGCAGTGTTTTTATAATCCTTGATAAACAGACGTGATAATAACTGAATCATATAGCTCCCTCCAAATATTGGTTTTGTGAAATTCTCTGTTTATTTTATACGAAAGTTTGGAAAGACGCAAGAAAGCAGGAAAAAGATTTACATTCTCGGGTGCGAATGATATGATAAAAAGGAATAAAATTGCAGATAACACAGGGGGGAAATACATATGAAAAAGAGAATGAGATATATCTGCTGCCTGATGCTGGCAGCTTCCCTGACTGCCGGACTTCTGGCAGGATGCGGAAATGATACGGCCGGTACGAAGGATAAAAGCACAACAGAGGATAAAGCGCAGACAAAAGAAAAGGAACAGGACAGCCAGGAGAAAACCGGAGAAGGGGAGCAAGAGGATGCAGTGAAGTTGAATCCCGACAAACCGCTCTCCATCACGATCTGGCATTATTATAACGGTGCCCAGCAGGTGGCGTTTGACGAGCTTGTCAATGAATTCAACGAGACGGTTGGAAAAGAAAAGGGTATTTTTGTGAAAGGCTACAGCCAGGGAAATGTGAATGAACTGGAAGACGCAGTGATGGCCTCCATGAACGAGGAGGTGGGGTCTGAGGAAATGCCAAATATTTTCTCAGCCTATGCGGATGCCGCCTATACGGTGGACAAAAGGGGAAAGCTTGCGGATATCTCAGCCTACATGTCAGAGGAGGAACTGGATTCCTATGTGGATTCTTATATAGAGGAGGGAAGAATCGGGAAAGGCAATACGCTCCGCATTTTCCCCACAGCGAAATCCAGTGAGATCTTTATGATGAATAAGACAGACTGGGACAAATTTGCGGAGGCATCCGGCGCCTCCCTGGATGACCTCTCCACCCTGGAAGGGGTGACGGAGACGGCGCAGAAATATTACGAGTGGACAGATTCCCTGACCCCGGACGTGCCGGAGGACGGCAAGGCTTTCTATGGAAGGGATTCGGTTGCCAACCTCTTTGTCATCGGTTCCAAGCAGTTCGGCCAGGATATCTTCCGGGTGGAGGGCGGCAAAGCTTCCGTTTCGGCGGACCGGGAAACCATGAAAAGAATCTGGGATAACTTCTATGTGCCCTTTGTGAAGGGATATTTTACGGCGTACGGAAAATTCCGTTCAGACGATGTGAAGATCGGCGAGATCCTGGCATTTACAGGCTCCTCCACGGCGTCCATGTATTTTCCAGACGAGGTGGAGCAGGAAGACAGTGCCTACCCTATAGATTATGTGGTCCTGCCTGCGCCCTCCTTTGCAGAGGGAGAGAATTATATTGTGCAGCAGGGAGCCGGAATGGTGGTCACAGAGACCACAAAGGAAGAGGAATACGCCTCCGTATTGTTTTTAAAATGGTTCACAGAGTCAGAGAACAACATCCGTTTCAGCTGCGCTTCCGGCTATCTTCCGGTGAAGAAAGAGGCAAACAGTCTGGGGGCGGTTGACAAGGTAGTGAAAGAACAGGGACTGGAAATCCCGGATAAGACCTATGATGTCCTGGACAGCCTGTTCGGCACGCTTGAGACAGCAGTGCCTTATACCACCAAGGCGTTTGAGCACGGAACCGAGGCCAGGAAAGTTCTGGAATACAATCTGGCTGACAAGGCGGCAGAGGACAGAGCAGCTGTACAGGAGCTGATCGCCCAGGGGCAGACGCTTGAGGAAGCCTGTGCCTCATATATATCGGAGGAATCCTTCCAGAACTGGTATAACGACTTTGTGGCAGCTTTGCAGAATACCATGAATAAAGCAGAATGAGGCGGAATAGATAATGAGGAAAAGAAAGTGGACGATATTGGCTCTGTTTTGTATCCCTCTGATTGCGGTACTTGTGATACAAAGCCTTCTTTCATATGGAACAGTCCTGATCGGCGGTACCATGCGGCTGCTGGACTCCTATGCTGTGGGAATGATGGAGCAGACAGTGGAGAACAGGAAGATCACCTTGGAAAACAATATGGTCCAGCACTGGATGGAAGTCAGTGAATTTGAAGAGAAGATCACCAGAGAGCTTAACAGTCTGCTCTCATCCAACAGGACTTCCGTGGAAGACTTTCTGGGGGACAGTGTCCTCCAGAAAAAGCTTCTGCAGAATACAGCCATGTCCAGCCTGTACCAGCTCAGGAAAAATGAGGTGACAGGCAGTTTTATGATCCTGGCAAATAAGGACGGGATAAATGAGGAGGGCAGCATGACCTGTAAGGGCTATTATTTCAGGGATGCTGACCCATCTGCAAATTCTCTGGATTACTCTGATGTGCTCATTGAGCGGGGAGGCAGGGATATTGTCCATCAGACCGGGGTTGCCCTGGACAGCTACTGGACTACAGATTTTACATTTGGACCCTCAGGGCAGAACTCCAGGGATGATTTTTTTTATAAGCCCTTTGAAGCGGCAGAGAAAAATCCGGATGCCAGCTATGCTAATCTTGGATACTGGAGCGACCCTTTTTCCTTAAATGAGGGAAAGAGCGGCGGAGAATACCCGGCTGTCACGTATTCCGTGCCCCTGATCAGTGACGGTGTGGTGTACGGGGTTATGGGAGTGGAGATATCCGCCAGCCATATTCAGGATATGCTGCCGTCCAGTGAACTGAATAAAAATGAACAGAGCGGCTATATGCTGGTAAAGAGCACCGAGAAGGACCGGTGGGCGCCCCTTGTGGCTTCCGGTATTCTGGGGGAACGGCTCAAAGCAGCGGGAACGGTCCTGCGTGTGGAGGAGAGTAAGTTTGATCAAGTCTATGTCCTCAATGAGGATAAGGCCGACGGGGAACTCTACGCGTCAGCCAAAAAGCTGCATCTCTATAACACAAACACCCCCTTTGAGGATGAGGAATGGTTTCTGGTAGGCGTGCAGAAGGATGATGCCATATTCGGGATCGGACGGCAGATTCTGTGGAAGGTGCTGGCAGCTATTCTGGTGGCCCTGGTATTCGGCATAATCTGTACATATCTGGTGGCAAGCCACGTGACAGACCCCATCCGGCGCCTGGCAGAATGTATACGCAGCAGTGCCGGTAAGAACCTGGAGCAGTTTAAGACCTCCGGAGTATCCGAGGTGGATGAGCTTTACGATGTGGTGAAAAACCTGACCAGCCGGCAGGAGCAGGCTGAGAGGGGGCTTACAGAGGAGAAGGAGCGCTACCGGATCGCCCTGCAGAGCAGTGATGATATTTTCTTTACTTATGATCTGAGCGGAGGGGAGATTGAGCTGTTCAACTACCCCGAACGGGACGGGCAGGCAGTCAGATACAGAATAACAGAAGAAATGGATCGGCTGGAAACCCGTACATATCCGGAGGACAGCAGGAAGCTGGAACAGGCATTCTCGGGAGATGAGGATGTGATCTATGTGGAGTTCCGGGGAAAACGCGACAGCACGGAGGATTACCGCTGGAGGCTGTTAAAGGGTGAGGTGATCAAGGACGAAAATGGCAGGAAGACTAAGATCATCGGCAGTATCCGTGATATCCACGAACAGAAGATACAGGAACTCAGGGAGATTGAGTCTGCGAAGCGTGACCCCATAACAAAGCTGCATACCCAGAGAGAGGGACGCCGGTATCTGACGGAGGTACTCACACGGGGCGACAGCGGCTGCATGGTGCTTCTGGATCTGGATGGATTCCGCATTCTCAATGAGACCTACGGCCTTATCTTCGGGGATGTGATCCTGGAGGAAATCGGCACGCTGCTGCTTGCTAAAAAGGAGCGGTTCATGCAGACCCGGGAGCAGGAAATCCTGCTGGTGCGCCAGGGCGGGGATGAGATCCTTATCTGGCTTCCGAATTTTACCGGGGAACAGACCGTGCAGTTTATGGAGGAAGTGAGGGAAGAAATCTCACAGCTTTACCAGGGAGCGGAATTCCGCGTCCATGTATCAATCGGTGCCTGTATGAGGAATAACTCCAATCTGGGATATGTCCAGCTTCTTCGCAGGGTGCGCTGTGCGCTGACCTTTGCCAAGCAGAAAAAAGACGGAAAGGTGTATTTCTACCGGGAGATTCCAAGCCAGACCAAAGAGAATATCCTGACGGAGATCAACGATATAGCCAGCATCACCAGCGGACCTCAGCTCAATATGGTTTCTCTTACCCTGAATTTCTTTGATAAGGGGGGAGACATGGCATCCATTCTGGCTGTGCTTTTTGTGAAGATGGGCCGCTATTACGGGGCAACGGATATTCTCATGACTTCCGTGGACCGGGATTTCCATACCGCGTATATTTCCCACCAGTGGCACAGAGACCCGTCGGATCATCAGGAAAAGGACATGAAGCGTTTTACGGCAGAGGAGTTTAAAGCGCTGACGGAGCAGTATGGCTCTGAACCTTTCCTGCTGGACGGAAGAAAAATGACGGAGCGCCAGCGGAAATTCCTTATGATGCCAAAGACGAAACGGGGATTCAGTGTTCCCATGACAGACGGAGGAAAATATATAGGTTCCATCACGCTGACAGCAGAGGCAGACGCGGTTCTGTGGGATAAAAAAGAGCAGAGCAATATCCAGGAGGCTGCCAAGATCATTGAGAACAATCTGAACAAAGTACGTTACGACCAGGCGAGCAGGGCCAAGAGCGAATTCCTATCCAGAATGTCCCATGAGATCCGGACCCCTATGAACGCGATCATAGGTATGACGGAAATCGCCATGCAGGATAAGGAGGTGCCGCCAAAGGTACAGACCTATCTGGAAAAAATCAGCAGCTCTTCAGACTATCTTCTTTCGCTGATTAATGATATACTGGATATGTCCAAGATTGAGAGCGGCAAGATGAAGCTGGAGATGCTGGATTTTGACCTGGAGCAGTGGGTGAGGAACATAGATGATCTGATCGGGCCGCAGGCTGCGCAGAAGGGAATCTTCTATACAACGAAGACCCATTTGATACAGAAGTGGGTGATGGGAGATGCCATGCATCTGAAACAGGTGCTGATCAATCTTCTGGGAAATGCCCTGAAGTTTACAGGAAAAGACGGACATATCCTCTTTGCTGTAAGCCAGCGCCGGACGGCACCGGACAGGACAGAGATTTCCTTCTCTGTGGAAGATACCGGAATCGGAATCGAAGCGGAGGACCAGAAACGCATTTTCCATTCCTTTGAACAGGCAGGCGAGAGCACGGCCCGCAAGTTTGGCGGAACCGGCCTGGGGCTTGCCATCAGCAGCCAGCTTGTGCAGATGATGGATGGGGAGATCAGCCTGGAAAGTGAGCCTGACAAGGGCAGCAGATTCTCTTTTGCCATTGTCCTGAAGGACGGCACAAAGCAGGCGGAGGAAGAGGCGGTTCCCGGAGAGCTGGATGCCCTGCAGGGCAGACGGATCCTGGTGGTGGAGGACAATGAACTGAACGCGGAGATCGCCGGTTCTATTCTGAACCTTCACGGCATTGAGGCAGAGCGGGCGGTCAACGGGCTTTTGGGCGTGAAGGCATTTTCTGAGAAGGAGCCGGGATATTACGACGCGATTCTCATGGATATCCGCATGCCGGTCATGGACGGTTTGGAGGCCACTAAGGAGATACGGAAGCTGCCCAGAGAAGATGCCAGGACCATCCCGATCATTGCCATGACGGCCAATGCGTTTGATGAGGATATGAAAAAGTCCATTGAGAGCGGTATGAACGGCCATCTGGCAAAGCCCATTGACTTTAAGGAACTGATGCAGACGCTGCTGAGAGTCATAGGCAGCAGGAATTGACCCTTTTATTTTGGTAACTCTTATCTGCCGGGCAGATAATGGTTAATATAATTGTACAGGAGGTATTGATTTATGAGAGCAGAATTTGATGAGACACTGGTAACCGGCAATGACATGATCGATTCCCAGCACAAGGAGCTGATCGGCAAGATCAACCAGCTTCTGGAGAGCTGTGAGGATGGACAGGGGAAGGTAAAGGCAGTTAAGATGCTGGATTACCTGCTTGACTACACAGAATTTCATTTCAGTGCAGAGGAAAAGCTCCAGGAGGAGATTGAATATCCGGGACTGGAAAAGCACAGGGAAAAACATAACGAATTCCGCCAGGCAGTGAAAGAGCTCCAGGAGATGCTGGAGGAAGAGGAAGGTCCCACAGAGAACTTTGTAAAACAGGTGGAAAAAAATGTTGTGGACTGGTTATATGACCATATCAAGGGATTTGACCGCTCCGTGGCTGAATACAAATTTATGCGCTCCAATCCGGAGAGGCTGTAAAAAACATAGGGGGCGGGAGGCTTCAGGCTGTCCCGCTCCTTTTCTGTTAAATTTATAGAAAGGGTAAGAATGATGAGCGAAGAAAAATACTGGGAGGGAAAGCAGTACGCATTTTTCAGCCATAAGGACTGCGAATACTTCCCCTGCCATAAGACAAATGACCCGGAAAATTTCAACTGCCTGTTCTGCTACTGTCCTCTGTATGCCCTGGGCGACCAGTGCGGCGGAAATTTCCGTTATACAAAAGAGGGCATAAAAGACTGCAGCAAATGCGGCCTTCCCCACAAGCGGGACAATTTTGGGTACATCACGGGCAAATACAATGAGATCATGGAGATTGCAAAGAAGAACCGCAGGAATCCAGATAAGGAATGACCCGTGACAAATCTTCACATATGAGATCACAAAAGGGACGGATCTCATCCACAGCAGGTGTCAGGTCCGGTACCATACAGGACCAGGCACCTGCGGCTTTGGCGGCACGGATGCCGTTTAGACTGTCCTCCAGAATCAGGCACTGCTTGGGCGGTGTCTGTAGTTTTTCTGCGGCAGTCAGAAAGATCTCCGGGTCCGGTTTTCCTTTTGTCACCTCATCTCCGCAGACCGAGGCGGTGATATAAGGAGTGACACCTGCCATGTCCCAGTAACGGGAAGCCTCACTTCTGGCAGTGGAGGTGGCAACTGCAGCCGGGATCCTGTGATCCTTCAGGTATGTAAGAAGCTCCATCAGTCCTTTCTTGAGGGGAACCCCATGCTTTTCTATATATTCCCTTTGATACTGTGTCCGGATGGCACGGCCCCGGTCATAGTCCACAGCTCCGTCAAACCACTTTTCAAAAAGTTTGCGGCTTCGTTCCCTTGTGCCTCCCCGCATCTGGCTCAGATGGTATTCTGTCAGGGTAAAGCCCATTTCCCGGCTGGCTTTCTCCCAGCCTGCTTTCATCAGGCGCTCTGTGTCGAACATCAGACCGTCCATATCAAAAATCACTGCGTTTATTTTCATTTCCCATATCTCCTGTAAAATTTTCTCAGACAAAAAAGCAAATCCATTATAGCATAGAATCCGGGAATATGCTAAACTTTTCGGGAGAGGAGATTCGATTACATATGAAGATCATAATTTCACCGGCTAAGAAAATGAATATAAATACAGATGAACCCTTTGAGACCACCACGCCTGTCTTTTTAAAGGATGCCCGGGTCCTGAGAGGAAGACTGCGGGAAATGGAGTATGGGGAACTGAAAAAGCTGTGGCAGTGCAATGACAAAATTGCAGAAGAAAATTTTATGAGGTTAAAGGAGCTGGATCTGGATACGCATTTGACACCGGCTGTGCTGTCTTATGAGGGCATCCAGTATCAGTATATGGCACCTCAGGTGTTTTCAGAGAGACAGTGGGCATATGTAAAAGAGCACCTGAGGATCCTGTCAGGACTTTACGGTGTGCTGAAGCCCATGGATGGCGTGATCCCATACCGCCTGGAAATGCAGGCAAAATTAAGGACAGGGGATGCAAAAGACCTGTATGCCTTCTGGGGTGATAAGATTTACAGGGAGCTGTCCCAAGGAGAGGATTTTATTCTGAACCTGGCCTCAAAAGAGTACAGCAGGGCAGCAGAGAAATACGCCGGCAGAGAAATGCGCTTTGTCACCTGTATCTTCGGAGAGCTTCAGGACGGAAAGGTGAAGGTAAAGGGAACCATGGCGAAGATGGCCAGGGGAGAGATGGTGCGCTGGCTCTCGGAAAAGAATATCACGGAGCCGGAGAAAATCAAAGCGTTTGCCGGTCTGTCTTATGGATACGACGAGGGCCGTTCCACAGAGAATGAGCTGGTCTTTTTAAAATAATGTGATAAAAGAAAGCCCCCGAATCCCGGCAAAGGGATAAGGGGGTTACTGCGTGTCAGAAATCCCTGGTAATATTCTGCAGCCATTTGTAGCTCTTGTAATGCCGGTAAATAAAGGGCATTTTCACAAATTCATCCAGGCAGATGAGGAAATAGACCCACATAGGGGGAAGCTTCAGCAGGAAGGCGCTGATAAAGCCCAGGGGAACAGCGAACAGCCACATATCAATAAAGTCACAGAGGAATCCCCACCTGGAATCCCCGCCGGAGCGGAAGATACCGCAGATCACGGTGGTATTCATGGCCTGTCCCAGTACATAGTACATATTGATATAGAGCATGGTGCTCAGATATCCCTGCGCCGTTGGGGTCAGGTCAGCCATGTTCATAAACAGGGGGCGCAGAAGGAAAATAATGATTCCCCCCGCGATTCCGCTTAAAAATGTGATCTTGCAGAACCGTGTGGAATCCTCCTTCACCGTGTCCATAAACCCGGCGCCAATGGATTTGCCCAGAAGGATGGCGCCTGCGTTGGCAAGGCCGAAGCATACCACTGTGCCCAGATTCCTGGCTACGATCACCACGGCGTTGGCGGCCACCATGTCACTTCCCAGGTGTCCCATGATCACAGAGTACATGGAGAAGGCCACACCCCAGGAGACCTCATTTCCGAAGGCCGGCAGGGAGTAGCGTATAAAATCCTGAAACAGCAGCTTGTGGCGCTCAATAATGGTTTTTGGCCGGAACCGTATGGTCTTAAAACGGCAGGCATCCAGCAGACAGATGGCAAGCTCCACGCCCCTTGCAATGGTGGTTGCCATAGCGACTCCCACAATGCCCATTTTGGGAAGCCCGAACAGTCCGAAAATAAAAACAGCATTCAGAACAATATTCAGCCCCAGCGCAGATGCATTGGTGGCTGTGGCGAAGATCACCCGCTCTATGGAGCGCATGGTGCACAGATAGACCTGTGAGATGCTCATGAACAGATAAGAGATACCCACGATCCTGAGATAGGGGATACCTGCGGTGATCAGCTCCTGGTCAGAGGTGAAGATCACCATGAGCAGTCTGGGGAAGAAACAGGCCAGTACAAAGAACAGGGAGGATATGAGGATCGACAGGCGCATGCCGATTCCCATGATCCGCTCAATGGTCTCAGTATCCTGTTTGCCCCAGTACTGTGCAGCCAGCATGATGACACCGGATGCTATGCCGGAGTAGACCAGATTCAGGATGAACATGATCTGGCTTGCCAGGGAACCGGCAGACAGGGCGGTCTGGCTGACCCAGCCCAGCATGATCACATCAGCGGAGCTTACCGCGGTGGTGATCAGATTCTGGATGACAATGGGCAGTGCCAGCCGGAACATATCTTTGTAAAAGGTGGATTGTCTTGTTGCAGCGATTTCCATTATGTAGAACCTCTCCTGATCCAAATAGTATTTTTGCAGTCTATCCTCTAGTATAATAGATTTTCCCGGAAATGTCATACAATAATTGGTGAAAAATCTATAATATTTTGACTTGTTCTTGTTTTTAAGAGGGTTTTTGTCTATAATGGAAAAAATAATGTGAATTTATATAAGGGAGAGAGAAGCCATGTATCGAGTATTGCTATTTGACCTGGACGGCACACTGACCGCATCCGGGGAAGGGATAACCAAGTCCGTTCAGTACGCCCTGCATAAGATGGGGAGAGAGGCGGAGGATTTGAAGGCGCTGGAGGTGTTTGTGGGCCCTCCGCTTCTGGAGCAGTTTATGCGATACTGCGGCATGTCAGAGGAGGAGGCGGTGCAGGCTGTCCGTTTCTACCGGGAACGGTACAATGTGACCGGCCTGTTTGAAAACAGTCCTTATGACGGCGTCAGGGAGATGCTTGAGACGCTGAGAGCCAGAGGCTTTATACTGGGCGTGGCATCCTCTAAGCCGGACGGCATGGTAAAACGCATCCTGGAACACTTTGAGCTTTCAGAGTATTTCCATGAAATCGTGGGAAGCGACCCGGAGAAGATGAAAATGTCCAAGGCGGATGTGATCGAAATTATCCTTGAGAGACTGGGATACCGGGACAGAAGAGGGGAAGCGGTCATGATCGGGGACAGGGACCAGGATGTAAACGGCGCGGCTAAGGCTGAAGTTGCCTGCATAGGAGTCACATACGGATACGGCAGCTATGAGGAACTTTCACAGGCGGGAGCAGACAAGATCGTCCGGAGTGTAAAGGAACTGGAGGAGTACCTGCTGAATGGCTGAATGGTCAAGAGAAAAGAGGAATCAGATATGAATGGAAAGAAAATGTACGATATAGGAAAAGAATTGTTCTCCACCCCGGCTTATCCCGGGGACCCGGTGCCGGGAAAGACACCCTATTATGAGATAGAAAAGGGAGATGACTGTAATCTGACCGTGCTCACCATGGGAAGCCATAACGGCACCCACTTAGATGCGCCGAAGCACTTCTGTGCAGGAAAGCACGGAGTGGACAAAATCCCACTGGAAAAATGCATGGGAGTGTGCAGAGTCGCGGAATCTGCAGGCACAGTACAGGCGGAGGATATGGAACGGATGCTGGCGGACGGCACAAAAAAGCTGCTGGTGAAGGGGGATATTCTGCTGACGCCGGAAGCTGCCGCTGTGTGCGCCCGGGCAGAGCTGGATCTGATCGGCGTGGAGGACCAGACCGTGGGAGATTCGGAGACCCAGAAGGAGATACACAGAATACTTTTGGGAGCAGAGATCGTAATCGTGGAGGGACTTGTGCTTAAGGAGGTACCGCAGGGGGAATATTTCCTGGCAGCCCAGCCAATGAAAATGGCGGATCTGGATGGCTCACCGGTGCGTCCGGTTCTGATCGAGATATAAAAAAGGTGTCGGCAATTGCCGGCACCTTTTAAAATATTCAGGATACGGTTTCCCCGTTAAGGGATTCTGCCCCTGCGCCCTGCTTTTTCGGGTTGACCTGGGCAAGGATGATGGCAGCAAACATAAGTACACAGCCGGTGATCTCCTTGGCAGAGAGACTCTGGTGGAGAATCATCCATCCCGCCAGAACCGATACCACAGATTCCAGGCTCAGGATCAGGGAAGCGATGGTGGGATCACAGCCCTTCTGCCCGATGATCTGGAAGGTATAAGCCACTCCGCAGGAGAGGATTCCCGCATAGAGAATGGGCAGCCATGCCTGCAGGATATTGCTCATGCGCGGTGTTTCCAGCAGAAACATAGGAATTGCCGACAGAGCGGCAGATATAAAAAACTGGATGCAGGACAGCTTGGTTCCGCTGACCTTCACAGAAAAGTGATCCACGATCATAATGTGGATGGAAAAACAGAAGGAGCAGATCAAGATAAGAAAGTCTCCTTTGCTCAGGGAAAAGCTTCCTGTCATACACAGAAGATACAGACCCACCAGCGCGATCACCACGCTGATCCAGATGCGCAGCCCGGGCTTCCTTTTCAGAAAGATTCCCAGTATGGGCACAAGGATGATATACAAAGCTGTGATAAATCCTGCCTTGCCCACCGTGGTGTACTGAATGCCCACCTGCTGAAGAGAGGTGGAAATAAAAAGCATCAGGCCGCAGAGACCGCCGCCTATGAATAGATCACGGGGGCGGTCAAAGGTCTGTGAGGACTGGCTGCCGTCATGGTCCTTCCGGACATTTTTTCTGCCCAGAAGGAAGATGCAGGGGATGAGGACTAGGCCGCCCAGCAGGGTCCTTACCATATTAAAGGTATAAGGACCCACATAGTCCATGCCTACGCTCTGTGCCACAAAAGCCACTCCCCAGATAACTGCGGCGGTGAACAGCAGCAGAAAATTCTTGGATTGTTTTGCTGTCATGTAGAAAGCTCCTTCTTACTGTTCCAGGCTCTTATGGTACTCCTGCAGGGATTTCAAAGAGCCGTGTTCCTTACGGATCACTGCTGCGATGCCTTTGGCACTTGCCAGGGCAGCAGACATGGTGGTCAGGTAAGGTATTTTTTTATTGATCGCTGTTTTTCTCAGGTAGGAGTCATCGTATTTGCTCTGTTTTCCGGCCGGAGAGTTTACGATCAGATCCACTTCCCCGTTTACCATGGCATCGTAGATGTTGGGACGGCCTTCCTGCAGCTTCTTGAGAATCTTGCAGGGAACTCCGTTTTCTGTAAAATACTGTCCGCAGCCCTCTGTGGATACAATGGTGAAGCCCAGCTCGTGAAGCTGTTTTGCAACCTCCAGAGCCTGAACCCGGTCTCCCTTGTTGACACTTACCAGTGCGTTGCCGGACAGCGGAAGCTTGGCGCCTGCTGCCTCCTGGGCTTTGTAATATGCCAGGCCGAAGGACTCACTCAGGCCCAGAACCTCGCCTGTGGAACGCATTTCCGGTCCCAGAAGAGGGTCAACTTCCGGGAACATGTTGAACGGGAATACAGCTTCCTTGACACCGTAGTACGGATGTGCCTTTTCGGAGAAGGATGTCACGTCCGGGCGTTCCCCTGTCAGTTCGTATGTCATGAGCTTTGTGGCAATATTGGCCATGTTGATGTTGCAGACCTTGGAAACAAGAGGCACAGTACGGGATGCACGGGGGTTGGCTTCCAAAACGTAAACTTTTCCCTCGCAGATGGCATACTGCATGTTCATAAGACCTACAACGCCCATTTCACAGGCGATGGCTGTGGTGTACTCACGGATGAGCTTTTTGTTCTCCTCGGAGATTTCCACAGACGGAATCACACAGGCAGAGTCTCCGGAGTGGACACCGGCCTGTTCAATGTGCTGCATAACGGTAGGAACAAAAGCGTGGGAGCCGTCAGAGATGGCATCTGTCTCACATTCCAGCGCGTTCTGCAGGAATTTGTCCATGAGGATAGGACGTTCCGGTGTCACATCAATGGCTGCTGCCATGTAATCACGGAGCATATTGTCATCATATACCACTTCCATTCCGCGGCCGCCCAGTACATAGGAAGGACGAACCATCATAGGATAGCCGATGCGGTGTGCGATTTCCAGTGCCTCATCCACATTGACAGCCATTCCTGATTCCGGCATGGGGATATTCAGCTTCTTCATCATGGCATTGAACAGGTCACGGTCCTCAGCCATATCAATGACAGCCGGGGAAGTACCCAGGATGTGGGCGCCGCGTCTCTCCAGTTCCGCCGCGATGTTGAGCGGTGTCTGGCCGCCGAACTGTACAATGACACCCAGCGGTTTTTCCTTATTATAGATAGACATGACATCTTCTACGGTCAGAGGCTCAAAGTACAGCTTGTCGGAAGTGTCGTAGTCTGTGGATACGGTCTCAGGGTTGCAGTTGACCATGATGGTCTCAAAGCCTAAGTCTCTCAGGGTAAAGGCAGCGTGTACACAGCAGTAGTCAAATTCAATACCCTGTCCGATCCTGTTTGGACCGCCGCCCAGTACCATGACTTTTCGTCCGTCTGATACGGGTGCTTTGTCCTCCCCGTTGTAGGTGGAGTAATAGTAGGCAGCAGGTTCTTCCACACCGCTTACCGGAACTGCATCCCAGCGCTCATTCATGCCCAGCGCTTCTCTTTTCCTGAACAGTTCCCATTCATCCACGTCCAGAAGCTCTGCCAGATATTTGTCTGAGAAGCCGTCCTTTTTAGCCTGAATCAGCAGTTCGTCGGGCAGGCTGCTGCCGCGGCAGGCCAGAATCTTTTCTTCCAGGTCAACCAGCTCTTTCATCTGTTCCAGGAACCACATTTTGATGCGTGTCATCTCATGAAGTTTGGCAAGCGGAGCGCCCTTGCGGATAGCTTCGTAGATGATAAACTGTCTCTCGCTGGTAGGCTCTGCCAGTTTCACATACAGCTCATCCAGAGTAAGCTCATGAAAATCCTTGGCGAATCCCAGACCGTAGCGGCCTTTTTCCAGGGAACGGATCGCTTTCTGGAGGGCTTCCTTATAGTTCTTGCCGATGGACATAACCTCACCCACAGCTTTCATCTGTGTGCCCAGCTTGTCCTCTGCTTTTTTGAATTTCTCAAAGGCCCAGCGCGCGAATTTCACAACCACATAATCGCCGGAGGGCTTGTAGTCTGCCAGGGAGCCTCCCTTATAATAAGGAATCTCTGCCAGTGTGAGTCCTGCAGCCAGCAGTGCGGACACATAGGCAATGGGGAATCCGGTCGCCTTGGAGGCCAGCGCTGAGGAGCGGGAGGTTCTCGGATTGATCTCAATGATGATGATACGGTCTGTCTTGGGATCATGGGCAAACTGTACGTTGGTTCCGCCGATGACACCGATGGATTCCACAATGGCGTGTGCCTGTTTTTCCAGACGGTCCTGTACCTCCTGGGAAATCGTCAGCATAGGAGCGGAACAGAAGGAATCACCTGTATGTACACCCATGGGATCAATATTTTCTATGAAACAAATGGAGATTTTTTTGCCTGTTGCATCGCGGACAACTTCCACTTCCAGCTCTTCCCATCCGATAACAGACTCTTCAATGAGAATCTGGTTCACCATGGATGCCGCAATACCGCGGGCTGCCACTTTTCTGAGCTCTTCCTCATTATATACAATACCGCCGCCGGTACCGCCCATAGTGTAGGCAGGACGGATGACACAGGGATATCCAAGCTCGGATGCAATCTTCACTGCCTCCTCAACGGTGTAAGCCGGTGCGCTCTTAGCCATCTCAATGCCCAGTTCATTCATGGCCTGTTTGAAAGCGATACGGTCTTCGCCGCGGTTGATGGCGTCAACCTGAACGCCGATGACTTCTACCTTATATTTTTCTAAAACACCTGCGTTGTACAGCTCTTCGCAGAGGTTCAGTCCTGACTGTCCGCCCAGGTTTGGGAGCAGGGCGTCCGGTCTTTCTTTTTCTATGATCTCTGTGAGCCGGTCTACGTTCAGCGGTTCAATGTAAGTGACGTCAGCTGTTGCCGGGTCTGTCATAATGGTTGCCGGGTTGGAATTGACCAGTACGATCTCGTAACCCAGGCTTTTCAATGCTTTACATGCCTGTGTTCCGGAGTAGTCAAATTCGCATGCCTGTCCGATGATGATAGGTCCGGAACCGATAATCAGAATTTTGTGAATGTCATTTCTCTTTGGCATAGCTATCCTCCATTTTTTCTTTATGCTATAGAAACATGATAATAGAAGGCCTGTATATCACGCCTTCGGTCAGGGACAATTATAGCATAGTCATATATTTTGCCGCAAGAGTAAATAGGTCGAAAAAAGTAGATAAAATTTGCGGTTTGCGGTATACTCTTCAGGTAACCTGCATAAGGAAGGGGAATCCTATCGCCCAAAGGCAGGCAAAGAACAGAAGAACAGGAGTGAAACACACATGATAGCAGATAAGGAAGAAATCCATATCGGACAGGTCATAGTACATATTCTGGATTCCACAGTGGGCATGCCGGTACTGTCCGACAAGGTACTTGATTACGGTTCTGATTTTGCGGATTTTCTGAAAGCCCATATATTCAGGATCGACACAAGTGACGAGATACGAAGCTGCAGCTTTTCCGAGGAGGAGTCCACTATTTACAAGTACATGGAAGAATATGACTCTGAGAATTTTGTTGAGATTTCCAAGAAAACAGCCCAGGAGCTTTTCACCATCATGAACCAGAATATTGAGATTCCGCCCGCGGACCTTCTGGTGGCGGAATATCAGGTGGACCGTCATAAATATCTGGCGCTTTTAAAAATGAATTACCGCACATCCTACACCCATATGACAAGTGCGGACCCCTGGGGCAACAACAATGACATTATCATGCAGAAGGCCATCCTGCCGGGAGAGACACAGAAGCTTTCTGAGGCGGCCCTGCTTGACCTGGGAGCACCTAAGTATGTGCGCCTGGTGGAGAAAAAGTATGATGTGAACGGCGTAAAGACCAATTATTTCTCAAAACTGTTTTTAAAATGTCAGGGCTCCCTGTCTGCCAAGACGCGGCTTTCCATTGTGAATAAAGCGGTGACGGATGTACAGAAAAAGTATTACAATGAGTCCGAGCAGTTTGAGGTGCAGATGGAGACCAAGAGCATCATCAATCAGGAGCTCTCAAGTGAAGGGGCACTGGATGTGCCTGTGGTTATAGAGAAGATCTTTAAGGAGCATCCCCAGATGAAGGAGGAGGTGCAGGAGAAGCTGGAGAAATACAATCTGGCCGAGACCCGGGTGGAACCACAGAATCCCACCACCACCAAAAAGTTCACAAAACAACACCTGCTCACCGACACGGGAATTGAGCTTAAAATCCCCATGGAGGAGTACAATAATAAGGATAAAGTGGAATTTATCACCAATCCGGACGGAACCATATCCGTTCTCATAAAAAACATCGGGAGCATTGAGAGTCGTTAATAAAATTGTGGCGTTTTATCAGACATTGTGATACAATATTTCAGCCGGAGGAGAAAAAATCCGGGATAAAAAAATAATGAGGTTGAGGAAATGGAAAGAGAAAAATTTTCTTCCAGACTGGGCTTTATCCTGATATCTGCAGGTTGTGCCATCGGTCTTGGAAATGTATGGCGTTTTCCCTACATAACGGGAAAGTACGGCGGTGCGGCGTTCGTTCTGATCTATCTGTTCTTTCTGATCGTTCTGGGGCTGCCGATCATGGTCATGGAATTTGCAGTTGGCAGAGCCAGCCAGAAGAGTATTGCCACCTCCTTCAATGTACTGGAGAAGAAGGGCAGTAAATGGCATATCTACCGATATTTCGGTATGGCAGGCAATTATCTGCTGATGATGTTCTACACCACCATCGGCGGCTGGATGCTGGCTTATTTTGTTAAAATGGTGAAAGGCGACTTTACAGGCCTTGACACGGAAGGAGTCAGTGCGGCATTCGGAAGCCTTTCCACGGACATGACCCAGATGATCTTCTGGATGGTCCTGATCGTAGTCATCGGTTTCGCGGTGTGCTCCATGGGTCTGCAGAAGGGTGTGGAAAAGATCACCAAGATCATGATGGTGGTGCTGCTGGCGCTGATGGTGCTTCTGGCTGTGCGCTCCTGTACGCTGGAGGGTGCATCTGAGGGACTGAAATTCTATCTGCTGCCGGATTTCGGCAAGCTTTCCGAGTATAAGATCCAGGAGGTTATCTTTGCGGCCATGGGACAGGCGTTCTTTACCCTGAGCCTTGGAATCGGCGCCCTGGCTATTTTCGGAAGCTATATAGGCAAGGAACATAAGCTCACCGGGGAGGCTGTCAGCATTACGATCCTGGATACCATGGTGGCGCTCATTGCAGGGCTTATCATTTTCCCGGCATGCTCCGCTTTCAACGTCAATCCGGGAGAGGGCCCGGGTCTTGTGTTCGTGACCCTGCCCAATGTGTTTAATGCCATGAAGGGCGGAAGGTTTTGGGGAGCGCTGTTCTTCCTGTTCATGTCCTTTGCCGCGCTTTCTACCATTATCGCCGTGTTCCAGAATATCATATCCTTTGCGCAGGATCTGTGGAACTGGAGCGTGAAAAAGGCAGCGCTCATAAACGGTATTGCCATATTTCTGCTGTCCCTGCCCTGTATTTTCGGTATGACCATATTAAGTGACTTTACCATTCTGGGCAAGGATATCATGGGATTTGAGGATTTCCTGGTGAGCAACAACCTGCTTCCTCTGGGTTCCCTTGTGTATCTTTTGTTCTGTGTGACAAGATACGGCTGGGGATGGGAAAATTTCCTGAAGGAAGCCAACACGGGGGAAGGCATCTCTTTCCCCAGAAAAATAAAGGTTTATCTCACATTTATCCTGCCTGTCATTGTCCTTTATATTTTCGTGCAGGGATATTGGAGTCTGTTTCAGAGTTTATAGAAAATTCCCTTGAAATCAGTAAATTTTACAGGTATACTAGGGATAGAATGAAAATCTAAGTTACCGTTTATGGCGAAGCGTGTCTGACAGGTAACTGCCGAAGCAGCGGATGCTGTGCCGGCGAAGCATATTTTCCGGTATAAGGAGAATGTATATGGAACATGTAATGCTGACAAAACTGCGTGAAGCGGGGTGTGACATGGACGGCACACTGGAGCGTTTTATGAACAATGAAATGCTGTGCATGAAGTTTTTAAGAAAATTTCCGGAGGATACCACTTTTGGGGAGATGCAGAAGGCCTTTGCGCAGGGAGATGCGGAAGAGTTTTTTAAAGCTGCCCATACCATGAAGGGAGTATCCGGCAATTTGGGGCTTAGCTGCCTTTATGATGAGATGCAGCCTGCGGTGGAGAAGGGCAGAAGAGGTGAACTTCCCTCCCGGGAGGATATGGATGAAATCAAAAAGCAGTATGACCAGATAATAAAGATCATTACAGAAAATGAATAATGAAGAGGAATAACAGATGAAGAGAATTTTACTGAAACTGAGCGGAGAAGCACTGGCAGGTCCAAAGAAGACAGGTTTTGATGAGGCGACAGTCATGGAGGTTGCCCGCCAGGTAAAAGTTCTGGTGGATGAGGGAATCCAGGTGGGTATTGTCATCGGCGGCGGCAATTTCTGGAGAGGCCGTACCAGTGAGAATATTGACAGGACCAAAGCTGACCAGATCGGAATGCTTGCCACAGTCATGAACTGTATCTATGTATCTGAGATCTTCCGCACAGCAGGCATGAGAACCAGCGTCCTGACCCCGTTTGAATGCGGCTCCTTTACAAAATTATTTTCCAAGGACCGTGTCAATAAATATTTCGACCGCGGCATGGTAGTCTTTATGGCAGGCGGCACCGGCCATCCTTATTTCTCAACGGATACGGCAACGGTACTGCGCGCAGTGGAGATTGAAGCGGATATGATTTTCCTGGCAAAAGCAGTGGACGGCGTGTATGACAGTGATCCCAAGAGCAATCCGGATGCCAAGAAGTATGATGAGGTGAGCATCCAGGAAGTCATTGACAAAAAGCTGGCTGTTGTGGATATGACCGCCTCCATCCTCTGTATGGAAAATAAGATGCCCATGCTGGTGTTCGGGCTGAATGAGAAAGACAGTATTGTGAATACCGCGCACGGTAAATTCACGGGAACAAAAGTATTAGTATAATCTGGGAGGAAAACGAGTATGGCAACTGATGAGAGAATCGCAAAATATGAAGACAAGATGAACAAGACCATGGATGCCCTGGTAAAAGAACTGGGAACCATCCGTGCCGGACGTGCAAATCCGCATATTCTGGATAAAATCACCGTAGACTATTATGGAGCACCTACACCTCTGCAGCAGGTGGCAAATGTAACCGTTCCGGAACCCAGAATGATTCAGATCCAGCCATGGGAGGCTTCTCTGATCAAAGACATCCAGAAAGCGATCCTGACATCTGACTTGGGGATCAACCCCAATAATGACGGCAAATCGATTCGTCTGGTGCTGCCTGAGCTCACTGAGGAGCGCAGAAAAGAGCTGGTGAAAGACGTGAAGAAGAAAGGGGAGGCTGCTAAGGTAGCTATCCGTAATATCCGCCGCGATGCCAATGAGGCATTCAAAAAACTGGCAAAACAGGATGTATCTGAGGATGAGATCAAGGAGCTGGAAGATGTGATCCAGAAACTGACAGATAAGTTCGGCAAGAACATTGATAAGACAGTGGAAGAGAAATCCAAAGAAATCTTAACCGTATAATTTATAATCAAGAGGGGCACATACAAGAAAAAGGTATTGTGCCTCTTTTACGCGTAGGAGGAGAAAAACATGGTGATTCCAAATCATGTGGCAATCATTCTGGACGGAAACGGCCGCTGGGCCAAAGCCAAAGGAATGCCGAGGACATACGGGCATGTGAAAGGCTGCGAAAACCTGGAAAAAATATGTTCCATAGCCAAGGAGCTGGGGGTAAAATATCTCACGGTCTATGCCTTTTCCACTGAAAACTGGAAACGTTCCAAAGATGAAGTGGACGGCCTGATGAAGCTGTTCCGCAATTATATGAAAAAATGCCTGAAAATCGCAAGGGACAATAAGATGCGCGTCCGCGTGATCGGGGAGCCCTCTGTCTTTGACGAGGACCTGCAGGCAAGGATCAGAGAACTGGAGGAGTATTCCAGCCAGTTTGATGAGCTGCATTTCCAGATCGCGCTGAATTACGGCAGCAGGGATGAGATCAAAAGAGCGGTGCAGGATCTTGCCGGGGATGTGAAAAAGGGTATGCTGGACCCTGCGCAGATCACAGAGGATACCATATCCGGATATCTGGATACCAAGGGACTTCCGGACCCTGACCTGTTGATCCGTACCAGCGGGGAGGAGCGCCTTTCCAACTTTCTCATGTGGCAGCTTGCCTACACGGAGTTTTATTTTACCGATGTGGCATGGCCGGATTTTAACAAGGCTGAGTTTGAAAAGGCCATTTGGAAATTTAATCAGAGAGACCGCAGATACGGCGGCGTGAAGGAGGAGTAACATGTTCAAGACAAGGCTGTTAAGCGGAATTGTGCTGGTCATCATTGCCCTTGCCACCATTATTCCGGGAGGAATCGTGCTCTTTGCCACGCTGGCCGCCATCTCCCTCATCGGTATGCAGGAACTGTACAAAGCCATGAGAGTACATGAAAATCAGGCCGGCAGCCTGGAGATCATGGGGTATGCGGGGGCCATGGTTTACTACCTGACCCTTCTGCTGGACAGGGAAGAATTTTCCCTTATTGCCATTTTATTTGCATTGGTCCTCATTATGTCCGTGTATGTGTTTACATACCCAAAATACCATGCAGACCAGATCATGGCTGCCATGTTCGGTGTCATTTACGTGGCTGTCATGCTTTCTTATATCTATAAAACCAGGAATCTGGAAGGCGGCGCATGGCTTGTGGGCCTTATCTTTATAAGTTCCTGGGGTAGCGATACCTGTGCCTACTGTGTGGGAATGCTCATCGGCAAGCACAAAATGGCGCCTGTGTTAAGCCCGAAAAAATCCGTGGAAGGCGGTGTGGGCGGCGTTGTGGGGGCCGCGCTTCTGGGCGCCCTGTATGCAGTGGTGATTGCAAAATGGAACCCTGCTTCCGGCCATACGGCCCTTATGTATGCCCTGATCTGCGCGGTGGGTGCATTGATCTCCATGGTTGGAGATCTGGCGGCATCCGCGATCAAGAGAAACAAAGAGATAAAGGATTACGGCAGACTGATCCCGGGCCACGGCGGTATTCTGGACCGTTTTGACAGTGTCATATTTACGGCACCGTTCATCTATTTCCTGGCAAATGTACTGCTGTAAATGAGGTTGTGATGATATGAAGAAAATTGCGATATTAGGTTCCACAGGTTCCATCGGCACACAGACTTTGGATGTGGTGGAGAGAAATGATGACCTGCAGGTGGTGGGAATTGCCGCAGGCAGCAATATCCGGATGCTGGAAGAACAGATTCGGCGCTTTCATCCGAAGCTGGCGGCTGTGGGGGATGAAAAAAAGGCGGCTGAGCTAAGAAAAAGGGTCGCAGATACGGATTGTACGGTGACAGGAGGCATGGAAGGGCTTCTCGCCCTGGCTGCCATGCCGGAGTCGGATATACTGGTCACAGCCATTGTGGGCATGATCGGCATCCGCCCTACTGTGGAGGGTATCCGGGCCGGTAAGGATATTGCCCTTGCCAATAAGGAGACACTGGTGACAGCCGGGCATATTATCATGCCCCTTGCCAAAGAGTACGGCGTGCGTATCCTGCCTGTGGACAGTGAACACAGTGCCATCTTCCAGGCTCTGAACGGGGAGGACCCTTCCAGGATACACAAGCTGCTGATCACAGCTTCCGGCGGGCCTTTCCGGGGAAAGAAGCGGGAGGAGCTTACGAATATCCGTGTGGAGGACGCTCTGAAGCATCCCAACTGGGCTATGGGGCAGAAGATTACCATTGACTCCGCTACCCTGGTGAACAAGGGACTGGAGGTTATGGAGGCAAAGTGGCTGTTCCATATGGATCTGGACCGGATACAGGTTGTGGTGCAGCCTCAGAGTGTCATTCACTCCATGGTGGAGTTTGTGGACGGGGGCATCATTGCCCAGCTTGGAACTCCGGATATGCGGCTTCCCATTCAGTATGCCCTGTATGGGGGCGAGAGACGTTTTCTTCCCGGAGAGCGTCTGGATTTTGCGGCACTTGGATCTATCACTTTTGAGGAGCCGGATATGGACACCTTTAAAGGGCTGCCGCTGGCTATGGAGGCATCCAAAAAGGGTGGTTCCATGCCCACGGTATTCAACGCTGCAAATGAAAAGGCAGTAGGTATGTTTTTGAACAGAAAAATCGGTTTCCTGGATATTTATTCAATAATTGAAGAAGCTATGGAAAGACATAAAGTGATTGAGAATCCGGACGTAGATGAAATTACAGGCATCGAACAGGAGACTTACAGATGGATTGAAGGCAGGTGGTAGATTGAGTTTTTCCGGTATTATAAATATTTTGATTGCAGTTATTATCTTTTCCCTGATCGTTATTTTTCATGAGCTGGGACATTTTCTGCTGGCAAAGAGGAACGGCATTGCAGTGACGGAATTTTCACTGGGTATGGGGCCGAGGCTGATTTCCACAGAGAAGGGCGGCACCAGGTATTCCCTGAAGCTGTTTCCCATCGGCGGTTCCTGCCTGATGGTAGGAGAGGATGACGATGACGACAGCGCAGGTTCCTTCAACAACGCCTCTGTGTGGGCCAGAATCTCCGTGGTGGCGGCAGGTCCTGTGTTTAACTTTATCATGGCCTTTGTCTGCGCCATGATCATCACCAGCGTGGTGGGTTATGACCCGGCCAGAGTGACTGTTGTGCAGGAAGGGTCCGCGGCGGAGGCGGCGGGACTTAAGGAAGGCGACCTGATCACGGAATTCAACGGAAAGCATATTTCCATAGGCAGGGATTTGAGTCTTTACCAGACACTGCACGGGTATCAGGATAAAACCATTGATATGAAAGTGAAGCGGGACGGGAAGACAGAGGACATTTCCTTTACTGCTGACAGCATAGAGAAGAAGATGCTGGGATTTACCTACAGCAGTGAAGGCCCTGCGCAGATCATGGAAATCTATATTGACAGTCCCATGATGAAAGCCGGTCTGCAGGCCGGGGATGTGATCACAGGCATTGCGGGCACGAAGATCACAGACGGAAAAGAGCTTCAGGATTATATGGAGGCGCATCCGCTCACAGGGGATGAGATCACTCTGACTGTGGAGCGTAACGGCAAGGAGCGGGATGTTACGGCAAAACCTCAGATGCGGACTGTGGTCAGCAGCGGGTTTGACTATAACCTGTACAGAGAGAAGACCGGATTTTTAGGCGTGCTCAAATACAGCGCCGTGGAGGTCCGCTACTGGATCACCAGTACGGTTCAGAGCCTGGGACTTCTCATCAAGGGTACATTTTCCGTAAATGACCTGTCCGGACCGGTGGGGATTGTGGACGCCATCGGAGATTCTGTACAGGAGGCAAAATCCGAGGGCAGCGTGATATTGAGCATGCAGATGCTCTACTGGGTGATCCTTCTGTCAGCCAACCTGGGCGTTATGAACCTGCTGCCCATTCCGGCACTGGACGGAGGTCGTCTGGTATTCCTCATCATAGAGGCCATACGCGGCAAAGAGGTGAACCGGAATGTGGAGGGTATGATACACTTTGCAGGGTTTGTTCTTTTGATGCTGCTCATGGTGTTTGTCCTGTTTAATGATATCAAGAGGCTGTAAAAGAAAATCCGGGAGGGTTGGGTACAAAGAATCTGTACCCGGCCTTTCCGGATTTTTTGGTGATGGTTATACAAGTTCCGCGATTCTTGTGACGCCCACGTAGATCTCCTGTATTTTGTACCAGGTGGGATAATCCACAATGCCCGTGACAGGCAGGCTGAAGATTCGCTGAAAATCCCGTACAGCCCGCTGTGTGCCCTCCCCGTAGATGCCGTCCACGGTTACGGCCGGCAGTGCGGGATAGCCCTGGCGGATGGCATTTAGCTGTTCCTGGAGCTGCTCTACCTTGTCGCCGGAGCTGCCGATATCCAGATTGCTTCCCGGCCATGAGATGGGGATGCCGGCAATCTCCTCAGCCGTATTGATGTACATGTTGTCACCGTAGAAATTCCGGAGGATCTCAATGGCGGTGTAGCCCTGGTCGCCCAGATACTTGGACCCCCACTGTGTCATCCAGTTCGGGCATGACACCCGCTGTCCGTCGCAGTATTGTGTGAGGATGGGCTGTCTGACGCCCGGCCTGGAGAGATAATCAGCGAACAGCTCATCCACCACCCGGGAGATGCTGTCAAAGATATTCCTTCCGTTCATCCACTTGTGGTCAAAGGCAGTGGAGGAGGTGATGGTAAAGTCATAGCCTTTGTTCCGGTACCACTCCGTGTAGACCCGGTTCAGGGTAAAGGACATAATAGCCAGCACATTGGCGCGGATCGTCTCTGTGGGCCATGTGGCGTAGATCTCACTGGATGCCACATTTTTAATGTAATCCCGGTAGCGCACATAGAAGTTCTGGGCAGTGGGGTCTGTGGGGGCGCCGTCATGTACCACCACAAATTCCGGCACGACCACCCGGCTCAGAACAATCTCCCCGGATTCGTCCATGGGTTTGATCTCGTCTTCGGGTATTTTTTCCGGGTATGTGCCGAACAGGGTGTGGGCCGGAATGACAATATTCTGAAAGGTGTTCTCCGGCGTCTGGGCCTGGAGCCTTGCGGTCTGCAGGGCAGTGACCTCAGGCAGGATCTCCGCGCCGGAAATGTCCAGCGGCTCGAAATCCTCGGCTTCAATGTGGAAGGTGTATTCTGCGTAGGGCTGGTACTCAGAAGGTTCCATACTGTATTCCAGGGGCGGAGCAGGAAGCGTGATCTCCGGTGTCAGTCCGTTGGCATCCGTTTTCAGCTCATCAATAACAGAGGATGGTTCTCCCGTGTAGAGAATATCTATTGTGGCGTTTTCAATGGGGGTATTCCTGATCGCGGAGAGCACGGAAATCCTCAGACGGCCTTCATCCGGGTGGTCTGTCTGCATGGCTTTTATGGGAAAATAGTTCATAGGTAAAACCTCATGGCAGTTCGTTGGTTTAGGATATGCAGGCAGCGAAAAAATGTGACGGAATGATTGACAGAAACCATACTTTGTGCTAAGATTCCTCATAACATATGAGGCTTTACGGACTGGAGGACAGCAGATCATGAAAAAGATGCAGCGTGTTTGTTATGGTATTGCATTTTTTCTTTGTGTACTGTGCTTCTTTTTTATTTTTTCCCAGAGGCAGGAGAACAGGGATGCAGGAACAGGATCGACAGACGTATCCGGCCAGACTGCCATTACCCGGACTGTCCATACAGAGCAGTCCGCCGGTCTTCAAAAAGAAGAGACATTTTCACGTCTCTGTTTCGGAAAAAATAAGGGAGAGGAGGATCTTTTTCTCAGGCTCCTTCCTCTGTCTGCCCTTTTACTTTCCTGTGCCCTTGTTTTTCTGTTTTCCGGAGAGACAAAGGCTTCTGTCTATGCCTTTTTCAGGCGCAGCTTTCTGCTGAACCAATCCCCCATGGAACGGATTTTTATTGTCCAGTATAAGGACGGAAAGAAGAGAAGTTTCCCTTTTATCTGATCGCGTAAAATTAGAACAGAAAGCAGGGAAAACATGAAAAATAAAAAAACACATATATGGATAGCACTGGGAATCATTGCTGTCTTTTTTTTCATTGCCTTTTTCGGCTGTGGAGATGACATCAAAGGCATCCGGAATATGCGGTTCGGCATTGACATCCGGGGCGGCGTGGAGGCTGTGTTTGAGCCGGTGGGTATCACGAAAAAGCCTACGGCAGACGAACTGGAATCTGCCAGAAACATCATGGAGGGACGTCTGGATGCAAAAAACATACTGGACCGGGAAGTGACCGTGGAAAAAAAGGAGGGCAGAATCCTTGTCAGGTTTCCGTGGAAATCCGATGAAAAGGACTTTAATCCCGAGGAGGCCATTGCAGAGCTGGGAGAGACAGCAAAGCTGACCTTTCAGGATGAAGACCACAAAGTGCTGGTGGAAGGCCGGGATGTTGCCGGCAGCTCTGTGGTGCAGAGCCAGGATACCAGGGAGTATGAGGTGGAGCTTCACTTTGACAAGCGCGGCACGGAGAAGTTTGCAAAGGCCACAGAGGACAATCTGGGCAGGAATATCGGTATCTATATGGATGATACGCGGATTTCCAATCCGGTGGTGCAGCAGAAGATTGAAGGAGGAGAGGCTGTCATTAATGGCATGGGTTCCAGGGAAGAGGCCCAGGCGCTCTCCGACAAGATCAATGCCGGCGCGCTTCCGTTTTCCATGAAGACCAGTAATTACAATACCATCAGCCCCACACTGGGAAACCGGGCATTAACATCCATGGTGACAGCGGCGGCAGCGGCCATGGTTCTGGTATGCCTGTTCATGAGCTTTTACTACAGGCTGCCCGGCGTGCTGAGCTGTGTCACGCTGCTGTTTCAGATGGCACTGCAGGTGCTGGCTATTTCCGTTCCCCAGTATACCATCACACTTCCCGGAATTGCGGGGCTGATCCTCTCGGCAGGCATGGCAGTGGATGCCAATATTATCATAAGTGAGCGGATCAGTGAGGAGCTGATGCACGGGGCATCGGTAAAGGCGGCAGTCAGAAAGGGATACCAGAGAGCATTTTCCTCTGTGCTGGACGGAAATATCACCACAGCGGCTGTGGCTGTCATCCTCATGATGTTCGGCTCGGGAACTATGCTGAGCTTTGGATATACCCTGTTTACCGGTGTTGTGATCAACCTGTTTGCGGGAGTGTGGATGTCCAGAACCATGCTCACCTCTGTGGTACAGTATGAATTTTTCAAACGCCCGTCCATGTTCCGCAAAAAAAGGGAGAGAAAGATTCTGGACTTTTCGGGAAAACGCAGAGGGATCTTCTTTTTTACCGCCTGTGTACTCCTTGCGGGGACGATACTGAGCGCGGCGAACGGCATGAAGCTGGATACACAGTTCACCGGAGGCGTTATCCTGAAATACACCTTTACAGGAGATGCGGATACGGAAAAGCTGAAGGAGAAGGTGGAAACCGTGCTGGAACGGCCTGCCAACATGCAGATCACCCAGGACCCGGCAAGCGGGCAGCAGAAACTGGCAGTGACGCTGGCCGGAAATAAGGGGCTTTCACCTAAGGAACAGCAGGAGGTGACAAAGACACTGAACGCGGAGGGAGGACAGGAGTATAAGCTCTCTGAAACGTATGCGGTGGAGCCTTATATCGGGGCAAAGGCGCTTAAAAATTCCGTCATTGCCATTGTACTTTCCGCTCTGTTTATCGTCATATATATAAGGATACGGTTTTCTTCCATGTCCGGGCTTGCGGCGGGGATCTCGGCTGTGACGGCACTTCTGCACGATATCCTCATCGTGGTGTTTGTGTTCGGCGTGTGCAGGATTCCGGTGAATGATGCCTTTGTGGCCGTGACCTTGACCATTATCGGGTATTCTATCAATGACACCATTGTTCTCTATGACAGGATCCGGGAGAACCAAAAGGACAGGGGAAAAGGGGAAACGCTGGCAAAGCTGGTGGACAGAAGCATCACGGAGACGCTGGGGCGGTCTGTCAATACAGCCTTTACCGTTGTGGCCTGCGTGTTTATCATCTATCTGTTTTCTGCTTTTTACCACATTGAATCCATCCAGGTATTTTCTCTGCCGCTTCTGGCGGGGATGATCAGCGGATGTTACTCTTCCGTATGCATTGCAGGCCCTCTTTGGGTGTGCTGGGAAGAGCATAAGCAGAAAAAGAAGAAATAAAGGGAAAGGGTGTTTGAGATGAAGGATGCACAGAGAGAGACAGGGATACCCTTCAGTGCAGGTGCGGTTTTAATTTCTGTGGGAGTGGTCTACGGGGATATCGGGACTTCCCCCATGTATGTGATGAAATCCATCCTGGAGGGAAACGGCGGGATCACCGGGACAGGGGAGGACGTCATATACGGAGCGCTTTCCCTGGTCATATGGACCATTATCCTGCTTACCACCGTCAAATACGTGCTGATAGCCATGCAGGCGGACAATCACAATGAGGGCGGTATCTTTGCCCTGTACAGCCTGGTGAAAAAATGCGGGAAATGGCTTGTATTTCCCGCCATGATAGGAGGGGCTGCGCTTCTGGCGGACGGAATCCTGACTCCCGCGGTGACGGTCACCACAGCCATTGAAGGTCTCAGAAGCATTCCGTGGGTTTACAAAGTGCTGGGAAATGATCAGGACAAAATCGTGGTCATAACCCTTGTGATCATCGCTGCCCTTTTTCTGGTGCAGAAGGCAGGTACCAGCTCCATCGGAAGGGCCTTCGGTCCGGTTATGACCCTGTGGTTTCTCTTTCTGGCAGCAGCCGGATGCTTTCATATTATGGGGGACCCGGGAATCCTCCGGGCATTGAATCCTCTGTGGGCTGTGAAAATACTGGTAAGCCCGGATAACCGGATGGGACTTATGATTCTCGGAAGCGTATTTCTGGCTACTACAGGGGCGGAAGCGCTTTACTCGGATATGGGGCATGTGGGGCGGCAGAATATATATGCAAGCTGGCCTTTTGTTAAGATGTGCCTGATCTTAAATTATCTGGGACAGGGGGCCTGGCTGCTGAAAAACAGAAGCAGCGGGAGTCTGGGAGCCATTCCGGATATGAACCCGTTTTTTGAGATGCTGCCTGAGGAGATACGGCCCCTGGGTGTTGTACTGGGAACCATGGCCGCGGTCATTGCGTCACAGGCGCTGGTGACAGGGTCTTTTACGCTGGTTTCAGAGGCCAGCAGACTGGATTTGATGCCTCATATGCAGATCGTGTACCCATCCATGATCAAGGGGCAGATCTTTATCCCACTGGTCAATCTGGTGCTGTGGATCTCCTGTTCTGTGCTGGTGCTTTATTTCAGGACCAGTGCCCATATGGAGGCGGCATACGGTCTGGCCATTACGCTCACTATGCTGATGACGACCCTGCTTTTGTTTGTTTACCTGAACAGGATCAGGAAAAAATACAGGAGTTCCCGGCTGTTTCTGCTATTTTTCGGAGGACTGGAGGGGACATTTTTCCTTTCCAGTCTGAGCAAGTTTAAAAGGGGCGGCTATGTGGCGCTGTTTATCGCTGCGGTCCTTTTTGGGATTATGGTGGTGTGGTACAGGGGGACTGCCATAGAAAATTCCCAGGCAGTCTATCTGAAAGTCCGTGACTTTGTGGGACAGCTGGGCAGATTAAGGGCGGATACCGGCATACCCATCCAGACGGATAACCTTGTCTATATTACCAAGGAGACACAGGTGGAGGAACTGGACCGGGATATTCTGTATTCTGTTCTGGACCGTCCGAAGCGTGCCAGGGCCTACTGGTTTATCAACATCCAGGTCACGGACCAGCCGTATACCAGGGAGTATACGGTGGAGAATTTCGGAACGGATTATATTTTCAAGATTCAGCTCCGCCTGGGGTTCAAGGTGGACCAGAGGGTGAATGTGTATCTGCGGCAGATCGTGGAGGAGCTGATTGACAGCAATGAACTTCCCTCCCAGGAGCCGAAATACTCCATCTACGGGTCCGGGGAAGTGGGGTGCTTCCAGTTCTGCCTGATCCGGAAACTACTCATACCGGAGAGCGATATTACACCGGCAGGGCGGGCGGCTGTCTCGCTGAAATATGCCATCCGCCGTGTGGCCGGCTCCTCCGCCAGATGGTACGGTCTGGAAAATTCTGCCCTGATCCTGGAATATGTTCCGCTGTTTATCAAGATGAAAAATCTGCGTCCTTTAAGGCGTGTCTGACCTGCAAAACACCGCCAAATGTGTGCAAACTGTCAAATTGTGCTGAAATGCTGAAAATAGTCATAAATAAGGTATGGATAGGCACTGCACTTTTCTACAAAATAGTAGAAAAGGAGTGAATGATATGAGTGAAGATATTAATGCACAATTAATGGAACTGGGGCTCAATATAGCCTATTACAGAAAACTGAAAGGAATCACGCAGGCACAGCTTGCCCAGATGGTGGGCATAAGCAGAACACATATCAGCAATATTGAGGCGCCGAAAATGCCCACACAGATTTCCGTGGAAACCCTGCTGAAAGTGGCTGACGCGCTGGAGATCAAGACCTGGAAACTGTTTGCTTTCCGCAGTGAGATAAATATATTATAAAGGGAAGGCAAAAATCCTTTTTTGTTGTTGAAAAATACCATTGGAAGCGCTAAAATAGGAATCAGATAAGAGACAGAAAGGATAAAGAATTTATGAAACGTTCAGAAATCAATGCAGCGCTGAAAGAGATGGAGGAGATGGTCAACAAGTGCTGTTTCAAACTTCCGCCATTCTGCCATTTTACACCGGAAGACTGGAAGGAAAAAGGCAGCGAGTACGACGAGATTCGTGATAATATGCTGGGCTGGGACATTACCGATTACGGCCTGGGCAGGTTTGATGAGGTGGGATTCTCCCTCATTACCTTAAGAAACGGCAACCTGAAAATGGATAAGTATACAAAGACCTATGCGGAGAAACTGCTGTACATAAAAGAGGGACAGATGGCTCCCATGCATTTCCACTGGAACAAGATGGAGGATATTATCAACAGAGGGGGCGGCAACGTTCTGATCCGTGTATACAACTCCACAGAGGACGGCCGGTTCGCTGACACGGATGTGACAGTCAACTGTGACGGCAGGGAGTTTACCGTGCCGGCAGGTACCCAGGTGAAGCTGCAGCCGGGTGAGAGCATCACCGTTTATCCGTATATGTATCATGATTTTGAGCTGGAGCCGGGCACAGGACCGGTGCTGTTAGGCGAAGTTTCCATGTGCAATGACGATGAAAATGACAACCGTTTTTATGAGCCTATCGGCAGATTTCCTGAGATAGAGGAGGACGAGGCACCGTATCGTCTGCTCTGTACAGAATATCCCAAGGCAAAATAAATGCTCGAGGAGAATTGAGACAAAGAGCTGTCAGGCCAGAGAGAAAAATTCTTTCTGGCTGGACAGCTTTTGTTCGTGAAACCCCAAATATACCACCTGCCGGTGCTGGAGTGTACAAGGTTCAGATACGCTCTTGGGGAAGTACCGGCAAGAGAAAACATGGAGGATTTTTACATATGGCAAAGTACATGATGGCCCTGGACGCAGGAACGACAAGCAACCGGTGTATTCTTTTCAACGAAAAGGGTGAGATGATCAGTGTGGCCCAGAAAGAGTTCACACAGTATTTTCCAAAGCCCGGCTGGGTGGAGCACGATGCAAATGAGATCTGGTCCACGCAGCTCGGCGTGGCTGTGGAAGCCATGCAGAAGGTGGGCGTGGAGGCAAAGGATATTGCAGGTATCGGCATCACAAACCAGAGGGAGACAGCGATCGTCTGGGATAAAAATACAGGCGAGCCGGTATACCATGCCATTGTGTGGCAGTGCAGAAGGACCTCGGAATACTGTGATTCCCTGAAGGATAAGGGGCTTACAGAGGTTTTCAGGGAGAAGACAGGCCTGATCATTGACGCCTATTTTTCAGGTACCAAGGTTAAATGGATTCTGGACCATGTGGATGGCGCCAGAGAGCGGGCCGAGAGAGGCGAGCTGCTCTTTGGAACAGTGGAGACCTGGCTGATTTGGAAGATGACAAAGGGTGCGGTCCATGTGACGGATTATTCCAATGCGTCCAGAACCCTTCTGTATAATATCAACAAACTGGAGTGGGATGAGGAGATTTTAAAGGAGCTGGATATTCCCAGGTGCATGCTGCCTGAGGTGAAGCCTTCCAGTTGTGTCTACGGTATGGCGGATGCAAGCTTTTTCGGCGGGGAGATTCCCATAGCCGGAGCGGCGGGAGACCAGCAGTCCGCGCTGTTTGGACAGACCTGTTTTTTGGAAGGAGAGGCAAAGAATACGTATGGAACAGGTTGTTTTCTGCTGATGAATACAGGGGAGAAGCCTGTATTTTCCAAAAACGGGCTTGTGACCACCATTGCCTGGGGATTGGACGGAAAGGTGAATTATGCCCTGGAGGGCTCTGTCTTCGTGGCAGGCGCGGCGATCCAGTGGCTTCGCGACGAGCTGCGTATCATTGACAGCGCAGAGGACTCTGAGTACATGGCAAGGAAGGTGAAGGATACCCACGGCTGTTATGTGGTTCCTGCGTTTACAGGGCTGGGAGCGCCTTACTGGGATCAGTATGCAAGAGGAATCATTGTGGGTCTTACAAGAGGAGTGAACAAATATCATATTATCCGTGCCACGCTGGAATCCCTGGCTTATCAGGTACATGATGTGGTGCGGGCAATGGAGGCGGATTCCGGCATTCCTCTGGCCTCCCTGAAGGTGGACGGCGGTGCCAGCGCCAACAATTTCCTTATGCAGACACAGGCAGATATGGTACAGGTTCCGGTAAAGAGGCCCCAGTGTGTGGAGACTACAGCCATGGGCGCGGCGTATCTGGCCGGACTGGCTGTGGGATATTGGAAAGACAAGAATGAGATTGTAAAGAACTGGGAGATTGAGAGGACTTTTGAGCCGGTCATCTCCATGGAAGAGCGGAATAAGAAGATGAAGGGCTGGGAAAGGGCCGTGAAATGTTCTTACGGATGGGCAAAAGAGGAGTAACAGAGGTACTATTCACAGCCAATGTCCCGGGAGGTGTTTTCCCCAAGGGGATGCTGCACGATGCGAAGCAAAATCCCGAGGCAGCCAGCGCCATATGGAGCGGAATGCTCCATATCTGTGCATCGCGAAGCGTGTTGCTGGACACGTAGTGAACAGTAACGTAACAGGATAAGGCAGAAGTCCCCGGATGACGGGGATTTTTGCTGTAAAGGAAAGGGAGCGGAATATGAACAGAAATCTGATGAAAAAAATGGGAAGTATGCAGCAGATGGCATATGTGAGAAAGGTGACTTTTGAGGAGGGTGCAGCAGCAGGCCTTCGTGCTTATGAGGTGAAGGCAGGGGAACTGGCTTTTACCGTGGCTGCGGATAAGTGCCTGGATATTGTGGAGATGTCCTATAAAGGGGTGAATCTTAATTTCCTCAGCAAGCCGGGTCTTATGAACGGGCAGAGGTTTGACAGTAATGGATTTGAGGCGCAGAAAAGTATCATGGGGGGCATGTTTTTTACCTGTGGTACCAGTAATGTGGGAAGACCGGATCTGAACCCGGACGCACCGCTTCCCATGCATGGGTATCTGCGTTCTACCCCGGCGGAGCATGTGTGTGCGGATGCTTTTTGGGACGGGGATGTGTATCGGATCGTGATCTCGGGGGAGATGCGGCAGGCTGCGCTGTTCGGGGAGAATATCGTGCTGAGGCGGACGATTTCTGCCGAACTTGGGAGCAGTGAGGTGAAGATCCATGATGAGTATGTGAATGAAGGGTATGGGGATGAGCCTTTCATGCTGTTGTATCATTGTAATGTGGGATATCCGCTGCTGGATGCGGGGAGTGTGATCGAGGTGCCGGCTGTGGAAACGGTGCTGAAGGGGGAGGATAAGGAGACAGAGCGTCCGTGGAACCTTGTGGGGGAAGCGGTGGATCTGCTGCCGGAGGAAGTGTTTTATCATAAGATTCGTTTTGATGAGGACGGCAAGGCGCGTGTGCGGGTGAAAAATCCTGTGCTTGGAATGGGGATATGTGTGGAGTTTTCAGGAGAGGAGCTGCCGAATTTTACCCAGTGGAAGTCCATGGCATCAGGGGATTATGTTGTGGGACTGGAACCTTGTAATTGTCATGTGGACGGGCAGAAATGGGAAGAGGAGAATGGGACGCTTCGGAGGATATTGGCTGGGAAGAAGAAGGTGGTGGAACTGGGAATTAGGGTGGAATAGTGGAAATGGCGGACGGCACAGGAGAGCGGATGCGGGAGAGGATGGCGGGAATTTGAGATGTGTGTGGGGAGGCTTTGTGAAATGAAATAATGATGATGTTAATGTATGGTAGGTTAAAGAAAAAGGTGGAATATTAAGGAATGCCTATAATTTTAAGATGTTGAATTGAAATAGTAGGTAAAGTAAGAAGAAAATCTGGCCAGAAACTTAAGGGATACCTATAATTTTAAGATGTTGGATTGAAATATATGTAAAGCAGGAAGAAAAATTGGTCAGAAACTTAAGAAATACCTATAATTTTAAGATGATAGAGATGAATAGTAGGTAAAGCAGGAAGAAAAGTTGGACAGAAACTTAAGAAATACCTATAATTTTAAGATGTTAGATATGAATAGCAGGTAAAGCAGGAAGAAAAGTTGGACAGAAACTTAAGAAATACCTATAATTCTAAAATGATAGAAATGAATAGTAGGTAAAACAGGAAGAGAATCTGGTCAGAATCTCCAGAAATGCCTATAATTCTAAGATATTGGAAGGGAATAGCAGGTAATCTCTTATAGGGCAAGACAGACTCACTGGAAGGGCCGGGGTTTTTAAACTGTACCCCTTGTCAAGGACATTTTGAATTTGTGTAGTACCTATTTTTTAGACAAATCTACACAAAACATATCCTTGATTTTAAACAACTGAGAATGGTGACAGATCCTGGGC